>CAYOYO010000008.1:0-29579 GCA_964408195.1 uncultured Oscillospiraceae bacterium | reverse complement strand
GGCCAGTTCCAGCTTGGCTCGGCCCCGCTCATCTATGTAAACCGACAAGGGAACAAGAGTGAGTCCCTTTTGTGTGGTATAGCCGATGAGTTTACGGATTTCCTGCTTGTGAAGCAGCAGTTTTCTTGGCCGCACCGGGTCTACGTTGTAGCGGTTGCCTTGCTCGTACGGGCTGATGTGCATCTGATAGACCACAACTTCTCCGTTTTCGATTTTGGCAAAGCTCTCCTTTAAGTTGATCTTTCCCTGGCGGATGGATTTGATTTCGGTGCCGGTCAATACAATCCCGGTTTCATAAACTTCATCAATAAAGTAATCATGCCGGGCTTTTTTGTTGTTTGCTATAATCTTCTTCTGTCTCATCTGATGACTCCCATCTGATTAAAAGGGAACAGCCGGAAATCGGCCCGTCCCAGTACGTCTTCCAGAGGAACTTCACCTACCGCCGCGTCTCTGCTATCCAGGCTGACAGGACGATTATCCCCCATCACGAAGAGGTGGCCGGGAGAAACGATGAATGGCTCCATTTCACCGGGGGTGATACCCTCATTAATGTAATCTTCCGCCAGACCCTGGCCGTTTCGGTAAACAGTTCCGTCCCGAATTTCTATCACATCTCCGGCGATTCCGATGACACGCTTGATCAGCCTTCTGCCTTCCCCGTGATCCGTATCGATGTCCGTGCGAAATACGATGATTTCACCCCTCGCCGGCTCACCGAACATATAAGGGACCTTGTTGACTATGATATAGCTATAGGGCACGATGGTGGGGTACATGGAGTATTCCCGGACCAAAGTAGGTTTGATCATGCTGGTTATCAATATGGCGAGCAACAAAGCGAATAAAATGGGTTTGCCATATTCAAATAGGACTCGCTTCATTCCTGTTCCTTCCGCCTGAAATATTGGGTCAGTGAATCAATCCGATTCTGTCAAATGGGTATAGCCGCACAGTGGCTTTCCCTAAAATGCTGTCAATCCGGATAAACCCAACCGAACCGTCCCGGCTGTCGATGCTGTTCTGTCGGTTATCTCCCATGACAAAAAGACTGTCCTCCGGAACTGTTACCTCTTCCATTTCCGAAGCGGTGTACCCATCCAGAGTGTAGAATTCATCCAGGGCCTCCCCGTTTCGGTACACCTTGCCGTCAGCGATGGAAATCCGATCTCCGGGGACTCCGATAATCCGCTTTATCAGAAGCTTTTCCTTTCCGTTTGCCTGAACCAGATCAGTGTGGAAGACGATAATGTCTCCGCTTTCCGGCTCATTGAAGAGGTATGCCTGCCTGTTGAGAATTATGTAATCGTATTCGTGCAATGTAGATTCCATGGAATGCTCTCTCACAATGGTGGGTTTTACAAGCTGCGTCAGCAGCAACCCTATGACTAGAGCTATGGCTATATCTCTGATCCAAAGCTTCATTTCTTACTTCGCTCGCTCCTATTCTGGTATTCTTGCCTATTTGATGCTGCCCCATTCACCGATGGGCCATACAACTCTGCTGCAGGTCCCCCGCAAGTCCGACATCTTCAATGGCCCTGTATGCCTGCTGTCGTAGCTGTTCTCTCGGTTATCCCCCAGGACGAAGATTTCTCCTTCCTCCAGAGTCAACGGGGCATAGTCTTGTGTCATTCTGCCTTCTGCATAGGGCTCTTCCACCGCTTCCCCGTTTCTGTAAAGCGTACCTCCTCGAATCTCGATGGTATCTCCCGGAATGCCCACCACCCGGCGAATTTTATTGGAATCCTCCTCTCCGGCTTCCGCAAAATCCCTGCGAAAGTTCACTACAGAGAAGAGTTCCGGTGGAGTGCTTTTATATCTTTCTTTCATAACGATTACTATCTGTCCATCCTGCAAACCCGGTTCCATAGCCTCTCCGGTAATGCTGACCGGGTGTATGAACATAAAGATAATCCAGGCAGTGATACCCGCCGCAAAATAGATCTTGTATTTTTCCCGAAAGGGTCTGTTATCTCCTTTTTTCGACGCCATATACGATCTCCCTTCCGATGGGGATTCAGTCACATTCCTTAAACAATTCGGCTTCTAAGTCTTTCAGCCGAAGGGGTAGCTCACATAGAAGCTCCTTCCCTTTCATGTAGGAAAGCGGCGGAAGGCAGTCTGTGAACACAAGTCGGGAAGCGTGTAGAAACTGGGCATTCAGCCGCATCTCTGCCGGCAGTTTTCGGGCCAGCAGAATGTCAGCCTTCCTGTCGCCGTATTTACTGTCGCCTACTACGGGGTAGCCGGCCTCAGCCAGGTGTGCTCTGATCTGGTGGGTTCTTCCCGTCACAAGCTCTACTTCCGCCAAGGTACAGCCCTTAGCGGTTTTCAAAGGTCTGACCCTGGTTTCCATCGACTTCCCCGGGCCCTGATCCTCCGATGCGACTCGAACCTTATTGTTCCTCCGATCTTTTTGCATCCTGCCTCCAAGACGAAGAGGTTCCTTCATTTCCCCATGGACGATGGCCAGGTAGTATTTGTTTATAAAACCTCTTTCCCGCAGCATTTGAGAGAGGCTGCGGAGTGTCTCAGCGTTCTTTCCGAACATGACCAACCCGGAAGTGTTTCGGTCAAGCCTGTTCACAGGGGAAGGAACAAAGGTCTTCTCTTCCTTCGGGCGATAAGCTCCCGTATCCGCAAGATAAGAAAGGACCTGATTGGCCAAGGTTTCTTTTGCCTCTTCCGCAGTGCCGTGGGTCAGCAGACCATAAGGCTTCGCCGCAACCAGGAAATTTTCGTCCTCATACACGATTTGAAACTGCCTTTTTGATGTGCGGGGCTTTTCTCTTACCAGGTAGGTGCTTTCTTCTTCGGGGGAAATGTCTATGATGATCTCATCCCCCAGAGTTAGTCTGGTATTTTGTGCCGCACGCTTGCCGTTGACCTTTACTCCGGTGCGCAACAGTTTGTAAAGATAGCTTAGCGGCGCATTCCGATAATACTTTTTCAGAAAGCGGTCTAAACGCTGGTTTTGCTCATTTGCGGAAATTGTTACCTTTATCATTGACACATTATACACCATAAGCTTTCCGTTGGCAAAAGCTATCGCCGGAAGTAATTAAATTGTAATTTGAGAAAGCCGGCTATTTGTGATATATTCAGTCGTGAGAAGGCGTTTTCCATCGAAAACCGATGAAGGATTTTCTTCCTGTCTGTTGAGGGTAATATGAATAAGATAAAAGACTTTATATATGATAAAAATGATCTTCTGGTCGCGTTACTCATCGTGGCTGCAGCTGCTTTTCTGATTATGTCCAGAATCAATGTAATCATGGATTATCCGGTTTCCCTGGCCGCACAAGCCCAACTGCCCGGTGGACAGGTAGTTGCAGAGGTTCCCGATGATCCTGCCGACTTGCCTGGAGAAGAGAATCCTGCCACTGAGGGCCAAGAGCCTGCAGACAGCGTGGAAGACCCGGGCCAAGGTGCTCAAGAGCCGGTCAATAGCGACGGAACCAATGCAGGGGTGGGAGAACAGACAACAGGAGAACCCACCACATCGCAGGTCTCCATCTACATCGAATACGGTGCCAATGGCAGTGATATTGCCCAGCTTCTCATCGACTCCGGTCTGATTGACAGCAAACAGGTTTTCTATGATGCGGTCACGGCGGCCGGAGCAGATACCAAACTTCAGGCAGGCAGCTTTAAGATTCCGTCCAATGCAACCCCTGCACAAATTATCCAAATCATAACCAACTAATTCCAGGTAGCGAAAGCGCCGTGGAGGGATATGCCCCGTAGAAACCTTGAACAGATTCCGACTTTTATGAGCAACAAAGGAAAGCGCATCAAAAAGTCGGAGGTTTCCTAGGGGCATTCCCCACAGGCACAATTTAATGCCAGTGGTTTACTCTTCTAAAAGCATGATCATTTTGTCCAAACGCCTCTGCTGATCCTCATTCATCACTGACCTCAAGGTCTTGATCGCCGCGATTTGTTTCTGGTATTGCTCCGGACTGGTCTTCATAATCCTCTTTAATTCCCGAACTTCTCCGATTAAGGCATCCTCATTTCTGTTCCGATAACCGTTTGCCATATCCACGGCTGTTTTCACCGCGGTCTGTGCACTTTCCTCCAATCCCAGCTGGGCTGCCAGGTCTGAAAGCATTTGTTGATTCAAATCCATACACCTAACCATCCTTTCTCACATATTATAATAGAAGCACAAGCCGTTTTCGGCTTGCTACACCACGTTACAATAAATACATCCGGGGCAAAGCAGTATGCTTTGCTACATAAGTATTTATCATAATCTATTCTATGACTATGGTTTTGGGAGGTTACATATGAATCCCGGTTCAATCCTCATTTTGGTTCTCCTGCTGGGGGCCGGGGGCGGAAAACACAATTCACCCCTGCCGCCTATTCCTATGCCAAGGCTCCCAAAAGGCCCTGCCTATATCGACACCTTTAAAATGGAGCTTACCATAGATCGCCTTCAGTCTATAACCGGCGCCATTCAAAAGATCAATCACCTCAACCAGATCCAGAAGGTTCCCGAACCAAAAGGGAAACTCCCATCTATGGAGCGGATTCAGGAATCTCTGGATGCAGTAAAAGGTCTCCTAGTTGAAGGGAAGCCCAGCCGACAGGTGGATACCCTCTCAAACACCTTGTCCGGGGTAAAAAAACTGGGGAATCTGGAGGAAATCATGGCTTCAATGGGTCCCGTGCTGTCCGCCATGAAGGATTCCGGGAACAAATAAAACTCTTTCCTAAAATAGAAAAGCCCTTCGTGTTTTTGTCAATCTGTTATATAATCAAATTATCATTTAGGCAGCATATTAAAATATGATAGAAATGCGAGGTGTGTGAAATGGCTTTGGTTACTTCCCAAGAAATGTTCGCAAAGGCTTTGAAGAGCGACTATGCCGTTGGAGCCTTCAACGTCAACAATATGGAAATCATACAGGGAATCGTGGACGCGGCAAAGGTGGAAGAAGCGCCGTTAATCCTACAGGTCTCCGCAGGAGCAAGAAAATATGCCAGACCGGCCTACCTTCTTAAATTAGTGGAGGCTGCCATCCTTGACTCGAATCTGGACATCTGTCTCCATCTGGACCACGGTGAGGATTTCGAAATCTGCAAAAAATGTGTGGACGATGGCTTTACTTCCGTTATGATTGACGGTTCGAAGCATTCTTTTGAGGAAAATGTGGCCCTGACCAGGCAAGTGGTGGAATATGCCCATGCCAAAGGCGTTGTAGTAGAGGCAGAGCTTGGAAAGTTGGCAGGCATTGAGGACGATGTCAACGTGGACGCCCGTTCGGCTACCTTTACCGATCCCGATGAAGCCGCGGAGTTTGTGGAGAGAACCGGAGTGGATTCCCTTGCCATTGCAATCGGGACAAGCCACGGAGCCTATAAGTTCAAAGGGGATCCCTTTCTGGATTTTCAACGACTCGAAAAAATAAGAGAGTTGGTCCCCCACACCCCTCTCGTACTTCACGGCGCATCTACGGTGCTTCCGGAGTTTGTGGCGTTATGCAACCGATTTGGCGGAAACATCCCGGGAGCAAAAGGAGTTCCAGAGGAAATGATTCGTACTGCAGCCAGCCACGGGGTCTGCAAGGTGAATATCGACACGGATTTGAGGCTGGCCATGACGGCGGAAATCCGCCGGTATCTGGTAGAACATCCCGAAGAATTCGATCCCAGAAAGTATCTGGGACCTGCACGGGATGCCATAAAGGAAATGGTCCGACATAAGATCAAAAATGTGCTGGGAGCCAGCGGCAAACGCTAAGCATAATGCCGGAAAGATAAGCCAAAGGGACAGACCCCTTGACAGGAAAGCCTGTCAAGGGGTCTGTCCCTTTGGCTGAAAAACCTGCCACGGGGTCTGTCCCCGTGGCAGGTTTTGTTATTGTTCCATAAAGAGTTTCACGTCGTCTTCCACGGTTCCGATACCTGCAATTCCGAAGGTCTCTACAAGAACCTTTGCAACATTGGGTGACAGGAATCCGGGCAGTGTGGGTCCAAGATGGATGTTCTTCACACCCAGATACAGCAGGGCCAGCAGCACGATGACAGCCTTTTGCTCGTACCATGCTATGTTGAAGGCGATGGGCAGCTTGTTGATGTCATCCAGCCCGAAGACCTCCTGGAGCTTCATGGCAATGACCGCTAAAGAATAGGAGTCGTTGCACTGTCCTGCATCCAAGACTCTAGGGATACCACCGATATCACCCAGGCCCAGCTTGTTGTAACGATATTTTGCGCAGCCCGCCGTCAGGATGACCGTGTCTTCCGGCAGAGCTTTGGCAAACTCCGTATAATATTCTCTGGATTTCATTCTTCCGTCGCAGCCGGCCATGACAAAGAACTTCTTGATGGCGCCGGATTTCACCGCATCCACGACCTTGTCGGCAACTGCGAAAACCTGATCGTGAGCAAAGCCGCCAACGATGGTGCCGCTTTCGATTTCCTCGGGAGCCGGGAGTTTTTTTGCCATCTCAATAATCTGAGAAAAATCTTTCTTTCCGCTCTCACCAGCAATAATATGCTTCGAACCGGGATAACCGGCAGATCCGGTGGTGAAGATCCGGTCACGGATCTCCTCTTTTCTGGGAGGTACGATGCAGTTTGTTGTAAAGAGGATCGGTCCGTTGAAGGGTCCGAATTCATCTACCTGCTTCCACCAAGCGTTTCCGTAGTTCCCTGCCAGATTGTCGTATTTCTTGAAGAAGGGATAATAATGAGCCGGGAGCATCTCACTGTGAGTGTACACGTCTACTCCCGTTCCTTTTGTCTGCTCCAGCAACTGTTCCAAATCAGTCAAATCGTGGCCGGAGATCAGGATGGCCGGGTTCTTCCGAACACCGATATTTACCTGGGAAACCTCAGGTGTCCCGTACTTGGAAGTGTTGGCACCATCAAGCAAGGCCATGGCGTCGACTCCGAACTTACCCGTTTCCAAAACCAGAGCCACCAGATCATCGGCGGAGAGGCTATCGTCCAGAGTTGCCGCCAGTGCTTTGTACATAAACCCGTAAATAGCCGTATCTTCTTTTCCGATGTTCAAAGCGTGCTCGGTGTAAGCTGCCATTCCCTTTAACCCGTAGATGACAAGCTCCCTGAGAGAACGAACATCTTCATTTTCCGTAGAAAGAACACCTACAGAGGATGCTTTCGTCAGCATTTCCTCCCTTGATCCCACCGTAAATACTGCAGCATCATGGAGATTCTCCAAGGAGACTTTCTCTCTCAGGACATCCCGAAGCGTCAGCATATTCTTTATCTGGGCTTCGATAGCTGCATCGTCAAAGTTGGCGTTGGTGATGGTCATGAAGAGACTCCGCAACAGCTGGTGATTCTCTTTTTCAAGTTTCGCCACATCAAGACTGCCCTTTATAACGATTTCCGAAACGCCCTTTAGTGTATAAATCAGTAAATCCTGAAGCTTTGCAACATCTTCGGTCTTCCCGCAGACGCCTCTTATTTCACAGCCGGTTCCCTTTGCGGTCTCCTGGCACTGATAGCAAAACATACTCATAGTATCCTCCTATATTAGTAGACTGGTATCTATTCTGCTTCGAACATGTTTTTGGGGGCGCCACAAACGGGGCATACCCAATCCTCAGGAACATCTGCAAAAGCAGTTCCGGGCTCTACGCCGTTATCCGGATCTCCCAGTGCGGGATCATAAACATAACCACAAGGGGTGCATACGTATTTTTCCATGAAAAAACTCCTTTCAAATATTAAAAAGCAGGGAAAACCGATTGATTATATTTCTTTTTTCCAAAGTCCGTGAAGATTGCAGTATTCGTAGGCAGCAACAGCCTCTTCCCCGTCGCAGAGCCTGAAACAGGTCTTGGGAGCGCCATCAACTGGAAGGCATTTTCTGTGCCGGCCTTTGCTGGTCTCCAAATAAATCCAGGCAATGTGATGTTCCGGCGTCATGGGGTGAAGAACGCTTCCTATAGTGACCTCCACTTTATTTCCGTCTACTGCCACTTCAGGGATATGCTTTTCGTAGGCTGCTTCCTCTGTATTGGCTGTCAACTCTGTCATGGGATCCCCGCAGCAGACGATAGGGGCTCCGGAACTCTTGACCATTTCAATCATGTTGCCACAATGCTTGCAAATGAAGAATCTGGGCTTCTCACACATAATCAATACTCCTTTCGATTTACATTAATTCATTAACATGTTTTGGTATTTCCCTGGTTCTTGTCCCGGGATTTAACTTATTTATACCATGGGAGAGTGTCCTCAAACAAGAGTGTCAACAGAAAAACATAAAACGTGTAAAGAATTAAAAATAGGGGGACAACTGTGCCCCAACCGGATGCGTAACAGATGTCCCCATGTTCTATACATATTTGCGCATATATTTAAGAGCATTCTTTTCCAAGCGGCTTACCTGAGCCTGGCTGATTCCGATTTCCTCAGCCACTTCCATCTGAGTCCGCCCTTCAAAAAAACGCATTGAAAGTATGCTTCTTTCCCTTTGCGGCAGCTTATTCATGGCTTCCGTAAGGGATATATTATCCATCCACTTTTCGTCGGTATTCACCGTATCTCTCACCTGGTCCATCACATAAAGGGCGTCTCCTTCGTCGTGGAATACCGGTTCAAAAAGGGAAACCGGGTCCTGTATGGAATCAAGAGCCAGCACCACATCCTCTACGGTAAGATCCAGCTCCTTTGCAATCTCTGAAATAGTAGGTTCCCTTTGGCTCTGACTGGTGAGCCTTTCCTTTGCCTGCAGTGCCTTATAGGCCATGTCACGCAAAGAGCGACTGACTCTTATAGCATTGTTGTCTCGCAGGTAGCGCCTTATCTCCCCTATAATCATGGGCACTGCATAGGTGCTGAATTTTACGTTATGGGCAGTGTCAAAATTATCCAACGCCTTAATCAAGCCGATGCAACCTACCTGGAACAGATCATCTGGGTTCTCACCACGGTTGTTGAATCTCTGAATCACGGATAGGACCAACCGCAGGTTTCCTCTGATAAACTCGTCCCTTGTCTCCCTGTCCCCTTTTTTAATCTTTTCTATCATCTCCTTCATTTGTGCATCTTTGTATACGGGTAATTTGGATGTGTTTACGCCACAGATTTCTACTTTCGCTGCCATTTCAAAGATCCCCGCTTCCCTGTTCGCCCCCTGAAGCAAATAAGCTTCATTGCTACTATTTATGTACAGCGGTGTCTTTTTTCATACTGTCGAAAAAGCAGTAGAAATCTGCAAATCAGAGATTTGTGATTTCCTTGCACCAGTCCGCCATCAATTTGCTTTGCAAATTGGGCGGGCTGACGTGTATTACCCCAGCTTGCGTATCTCTTTTTGCAGACGAATAATGATCTTTTTCTCCAACCTGGAGATGTAAGATTGGGAGATTCCCATCCTGTCCGCCACCTCCTTTTGTGTCATTTCCCGGCCGCTGACCAAGCCGAAACGCATCTCCATGATTTGCTTTTCTCGCAGGGTCAGCTTCTTCATGGCATATCCCAGCAGATTACGGTTTACTTCCTCTTCGATGTGGTTGTACACGATATCGCTTTCTGTTCCCAAAATATCCGACAGCAGGAGTTCGTTGCCATCCCAGTCCACATTCAAAGGTTCGTCGAAGGAAACCTCCGTTCGGGTCCGGCTATTACGCCGCAGATACATGAGGATCTCGTTTTCGATACAACGAGACGCGTAGGTTGCAAGCTTTATATTCTTCTCCGGATTAAAGGTATTCACCGCCTTTATGAGGCCGATGGTGCCGATTGAAATCAGATCTTCCACATTGATGCCCGCATTTTCAAATTTCTTGGCGATATACACCACCAGGCGGAGGTTTCGCTCAATGAGGACGGCCTTGGCGGAATTACAACCTCTGAGTCTGTCCTCATCCGGGTCCTGCTCGTTTGGCAATATCAGCTGCTGAATAAGTTGCCTTTCTTCATCCGGAGACAGTGGCGCAGGCAGGGCATCGCTGCCTCCTATGTAATAGAGATCCCCCCGGGAAAGCCATCCGCCCGCAGCTCTAATCCATTTGATCCAAGACCGGAGAATCTTCTCTCCATACCCTTTCAGCCATCCTTTCATACCGGCCTCTTTACTGTTCAACTTGCAGGATGCCTCCTTCCGTCAAAGTTTCATGAAGTAAAACATCATATCTCTTACCGTCCCGTCCTACAGGCAGCTGGCCTTTCGAAACTGCCAATACAATACTCACAGCCCTTGGCTCCTTACCCGGAGTCATCAAAAGAGCTCTATCCGGTCGGATCCCGGATAGCAATCCTTCTTCACGATTCAGGCTACGGTAGGGAACGATACAAAACTGAGCTTCTCTGGGAGCAAGCTCCTCAATAACCCCCTTGGCTGCCACGCATACCGGTCGCCCACTGACAGGATCCCGCAGGAAGTTGCCCGTATCTACGAAGCCTTTCATCCGTACGGTGCGACTTCCCAGAGTCACACAGAGATCGGCTTCTGCCCTGCCCTTTCTGAGACGTTCCTTTAAAAAGGTAGAAAAGATGTAAAGAACGGTCCAAGCAAGGATCATCCCGAGAAATACCCTTATGTAGGTAATATCGCCTATGTAGAAAGCCCCGGCCCCCGCCGCTCCCGCTCCGTTGAAAAAATACAGAGAACCGACGACTATGCCTCCCATGGCAAAGCTGATCAGGTAAAACACAAGGACTGTCCTGGCTATGTTACGGAAACCCACAGAGGGGAAAACCAAGGTCACCACCACCAAGGAGAATACTCCCTTTAGGGAAACGGATATCCACCAGGGCAGCCCTTCCCAAAAGAGGATAAATGCGTAAAGTCCACAAAGCACGCTCCCAAAGGCAATTCTCAGGCGGGGAGAAGAAAAGCCGCAGATCCTGCAGGTTAAAAGCAGAATCATTAGCCCTGCGATGCCGTTTTCCAGAAAAAGATACTCTGCATAAATAACCATAGAAAAGCCCTCCGTCAGCTACCATTGGATTATAGTCTGCCAGGAGGGCATTATTTGTCATATTCTAATGTCGATTCGATTCTATTGGGGAATTACTCTCACCATATAGCTACCGGCTTTCCCCCTGCTCCCTTGTAAGGGGGGCCTCCTTTTCCAGATTGCCATCCCAGAGGTATTCCTTGGTTTCCTTTACGATAACACCACTTAAGAGCAAGAGGGCTACCAGGTTGGGAATGGCCATGAGGGCATTGGCAGCGTCGGAGAAGTCCCACACCAAAGGCAGAGATGCTGTGGCGCCCACAAATACCACCAAGGTGAACAGGATGCGATAGGGCACGATTCCCTTTTTACCGAAGAGGTATTCCACACCTCTCTCCCCGTAATAGGACCAGCCCAGAATCGTAGAATACACAAAGGTAAAAAGTCCAATGGTTAAGACGACGGGTCCGATTACCGGTATCATGGAAAAAGCTGCATTGGTCACCTCAGCACCGTTTAGCCCCTCGGAAATGCTTGGGTATTTCATGATGGTGGTAACCAACACCAATCCGGTCATCAGACAGATTACCACCGTATCCCAGAAGGTCCCGGTGGAAGAAACCAGGGCCTGGCGGACGGGATTTTTTGTCTGTGCGGCGGCTGCAACAATTGGGGCAGATCCCAGACCGGACTCATTGGAGAAGAGGCCTCTGGCGATACCGTATCTGGATGCGGCCAGGACAGTGGCTCCAATAAAACCACCACCGGCGGCAGTGGGTGTGAAAGCAGATTTTACGATCAGAGCGATGGCAGGCCCTATGTAGTTGTAGTTCATGGCCAAGATAACCAGACAGCCGATGGTATAGAAGACAGCCATGAAGGGAACCAGTTTCTCACAGACACGAGCGATGGATTTGATACCACCGAGGATGACTATGCCTACCAGAACCATCATGATCAGACCGGTGACATAGGGGGATAGGTTCAGCGTCTTAGAAGCAAGTGCAGAGATGGAGTTTGCCTGTGTCATGTTGCCGATTCCAAAGGATGCAATGGCGGTAAATATGCAGAAAAGCACTGCCAGCCATTTCATATTCAGGCCTTTTTCCAGGGCATACATAGGGCCTCCCAGCATGGTGCCGTCGGAGGTTTTGACCCGGTATTTCACCGAAAGCAGGGCCTCACTGTACTTTGTAGCAATGCCAAACACGCCGGTGAGCCACATCCAAAGAACTGCCCCGGGCCCTCCCAGGGTCACCGCCGTGGCAACGCCCACGATGTTCCCTGTCCCTATGGTGGCGGCCAGTGCTGTGGTCAGCGCCCCGAATTGACTCACATCTCCTTGCCCCCCCTTGTCCTTGCTGAAGGACAGTTTAATGCCCAGTTTGACATAACGTTGAATAAAACGAAGACGGAAAGTAAGGAAAAGATGAGTTCCAAACAATAGGATCAGCATAGGAGGTCCCCATAGATAACCATCGATCACGATAATAACATTATGGAATGCCTGCATTTCTATTCTCCTTTCTTCATTGTACTTATTGATAAAATATGACGGATACCATTGATTATACCTGTTTCGGTGGAAGAAAAAACTTGACGAGACGTTGGGAAACGATTGCACTTTCATTATAGCAAGGACTACCGTAAATACAATATCTGTGAATAAATAATCACAAAAGCCCCTCCTGCAGGCTCTTAATCTAGGATAGCCTGCCGGAGAGGCGTTGTTTGTCGTATTTCCTTGTCGACTTTATCTTATTTCGCTATGGCTTTTTTTGCGGCATCTGCCAAACGGGCAAAGCCTGTGGGATCCTGAATCGCCAGCTCGGAAAGCATCTTACGGTTGATTTCGATGCCGGAGAGCTTGAGGCCGTTCATCAGTTTGCTGTAGGAGAGTCCGTTCATTCTGGCACCGGCATTGATTCTGGTGATCCAGAGCCTTCTGAAGTCTCTCTTTTTATTCTTCCTGCCAATATATGCGGAGCTCAGAGACCTCATGACCGCCGGATTGGCAGCCCTGAAGATCTTGCTCTTGGAGCCATAAAAACCCCTTGCCAGTTTTAATACTTTTCTATGTCTCTTTCTTGCGTTGATTCCTCTTTTAACTCGTGCCATTTCTTCTTACCTCCTTAGTTATACGTTCAAAACGCTCTTGATTCTTTTCTCGTCAGCACTGGTGAGCAAAGTGGACTGCCTCAACCCTCTTTTTCTATTCGCGCTTTTCTTGGTAAGAATGTGGCTTTTGTACGCCTTATGTCTCATGACCTTACCGGTGCCGGTAATCTTGAATCGTTTGCTTGCCCCTCTGTGGGATTTCATCTTTGCCATTCTTCTATAACCTCCTGCTATGTGGTTTCTATTTATTGATCTTTGGTGCTAAAATCATGATCAGGCTTCTGCCTTCAAGGAGGGGAGCTCTCTCTACACTTCCTGCTTCGGATATGATCTCTGCAAATCTCACCATAACCATCTGACCGGCATCGACATGACTTCTCTCACGGCCCCGGAACCGCAGGCTGACTTTTACCTTGTCTCCTTCTTTTAGGAATTTCGAGGCATTGTTGGCCTTTACCATCAGGTCGTGTTCCTCGATAAAAGTAGACAGGCGGATCTCCTTCAGCTCTACAACCTTCTGCTTTTTGCGGGCCTCTTTTTCCTTCTTTTGAAGATCGTATCTGTACTTTCCGTAGTCCATGATCTTGCAGACCGGGGGCTTTGCCTGAGGCGCAATGTTGACCAAATCCAATTTCTTGTCAATGGACAATTGCAAGGCCTCTTCGATTTTCAAAATCCCCAGTTGTTCCCCGTCGCTGTCGATGACTCTGACTTCCCTGTCACGAATCTCTTCGTTGATCTGATTTTCCTTGTTAATGTTTCGCACCTCCTAAATAAATAAAGCGGGTACATAATGTATCCGCTCTCAAAAATCACCTTAAATCGTAAGGTTTCTTTCTATGAACCTCCGCAGCGGGAGCCGCGGGGTGAGAAGCGGATGACTTCTGCTTACTGTTTACTGATAGAGGATACCACAGACAGCGTCTGCTGTCAAAGACTTTTTTTGTCGGAAAAATTTACATTTCCGAATATTTACGCTATTCACGGAAAGAGCCGATTTCCTTTGTTAGGATACCCCATGGATCGGACCCGGTGAGCCTGCCAGCTACGCTGCTATCCCTGCAGTCTTGAAGGAATTTGCAGGCCTTGTCCATATTAGGAGAGCGGTGTACCGGGTCATGACAATCGGAAGCCAGCATATGAACCATACCCGCATCGATCCATTTCAGGGCTTTTCTTCGGATCAGGAAATGATCCAGAGCGCCGCCGTTGAGCTGGATGAGCATTCCCATGCCTGCAAGCTCCCATATGGGTTCCGGATTCTTAATAAACGGGAAATAGCGGTCTATATGAGCCAGGATGGGTATAACCCGTCGATTAAAGATCATAGACTCGAGGGTTTTGTAAACCTCTTCCCCCCATGGTTCTGCCGGGAGTTCGACTAGGATATATGGGCTGTCGCCTATACATAGCTTCCTCAAAAGAGACCCATCCATAGCAGCCAACTCAGGGAAGTAATAAACTTCTGCTCCCGGTATCATTCTGGGCCAAAAACCAGCCGGATTGCCGGAGAGGTCTTCTTTATTTATATGCGCATTGAGGTTGTCAAAGGACAAGTCCCTTCTGCTCAAAAAGCTCTCCGGATTTTCTTTGTCCGCATAGAAATGAGGAGTCAATACAACATCTGTCACGCCCGTATCCCTGCAGCGCTCCAACATGGTGATAGACTCCTCAACGCTTTTACTGCCGTCGTCCATAGAAGGAAGAATATGTGTATGCCAATCAATCATCGTAATTGCCGTATTGCCTATAGTGATGTTTGTACTGCCTGTACTTCCCGTAATAACCTCTTCGTTTGCTGTGATACTGCTTATCGTTCAATACCAGGCCCAAAATCTTTGCATTGACAAACCGAAGTTTATTCAGTGCTTCCTCGGTTTCGTCCTTTCTGCTCACATTTTCTCTGGTAACCAGTATCATCCCGTGAAGGAGCCTGGATACCACGGTGGCGTCCGTCACCACATTGATGGGGGGGGTATCAATGAAAATATAATCGTAGGACTTGCCAAGCTTCTCAATGGTCTCCTTCATATTTTCGGAGGCCAGCAGTTCTACAGGATTGGGAGGCACGTTTCCGCTGAAGACAATATCCAGGTTCTCATAGCCGGAAGAAGCAATTGCCTCTTCCTCCTTCACAAATCTAGCCAACACGTCGGATAATCCCGCCCCTTCACCTGCGCCCAGTATTCTTTTAATATTGGGGCGCCGCATATCTGCATCGATGAGAAGCACCCTGGAACCGGTCTCCGCAAAGGTTATAGCAAGATTTAATACTGTAGTGCTCTTTCCTTCGCTGGGGACAGCACTGGTGACGCCGATCACCTTGCATCCCTCCCCCGGAACGGAAAACATCACATTGGTCCGCATTGCTTTATAAGCTTCCTTGACGTGAAAAGCTGTCTTATCTCCCAAAAGAACATATTTGCCCGATCTGTTTAATACCTTCGTTTCTTTACTTGAAAAAAGTCTGATGCCGCTCCTATTGATATCCATACTTTCCTCCATATCCCGGGTCCTTTGCTTTTCCGTTTGTATCAAGTGGTTCAATGAAGGGGATGTTCCCTAAAATAGGCAGATCCGTCATTTTCCTTATATCCTCTTCCGAACGGATCGTCACATCCAGCATATCTAAAAGGAGTACCAACAGAACGCTTAGAACCAGCCCCAGCAGAAAGCCGATAGCTGTGTTTAGTTTAACATTGGGTGTTGCCGGCACCTTTGGAAGCGTGGCCCGGTCAATGACTTTTACAGAGGTGGCTTCAACGAAATCCATGATTTCACCGGGTGCATCGGTGGCAATCTGGTTGGCCAGCAGCTGCGCATGGTGAGGATTGTCACTGATGACCTTTACATAGAAAATCTCAGTATTTTGAACGGCTTGTGTACTTACCATTCTCTTCAGGCTCTCCAGGCTGTAATCCAGATTATCATTGGCAGCTACTTTTTCCAGTACCGTATTGCTCTTGACAATCTCCATATAGGTATTAACCAAACGCTCTGAGGCGTTCAAATCGCTGATGCTTGTAGTGTCCGCCTGCCCCACTCTGGAATTATTTACAAACAGCTTTACGCTGGCCTCGTATTGGGGAGTTATGAAAAACTGACTGATGACGAAAGCCAGAAGCCCTGCCGTAATGGTTATGACTAGTATGAGCCTTATATGAGCCAGCACGATATCAATTAACTCACGAATACTGTAGCCTTCTTCCGCCAGCATCCGGTCACCGTACTGGGTATATTCCAAATCCGCCATTTAAAAGGGCCCTCCTGTTTATAGATATTCTTTTGCCTTTTCGAGAACAAGGCTTCGACGTTCTTCTTTTAGTTTATTGTATGCTTCTTTTATTTTTTGAAGGTGGCTGCTTACTTCCTCTTCGGCCATTCCTGCTGATTTAAGGTCTTCTCCCATCTTCGTAAGCAAAAGGTTGAAGCTGGAATCCATCCCGCCCTCCATAGCCTTCACCCGGTTGGTATAGGATGCTGCTAACCTGGCCAGCTCTGTCTTTCCTGCTCCCGACTCCTTCAAAGTCATATAATCAGACTTGATTGCGGTTATCAGCCTGTCTACAATGGCATTCCCCTCCTTTTGGAGTTTGCCAAAGCCTTTCTCATAAGCAGACATCACCTTTTCAATGGCTTCCTGCTTTTCCCCGGGGAGCACTTGGTCTGGATGATTCTCCGGACTTTCTTCCCTTGTCTCCTTTTGGGTGTCTATAGGCGTGGCATTTTCCGATGGTTTCTCCTGCTGAATCTCTTCCAAAATATCTTGAGTGATCTGATTTACCTCCCGATCGATGGCAGCCTTCTCTTCGGGATCAATGTTGCCAAAGAGCAGTCGATAGCCGACAAATGCTGCTGCAGCAAGCATAATCACTGTGATTAGGAGGATTATTTTAGTTGGCTTTTTCCTTTTTACCTCGTTCGTCATATTGTCTCTCCCCGTGTCAGAAACCGAAGAAAGAACGGAGCTTGCTCAAATCAATGATATCCACATTAGCCGGGATTACTCGCTTCAGCTCTTCTCTGTCTCCGGGCGAAAGGCTGCTATACCGCACTTTCATATTCGCAGCGATTGCATCCGCATCGAAATCTTCTTTATTTGTGGTGTCCAGATAATGTTGCATATTAGAACACAGTTCCTGCAGAAAGATTTTTTGCCTTTCTATATCGCCACTGCTAAGCCGGTTCTCCGGCAGCACATTGTCATTGATGATATCTGTAACTGATGCGATGGTTCGATTCACCATGATATCGTATTCCGTAAGGGGCGTGCTGGGCATGCCCGGTATCATGATTGGGCTGTAGAGCTTGGCATCCAACTTTTCCAAGACTCTTGCGCAGGCGTAAACCACTTGGCCACGTAGAATATTCCGTTTGGATTGGAAGGTTTTGTCTTCTTCCGGTTTCATAATGCCCGCCACAAGAACTCTCCGGACAGAGTTGTTTGCCCATGGAGAAATCTCATCGGTAATCACAATGGATTCCATCTGCAAAGTCTTAATATGAAGATCCAGGGACAAAATCCGGTCAAATATGGCGCAGGCTTCTTCTTTTGTGATATTTCCCTGAGGACGGAAGGTCCCGTCAGGATATCCGATGATATAGCCTGCCTGAAGCCCGGCGAGAACGTCTCCATAGTACCATGACCCTTCCTGAACATCGACAAAATGATTGCTCAAGGTGCCCGGCAGATACCCGAATATACTGTTAACCATGCGAACAAACTCCGCACGGGTGATATGACCTGCCGGTCGGAATGTCCCGTCCGGGTAGCCGGCCACATAGCCCTTTTCTACAAGCACCCCGATATCCGATGCCAAGGAATTTGTTTCTTCCACATCCGAGAAGCCGTAGGCAAATGCCGTTGCGAAAAGTACCGTTACAGCGATGAGGATGGTCAATACCCCTCTGGAAATCCTTCTTTCTTTCACCCCAAAGAACCTCTTTTTTTCTTGTCTCTTGCACAGCATAGACAAAGGATAAACCTTTGTCTATGCTGATGCTTTTATTGATTTGAATTGACAGCCACAGAATCTCTACTTGTAGCTGAGCACCACTGTCTTCGTTCCCTGGTCCGTGGTAAGTGTCATGGTAAGACCGGTTAGCGCTGTTAATGCTTTCCCGTTCAACGCGTCATAAACCGCCGCAATATCCACAAGGGGAATCGAATTTCCGCCTTCCCATACAGTTTTAGTAAATGCTGCATTTGTTCCGAGAGCCGGTACTGTAATCTCTACCTTTGAAACCGCATTGGTGACCCCGCCCTTGTTGTAGCTGAAAGCGGTAATCGCATCTGCAGTAGCAACGGCATCATCGATTCTTGCTGTTCTATTTGATCCGTCAACGGCTGTTGCAATTGTATTTAACATGGTAACAATGGCAGCGTTGTCTGCCGCATCTGCCAATGCGGTGAAAACCCCTGATCCGGTCCCGGTGATATCGATACTCTCAACACTGGTGGTAGCTGTAGGAGCAAGACCGGAAACGATGGAAATCAATCCTGCGCTGTCGTCATTTGTAAAGAACTTTCCGCTCAGGCTGTCAATATTGTAATCCTGCCCATTGACGTTAACATAGAGGCGCTTCGTGGTATCACCACCGCCACCGCCACCACCGCCTGCTGCGGGCTGGGTCACAGTTGCACCGGTGCCTGTGGAGTTATTGGTTGCAGTGCTCCCGGCAGGAACACTTACGCCACCGGCGGTAACACCGATAACTGTGGAGGAAACAGTGGTCACCGTATTCGGAGTAGTAACGGATGTGTTATCTCCTCCTGCCAGCACAGTTACATTTGCCACTGTACCCTGACCCGAAATAGCCGCACCGGAACCGCTCACGGAGATTGTACCCGCAGAAGCTCCCTGGGCAACGACGATGGCAGAAGAGTCACCGGATATGGTGCCGCTGTTGAGGGTAGTTCCTGCTCCAAGAATGATGGTGGAATTGTCTCCGCTGACAAGGCCGCTTGTGAGGGTAGCATCCGTAGCAGTAACGGTGACACCGTCTCCCGCCACTTCAATTGTCCCCACAGTACCCTGTACCACCACGTCGTCAGAACCGTCATCAACATAAACAATCTCCACATCCGCATTCCCTTCCACGGAAATGCGTACCTTGCCATCCACCTTGGAAACAATGATTTTACTGAGATCCGAATTTCCCTTGATGATGATGGAGTTTTCACCGCCGCCACGGACTAGGGTCCTGCCTTCAACGGTAACATTGTCCAGAGTAACATCTCCTTCACCGACGCCATCACCTATGACCAGATCTCCCTTAATCGTAACATCTTTCAACGTCACGCCGGGGACCCGGATCATCACATTTCCGGATGCCACAACTGCAGAGACGGGACCGGCCTCATCAATGTATTGTTTCACCAGGTTATCCATCACTACCGCGAACTCTGCTCTGGTGATATTGGCCTTCGGATTTAGTTTTCCGCCGGAGCCTTGAATGTAGCCGGCAGCCGAAAGGCCATCCAGGTCTTTCAGAGCCCAAGCAGCGATATCCGCTTTATCGGAGAATTTATTTAACGCCTTATAATCCGAGTCGGAACCGGTAAGCTTAAAGGCTCTGGCCAGTACTGCAAAGGCTTCCTGCCTGGTAATTTTGTCGCCGGGGCGCATTTTCGTGTCAAGAGCAAAGGTCCTCATCCCCACTGCCTTGGCCATGTCTTTCGCATACCATGAAGAGGAGGAAACATCGGTCACCTTGGAGATGTCCGCCAAATTTATTGCGTTAAATGCCCGGTTGACCACCGCGGCCATCTCTGCTCTCGTCAGAGAATTGTCTGCCTTGATCAGGGTTTTTCCCCCTTCTTCGTATCCCTTAAGCAAGCCGTTCTCCACTGCCTTATTCAATGGTGCAGTGGACCAGTTATCCGGCATATCTGCAAAGGAAGTTCCTCCTTCTGCAAATGCCATACCCATGGATCCCATGACCATTGCAATACTTAAAACAAGTGCCAATACTTTTCTACCCATCATCTTCGTCCCCTTTCACTTTCCCGATTCGGTTCTTCCTTTGTCCATCGGCTTTCCCATCGTTTCAATCTATGCCTCAGCAGTCTATTATCCAGATGCATTATCAAGTCATTCCTTGTTAGTATAGTTATAATATTTTACCATCGAAAAAGGTCGAATACAAGGTGTTTTGATAGAACAATAGAAAATATTGGTAATTACCACTTCAATTACAGACCGTGTTTTGCCATCTTTCTCACCACCGTTGGCTGGCTGACTCCCAAGGCTTTGGCAATTTCCCTCGTTGTCTTATGTCTGCTTCTTGCATCCATGAGAATCTGCTTTTCTACTGCGTCCAGCGTTTCCTGAAGGGATGAACTTTTGGATATGCTCAAAGCTCCCGCTTCTCTTGTATCCTCTGCAATATATCCGGGAAGGTTCTCCGGACCAATGATGCTTCCCTTGGTGGTGATGACCAGCCGTTCGATGATATTTTCCAGTTCTCTCACGTTCCCGGGCCAACTGTACTTCAGCAGGATCGACATGGCCGCCGCGTCCATGGTTTTATTTTCGCTGAATTTCTTGTTATTCTTCAGTAAGAAGGAGCGAATCATGGGAACAATGTCTTCCGGTCGGTTTCGCAGTGGGGGAACCACAATGGGCACCACGTTCAACCTATAAAACAAGTCCTCCCGGAAGCGACCCTCTTTCACCATCTCTTCCAGATTCCTGTTGGTAGCCGATATGATTCGTACATCAATGGGAATGCTGTCCAGTCCCCCTACTCTCTGGACGGCTTTCTCCTGAATGACCTGAAGAATTTTAACCTGAAGATTCAGAGGAAGCTCTCCTATTTCATCTAAAAATACTGTGCCCTTCTTCGCTGCTTCGAAGAGTCCTTTTTTTCCTTCTTTGCGAGATCCGGTAAAAGCGCCTCTTTCATATCCAAACAGCTCGGATTCCAGCAAGTTGGCAGGGATAGCACCGCAGTTTATCTGGATAAAGGGTTGTCCCTTACGATTCCCGATTTCGTGGAGCAATTTCGCGATAACTCCTTTTCCGGAACCGGATTCACCGGTGATCAGGACAGTAGTATCCAGAGGTGCAAGCCGTTCAACCATCTGGATAACATTCAGCATACCGGGGCTGTTTGCGATGATTCCTTCGTATTTATAGTTCTCGCTCACCCAAATGTCCTGAAGCGCAGTCTGTATGGTCTCCAGTTTGTTCTGCAGTTCCACAAGTTCGGTGATATCATGGGAAGTGGTGATGATCTTGGAAAGCCTTCCACTTTCATCAAAGATAGGAGTTCCGGTGCTCAGAAGCTGCTTTCCGTCTCTATTTTTATGAAGGATGGTGGTCTCCTTTTTTTCTTCGATAACCTGACGAGCCACGGAGGGCTCGAAAATCCCCAAGTGCTCCAAGTAAGTGCAGTGTTTGCCAATGACCTCTTCCTTTGTGATTCGGTAAATTTCCTCACAGGCTTTGTTGATCCAAAGGGCGTAGCCCTCTGCATTGTCAATGAATATGGCTTCTCCGATGCTGTTTAAGATAGGCAGTAAGTCGTTTATATCCAGCCCGTATTGTTCCGCACTTATGAGTTTTCCCAACCGAATACCCCCTCTTCCTTCCGATGCACCTGTGGCTATGATCTCTGTTGATACAATAGTGAATCTTAAGATTCACTATTGTATCAACAGGGTTGCGGCTGTGTTTTGAATCATTTTTTCTAAGTAATCATTTAACAAGCATGTACCGATTCATTATTGTATCACTCTCTGAGATATTCTTCAAGACTAAGTTTTCAGAGTCAAGGTGAACCAACTTCCTGTTGGATTCTCAACCCCTTGCAATTAGAAGCTTGGCTATTATTTTAAAACTGAAGTGAGACGATTCAGGGCGAAATCCCTTTTGGGAATTTTATGGCATGGTTTTTGCTAATACTAAAAGTGTGTCTAGCTTCAGGAAAAAGTTTTCTTTTTCCTTGGACCGACAAACCACATCAGGAAATTCTAAGGAGGAATGACAATGTCAATCGATTATGCAAAGTACGTAGGTGATTTGGTAGCCAGAGCAAGAGCCGCCCAGGAAGCCATTGAAGGGTATACCCAGGAACAGGTAGACGAGCTCTGCGCCGCGATTGCCTACAGAACCACGAGACCGGAATGGGCACAGCAGGCCGCAGAAATGCTTGCAGCCGAATCCGGCATGGGCATAGCCGCCAATAAAGTTGCCAAGATCTATACCAAGGTCAAAGGCGGATACAGAGACATGAAGGGCCAGAAATCCGTAGGTCTCGTCGAAGTCAACGAAGAAACGGGAATCCGGAAGTATGCAAGACCTATGGGAGTCATAGGTGCCATCATCCCCGTTACCAATGGAGAAGCCACCCCAATCTTCAAGTCCATTGCAGCCATCAAGGGCAGAAATGCCATCATCCTGGCCCCCCATCCGAAAGCTGCCAAGACCAACATGTTCGTAACGGACCGGATCCGGGAAACTCTTAAAATGTACGGTGCTCCGGAAGATCTGGTCATTCCCGTTGAGGCGGAATATGTTAGCGTTGAGTGCTCCGGCGAACTCATGAAGCAGGTTGACTTCGTGCTTGCTACCGGCGGTACCCCCATGGTCCGCGCCGCTTACAGCTCCGGAACTCCCACCATCGGCGTAGGAACCGGAAACGTTGTGACCATCGTCGACGGCTCTACTGATTTGGACAAGGTAGCTGACATGATTCTCGCTTCCAAAACCTTCGATAACGCCACAAGCTGCTCCACGGAGAACAATATCATCGTCTTTGAGAGCTGCTATGACAAGTTCGTGGAAGCCATGGCGAAAAAAGGCGCTCACACCATCAAAGACGGCACGGAAGACAAGGAAAAGATCGTCAAAACCTTGTGGCCCAACACACCGGCAGATCATGTACTCAACCGCCACATCGTTGCCAGACCTGCTGCTGAGATTGCAGAACTGGCCGGGGTTACGGTTCCTGAAGGCACAAAGATGATTATGGTAGAGGAGAACGGCGGTTACGGAAATGAATTCCCCCTCACCGGCGAAAAGCTGTCACCGGTAGCCGAACTGAGAAAAGCCAAGGATTTCGAAGATGCATTGCAGCAGCTGGAAGCCATCTTAAACTACCAGGGTCTGGGACACAGCTGCGGCATCCACACTGCGGACATGGAAAAGGCTCATGTTATGGGCGAGAGAATCAAGGTCTGCAAAGTCGTCGTAAATCAGGCCCAGTCTCTGGTCAACAGCGGTGCATGGACCTGCGGCTATCCCATGTCCATGACACTTGGGTGCGGCACCTGGGGCCACAACAGCATCTCCCACAATGCCACATGGAAAGATTTGCTGAACTTCACGTATGTATCCACTCCCATTCCGTCTACCCAGCCCACAGATGAAGAGCTGTTTGACGGAAAGACCTATTAATCTTATCAATCGTAAAAATACGCTAAGAAATTAAGATTTAGGAGGAAACAAAATGTCTAATGTAGTTGAAATGGGTAAGAAATACAATCTGTATTCCTGGTCTGCCCAAAAGAACCTGAACCCTGCCAACATTGTCAAAGCGGAAGGTATTTATTTCTGGGACGAAGATGGTAAAAAGTATTATGACATGTCATCCCAACTGGTCAACATGAATCTGGGCCATGGCAATAAAAAGTTAATTCAGGCCATCAAGGACCAGGCGGAAAAACTTCCGTTTCTGGCCCCTTCCTTTTCCTGCGACGTCCGTACGGAAGCTGCACGGAAGATCGTAGAGATATCCGGCTTGGAAGGTGCAAAGGTCTTCTTTACCAATGCTGGAGCAGAAGCCAACGAAAACGCTATCAAGCTGGCGAAAGCGTACACCGGAAGATGGAAAATTTTCTCCATGTACCGCTCCTATCACGGCGCTACCTATGGCGCTGCCAACCTGACCGGTGAGCCCAGAAGGTTTATCAATGAGCCCGGCATCCCCGGATTCATCAAGTTTGACGGTCCCTATCCCTACAGAGCCCCCAAGGCCTGCAAATTTGAAAAGGAAGAAGATGTCACCGCATTCTATCTTGAACTGCTGGAAAATCAGCTGCTCTATGAAGGCACCAATCTTGTAGCAGCCATCTTCTTAGAGACAGTTGTTGGATCCAACGGTGTGTTGATACCTCCCAAAGGCTATCTGGAAGGCGTAAGAGCTCTCTGCGACAAATATGGCATCTGCATGGTATGCGACGAGGTCATGGCCGGTTTCGGCAGAACAGGCAAGTGGTTCGCATTCCAGAACTGGGATGTGAAGCCCGACCTGGTGTCCTTTGCCAAGGGTTCCACTTGCGGCTATGTCCCCTTGGGCGGCGTTATCGCTTCCAAGAAGATTGCAGATTTCTTCGAAGAGAACAAGATGTTCTGTGGTCTGACCTACAGCGCACATCCCATGGGCTGCGCCGTAGCCATCGCTGCCATCGATGCATACAAAGAAGACAAGGTCTTCGAAAACGTGGAGAAGGTCGGAAAGGTTCTCGGAGAAGGCTTGGAAGCTTTGAAGGCAAAGCATGCCTGCGTAGGAGACGTCCGCTATATCGGCCTCTTCTCCATCGTGGAGTTTGTGAAAGACAAGGCAACAAGAGAACCCATCGTTTCCTTCGGCAAGGATCCAGAAGGCATTATGCCCAAGATTCTCGGTATGCTGAAGGCAGAAGGTTTCTATACCTATGCCCACGAAAACATGATTCACGTCTCCCCGCCGCTGATCATCACGGAGCAGGAGTTGAAAGAAGCATTGCAAATGCTGGACAAAGTTATGGATTCTATCGACAACATGATCAAATAAGAAATCCTGTCAAAAGGAGCCACGGGGACAGACCCCATGGCTCCTTTTTATGCCAAGGGGACAGACCCCGTGACCGGAAAACCGGTCACGGGGTCTGTCCCCTTGGCAGGTTTTCCGGTCACGGGGTCTGTCCCCTTGGCAGGTTTTTATGCAAAATACAGAACAAGTGTTTACATCTTGTTCGTGTCATGCTATACTGAGGCAAAGTAATACGTGCAGGGAGGATCCATGATGAAACCGCTGAAAGAACGTGAAAAGCGAATTCTTGAATACATGTTGACCGAAATCAGAAAAAAGGGCTATCCCCCCACTGTTCGCGAGATGTGCAGCTCCCTTGGCATTAAATCCACATCCACAGCCCACAAGGACATTGCAAGCTTGGAGGAAAAGGGATATATACGAAAAGACCCGGCAAAACCCCGGGCTATAGAAATACTTGATTCCGACAGGACCGAGCCCTTTGGCGCAGAGGGACCGCAGCAAGGAGAAATCTCTCAGGATTCCGGGTATCACATCGGCGAAAGGGCCGATATCGTGGATATTCCTTTGGTGGGTCAGATTGCGGCGGGAACACCCATACTTGCCGAGGAAAATATTGATGACAGCTTCCCGGTACCGGCTCGCTATGTGGGCAACGGCAGCCATTTCATGCTTACCGTCAAAGGTGACAGCATGATTGAGGTGGGGATCTTTGACGGCGATTACATCCTGGTTCGGCAGCAACACACCGCAAACAACGGGGATATCGTGGTGGCCATGGTAGACGGCTTTGAAAGCGAGGCCACCGTAAAGACATTTTATAAGGAAAACGGCCACATCCGCCTGCAGCCGGCCAACGAAACCATGAGTCCCATCATCGTAAACGATGCCAGGATATTGGGCTTAGTCAAAGGCGTGTTCCGATACCTGTCTTAGGGTATACATCCATTCTGCATTCTCAGGAGTTTACATGCCAAGGCTCGTGCTCTGTAAAATAATAATCAGGCGAGTATCATCGCCTGATTTTGCTGTCTTTTGTTCTTATCTGTTAACAAGCAGTTTTTTAATGCCTTTCTCAATCCCCTCAAGGCTCAGCTCGTACATGGGGAAAAGCTCACGGATGGCACTTATGGTCATATGTCCGAAAGCGGACCCCCAGTCCTCTTCTTCAATGGGGTTCAGCCAGATGTGATGGGGATACTTTTCACGGATCCGCTTCAGCCAGTAAACACCGGGCTGTTCATTATAAAGGCCAATGATGCAGTTCCCTCCGGGTCGCAGCAATTCTTCGGGAGCCATGGCTCCATCACCGATCAGAATGACACGGTATTCACTACCCAGTGTGTTCATCACCTTTTCTGTGCTTTCCCATTCGCCCCTTATACAACTCGGTGTGGTGTACAAGTGTTCATAGATGCAATTGTGATAATAATATACCTTGAGATCGCTGAAGTGGTTTGCTTTATGAGCCGCTTGAAACAGCGCGCTACATAACCTGCTGTACCGTAGCATGGAACCGTCCGAATCGAACAGCAACAGTAGTTTCACCGTATTCTTCCTGGGTTTCTCAAAAACGAGTCTGAGGAACCCACCCGCTTCTGTGGTTTCCCTGATTGTGGCATCTATATCCAGCTCTGTCTTCGGAGACTCAACCGTAGCAGAATACTGCCTCAATTTCCGCAGGGCTACCTGAAACTGCCTGGTATCAATAATATTGTCCTGACGAAAATCCCGAAATGCTCTCTGGTTTGCAACCTTCAGAGCCGAGCGGTATCGGCTTTCGCCTCCCACTCGAATGCCCTGGTCCGAAAATCCTCCATGCCCTAAGACTGAGGTGCCTCCCGTACCAATCCAGTAATTTCCACCTCTGTGACAGGAGCGCTGTTCCTGAAGCCTTTGCTCCAACATTTCCACAAGCTGCTCCATCTCATGGAGCGGAGCATTGGGATCTATTTTATCATACAGTTCTTCTTTGCTCTTTTCTCCCCCGGAAAGCCAGTTCCAGACTTCCTCCGGTATTGCAAAAGGGGGCTCCATATCCTTGAAATATTCATAAAAAGCCAGGTCGAATTTGTCGTAATCCACTTCGCTCTTCACGAGAATGCTGCGGCACAAATGATAAAAATCCAGGAGGCTGGGGCCACAGAGGCCTTTATCCAACGCATGGATCAGATCCAGCCACTCCTTGATGGACACCGTAAGTTGATGCTGCCTGAGCAGATAGAAAAATTCTATAAACAATTCCTAAACACCCCAGCTCTTCCTGGTGTATCCTTTTTCTTTAATCTCGCAAACCACATCAAAATCCTGATTCTTTTTCAGTAAAACCCCGAGAAATGGCAGCTCTTTTTGTATCCGTTCCACCGGAATCCCCCCAAGCTGAAGAGCCCTGATCCAATCCAGCAGTTCGGAGGTTCCCGGCTTCTTTTGAAGTTCTTTGATGTCTCTCAGCCAATAGAACGTTTCCAGCACCTGATCCAGCAGTTTTTCCTCCACATCCCGGTAATGTACGGCGATGATTTTCCTCATGGTATCGCTGTCGGGAAACGCGATGTAATGGAAGATGCATCGACGGAGAAAGGCATCGGGCAGCTCCTTTTCCGCATTGGATGTTATAATCACCACAGGCCGGAAAGGGGCTTTGATTGTCTCTTTGGTCTCATGGATATAGAATTCCATCCTGTCCAGCTCCCAGAGCAGATCGTTTGGAAATTCCAGGTCCGCTTTGTCGATCTCATCAATGAGCAATACCGGCTGCGCTTTTGCGGCGAAAGCCTCTCCCAACTTCCCCATGTGGATGTATTTCCTGATGTCCGCTACATTACCCTCCTGAAACTGGCTGTCGTAGAGACGCTGCACTGTATCATAGACATAGAGTCCGTCTTTTGCCTTGGTAGTGGACTTGATGCTCCATATGATGAGTTCTTTCCCGAGGGAATCGGCGATTGCTTCCGCCAACATGGTTTTCCCGGTGCCCGGTTCTCCCTTGATCAGCAATGGTTTTTCCAGGGCTATGGAAACATTTACCGCATACATTAGCTCCGGTCCGGCAACATAGGCTTCGCTTCCTGTAAAACAATTCATCCTATCGTTCATACGTCTCTCCTTATCAGCGGGATGCCCATGCATTTAGGGCATTGATGATTCCTCTGGCGGTTGCCAAAGCGTAAGCTTCTTTGTATTCCTCCGTTAGCATGACCTGCAAATCCCCGGAGTTGGACAGGAAGCCTCCTTCGATAATAACGGCCGGCATTAGGCTCTTGTTCAGTACTGCCAGATGAGGACTGTTGATGATGCCTCTGTCTTTCAGGCCAATTTCCTTTACCAGCTCCTGTTGAAGGCATGCAGCCAGCTCCCTGCTGGTTATTCCATAGGATTCCGTTCCTATTTTATCATAATACAGTACTTCCGTCCCGTTAGGGGTCGCGGTTTCGGCAGAATTGTTGTGAATGCCCACAAGCAGATCCGCATTCATGGTATTTGCTGCTTCCGGGCGTGAGTAAAGAGACATACTGACATCCCTGTCACGAAGGAGTACTGCGTTGACTCCGGCCTGCTGAAGCAGGTCAAGGAGCTGCAGAGCAATAGCAAGGTTGAGATCTTTCTCTATGATAACTTCTCTACCCTGTATTTTACCTGCCGCTCCCGGGTCCTTCCCCCCATGGCCCACATCGATGGCAATGAGCTTCCCTCCGGCCCTCCAGTCCAGTTCAGGGAGTTCACCCTCGCCTCCCCTATCTTCTTCGATATCGCCCATTCCTGGTTTGTCAAAGTCTATGGTTACCGTTGATCTGTCATCGGACAGGCTCACCTTCCCTGCCACCTTTTCATTGAGGTCCACAACGATTCGCACGGTTTCATCGTCAAATTGGGAAAAGCGGACACCGGCGAGCACTTCATTATCCGCAGCGATCGCCCCCACTCTGTCCGGTAGAGCCGCATTGAATATATCGATTCCGTATCGCTCAGGCGCCTCGTAGGCGAAGGTTCTGGTGCTCTTAATGGCATCCGTGCCCCGGGCGATAATTCGGTAACAGGTATCCGTTTCTTCAAAATCGATGGCTAGAATCTCTGTGGGTCCGTCCATTTCCGGGGAGGTGACAATCACAGTACGGCTTCTTTCGTCCCAATCCACTGTGCAGTTCAGGTTTTCCAGTACAAACCGCAGGGGAATCATGGTCCGGCTGTTAATAATCCTAGGGGGAACATCCATTTCTTTGATGATCCCGTTTACAAAAGCCGTGGTTCTGTCGATAGTCACCTGTACCCGATGACTCCCTAATATGGCCGTTGCCATCTCCGCTTCCTGTTCCCAGGAGACCTCCGCACCCATGGACTCCAGAAGTGCCCGATACGGCACAAGAGTCCTGCCGTTCTCAATGATTGGAGCCACATCGGTTTCAACCATCTGCCCATCCAACTGCAAATTGACTGCTGTGTCGGCAAAAGACATGGCACTGCAGCTGATAAGAACCGATGCTATCATTAGTATGATCCGAATCCCTGATCTCATAGAATATCCCTCTTTATAGCTGTTCCCTGTGGTTAGGATTCCGCTACGGTAAGCGGTGTTGTCCTATTTTGTCGAATTACATTATTATAATATAGAAAGACAAGCAGAGGGCAAGACTTCCATCAATGTAACAGAAATTTAAAGAAGAAAATTTCTGCTTCTTCACGGGTTGATTTTTGTGCAGCCTTCCATTATAATAAGGAACAGTGTTATGGGCGGTTAGCTCAGTTGGTTAGAGCGCCTGCTCGACAAGCAGGAGGCCGTTGGTTCGAGTCCAATACTGCCCACCACGG
>CAYOYO010000007.1:7113-30262 GCA_964408195.1 uncultured Oscillospiraceae bacterium | reverse complement strand
ACCCTGAGTCTCAGCCCTCTTTTTCTGTTATCCAAAGGAATCCCCATATTTGTGCGGGACTCCCTTCTTATGGATTCTGCTCCGTCGCAAGCAAATCCCCATAAGCCTCTCTACGGACGGATAGTCTGTGAGCACCTTCCCGGACCATGACAACTGCCGGCCGAGGTATCCTGTTGTAATTGCTGGACATGGAGTAGTTGTAAGCTCCCGTGGCAAGTATTGCCACCAGATCTCCCCGATGCAGAGCAGGCAGCTCCGCATCCCAGACCAGGATGTCTCCGCTTTCACAACACTTTCCCGCAATGGTGATTCTCCGGTCCGTCGGTGCTCCCGGCTTTTCCACCGCTACCACCTGATAATTTGCCTGATAGAGCGCTGTCCGGGGATTATCGGAGAATCCTCCGTCTACAGCAGCGTATATCCGGCCCGCTCCCCCTTCCTTCACCGCACCCACCCGATAAAGGGTAATGCCGGCCTCTCCTACAATCCACCTGCCGGGCTCTATGATCACCTGGGGAATCGGCATCTCCTGCACGTTGCAGAATTGTATGATTTTTTCCATCATGGGATCCGTATAGTAGGAGATGGGTTTTCTCCGCGGATCCCCCTTATATTGGATTCCGAATCCGCCTCCCAAGTTTAATTGGGAGGGGATAAAGCCATAGACTTCTTTCACTGTCCTTACAAGGGAAAGGAGCACAGAAAGCGCAAGCAGATGGGATGTATTATCGGTAAGTTGGGAGCCTACATGAAAGTGGAATCCCTGAACGGCCAGATACGGAAGGTCCAAAGCAACCTTCATAACACCGCCCTCCAGGAGATCTCGCACCGGGAACCCGAACTTGGAATCCAGGTGGCCGGTGGAAATGTATCTGTGGGTGTGGCTGTCCACTCCCGGTGTAATCCTTAAGAGAACTTGGATTCTTTTATTTCTCTTGGCGCCGATTTCATTGAGCATCGAAAGCTCCGACAGACTATCCGCCACCATTGTCCCTACATTGTTGTCCGCTGCCATGCAGCATTCGTCGTAGGACTTGTTGTTCCCGTGAAAAAAGATGAGTGAAGGATCGGCTCCGGCTTTCAGAGCTGTAAAGAGTTCTCCTCCTGAGACAACATCAAGCCCCAGGCCCTGTGCAAGAACAAGCCGGCACATGTCCAGAGTCTGAAAGGCTTTGCATGCATATACTGCACGGGTTCCCGGATATTTTTCCAGAAAATCCCGGCGTATTTCTCTGCATCGCTCTTTAATTTGGCTTTCTGACACAATATAGAGAGGTGTGCCATACTGCTCCGCCAGAATTGCCGTATCACAACCATCAAACTGAAAATTCCCCCCTATCCGGGCGGTAGGATAACCCTCTTCTTTCTTATAGTTCACGTAGCGCCTCCATAATTGCTGTCTTTTCCGACTGAACCTGGTCTTTTCTTTTAATAATTTCTGCAGGGATGCCGGCGACAACCACATTTTCCGGCACATCCTCAATAACGATGGCGCCGGCGGCTACCACTGCGCCTCTTCCAACATGAACACCTTCCAGAATCACCGCATTGGCTCCCACCAGTACATCATCGTCCACCACCACCGGTCTGGCACTTGAGGGTTCAATCACCCCGGCTAAAACGCTTCCGGCACCGATGTGACAGTTTTTGCCCACTGTCGCCCGTCCACCCAGGATGGCTCCCATGTCGATCATGGTTCCCTCCCCGATGACAGCCCCTACGTTTATCACGGCACCCATCATGATGACGGCACGATCTCCGATTTCCGCCCCTTCCCGTATGATGGCTCCCGGCTCGATACGGGCATTAACCCCTTTCAAATCTAGGAGGGGGATGGCGGAATTTCTACAGTCATTCTCAACCACCATATCTATGACAGAATCCTTGTGGGCCTCAAGGACCCCCTTTAGGTCTTCCCAGTCTCCGAAGACCACCCGGTCGGAAACTCCGAAACTCTGGCAGTTCTCAAAGGGGATAGGGTATTTTTCCTTCAGATAGATTTTTACAGGAGTCCTTTTTTTGGAATTCCTTATGAATTCTATGATTTCGTATGCGTCCATGCTTCTTCTCCCGTTCCTTTTTCTAAGTTTTCGGTAATTATGATGTTTTCTTCTACCTCGGGTATTTCTCTCTTGCTTTGGCCGGTTCAGCAGACTCCGTTTATCACATGGGCCATGGTATAGAGCCCCGGCGGCTGCCCGGCAATAAAGAGTGCCCCTCGCACGGCCCCGTTGACAAAAATCTGTCTCGAATCTGCCCTGTGGGTGATTTCCAGGGTCTCATCCTCTCCGGCAAAGAGAATCGTGTGTTCCCCGGCTATGGTGCCTCCTCGCAGGGCATGTATGCCTATTTCATACCCCCTGGGAGAATGACCCTTTCTGCCACAGACTCTCTTTAACCTCTTTTCCGGATCTATAGCTTCTGCCAACATGATTGCCGTGCCGCTGGGGGCGTCAATTTTCCCTCTGTGATGCTTTTCCACGATTTCTATGTCGAAGTTCTCACCAAGTGCGGTGGCTATTTCAGCAGCAACTCTTTTCATAATGGTGATTCCGAGAGAAAAATTTGCCGTATGAAGCACCGGAATTTTTTTGGCAGCTTCGTGGATCCGACTGATTTGTTGTTCCGTATAACCGGTGGTTCCTATGACCAGGGCTTTCGGGTTCTTCTGCAGACAATGAAGAATTTCGTCCAGATTGTCCGGATGACTGAAATCCATCACTACATCCGGGTCCCTGCCCTGGCTCTTCAGATGACAGAAGAGATCTTCCAGGCCGGAACCCTTACTTTCCGACCCGTGATGCAGGATACCCACACACTCTGTCCCTTCCGTCTCCTGAAGTTTCTTCTCAATAAACTGTCCCATCTTCCCATATCCCACTAGAATTGCTTTCATCTTTTCCGCTCCTTTAAAGATCCTCTCATACCGCGAATCCCACCCTGCGCATGGTGTCCATTAGGCAGGTTTTCGTTGTGTCTTCCATTTCGTAAAGGGGGAGCCGATAACCCCCAACGCAAAAGCCTGCCCGGTTCATGGCTTCCTTGATGGGAATAGGGTTGGTTTCGATAAACAGAGCGTTGATGAACTCCAGATAGTGAAGTAGCAAATTTCTTGCCGTTGTTACATCGCCATCCAGAAACGCTTTTACCATGGCATGGGTTTCGCGAGGCAGTATATTGGCTAATACGGAAATAACGCCGGCCCCTCCCAGAGACAGAATGGGAATGATCATGTCGTCGTTTCCGGAATAAATGGTAAAGTCATTATTAATATATTGTGCGATTTTCGACACATAGGAAATATCCCCGCTGGCTTCTTTGATGCCTATAATATTTCTGTGGCGGGACAGCTCCTTCACCGCATCGCAGCTGAGACAGCAGCCGGTGCGGCCGGGCACGTTATAGAGGATGATGGGAATGTTGACGGCGTTGGCAATCTCATAGAAATGGCAGAGCATGCCGGCTTTGTTGGTTTTGTTGTAATACGGAGTGATGACCAGTAGACCGTCGGCCCCCATGCTCTCATAGCGAAGGCTTTGCTCTTTCGCTTCCTGTGTGTTGTTAGAACCACTGCCGATGATCACCGGAATCCGGTGGCGAGCGGCCCGGATTGCTGTCAAGGCTATTCTATCCTTTTCCTCTTCGGTGAGCGCCGGAGCCTCTCCGGTGGTGCCCAGAACTACAAGAGCATCGCTCTCCGAGGCGATGTGCCATTCTACCAGCTCTTCGATTTTGTTGTAGTCTACCCTTCCGTCTTCATAAAAGGGTGTAATTAATGCAACCAGTGAACCTGTAATCATCTTTCTTCCTCCAAGTATCCCACAATCTAAGCGATAACGGCTTGACGCCCCTTTCGGGGCTCCGTTTATATTTCTTGAAGAAAGCATTGTCATATCTGTTCATAATTTTCCCTTTCCAAGCCAGGGGGACAGACCCTTTGTCAGGAAAACCTGACACGGGGTCTGTCCCCCTGGCAGGTTTTCCTGACAAAGGGTCTGTCCCCCTGGCTCTTTTTACGGAATAAAAAAACGCCCGCCTTGTATAACAAGGACAAGCGTTGGCCTGCGGTACCACCTTGATTGATGCAAACTGCATCCTCTCTGTAAGAGTGCCATCACACTCTCTGCCTGATAACGCCGGCATTGCGTCGGTAGCTACTAAAATACCAGGTATTTTTTCACTCCGCCCTCAGAGGCCTTTTTGTCTGTGCTGTTTCCGCCGGGCTCACACCACCCCCGGTTCGCTGCGGGACCATTTCACAGTTTTACTCCCTCATCAACGGTTTTTATCAAAGTAACACTTCACTGTGGTGTTGTCAAGCATTTTTTATATCATAGACAATATAACAAAATAAAAAGCCGAAACAAGGGATTTTTCTCCTTGTTTCGGCTTAACTAACCCACTTTAGGCTTAAGCACAAGCAACTTGGCAAATCAAGCAGTTCCGATAGATCTATCGTATTAATGCTAACGACATCCAAGGCATATAGGTTACTCCAATCAAAACAATACAAAGTACAGCTGAGAAGAAGAATGCATACTTAAACAAATGATCTACAGGTACCTTGGATATTGCCGAGGCAACAAACAAGGTTGATCCGTAAGGCGGTGTTACAAAGCCAATGGCCAGGTTAAGCGTCATAATAACACCAAATTGGACGGGGTCAACGCCATAACCCTGAGCAAGAGGTAGAAATATGGGAGCAAGTATTATTATGGCAGGAATAATGTCAATAAGCATGCCGATAAACAGAAGAACAACGTTGAGCAGAAGCAGCACCATAATTTTGCTGTCTGTCAGACTCATAATCGCATCGGTGATTAAAGTTGGGATTTTTTCCAAGCTAAGGTATTTCGCCATCGGAGAAGAAAAAGCGATGATAAAACTGGTAATGCCGTTGATGATTGCCGCTTTGTAAATACAATTCAACAGACTTTTCCAATTCAGCTCTCTATAGATAAACATTCCTACTATGAAGGAATAAACCACAGCAACAACAGCAGACTCCGTCGGGGTAAATATACCGCTGTAGATGCCGCCTAAAATGATTACGGGAGCAAGCAATGCGAATATTCCTCTCTTCAAGGCATAAAGAATATTCTTCAATTGTGGCTTGGTATCGCTTCCTCCGTACCCTTTTTTCTTAGAGACAATATAGCATGCAATACAAAGTACGACACACATCCCAAGTCCGGGGATGATGCCGGCTATGAAAAGGTCACTGATACTGGTTTGTGTTGCAACACCGTATATAACGAAAGGGATACTGGGCGGAATGATGATGCCAATGGCGCCGGCGGAGGCCACCAAGGTGCTGCTGAATTCTCTTCCGTATTTCTTCTGTTCCATGGAGGGAATCAAAAGAGATCCCACAGCAGAAGTAGTGGCATTCCCGGAACCGGTGATTGCTCCGAAAAATGTACTGGTGACTACAGCAACCATTCCCAGTCCGCCGGTGACAAACCCAATGATGGAGTCCGCCACATCTACAAGGCGTTTTGCAATGCCTCCCTCACCCATAATAACACCGGCCAAGATGAAGAAGGGGATGGCTAGCAGGGCAAAAGAGTTTAATCCGGTAAAACAGTTTTGTGCTACGATGGATACGGGCATCGTGGAGTATAAGGTATATGTACAGATGGTTGCAAGTCCAATCGCATATCCTACCGGTAATCCAACGAAAATAAGCAGAACCATGCCTCCAAATAAGACAAGTAAGGGTAATAATAACTCCATTAATAAGCCACCTCCTTACCCTTTCCCGAATACAGACGAATCAGATCACCGATATCTTTAACGGATTGGCTTATTAGTCGTATGCAGACTACGGCTGCGCTGACAGGAACACATAAATATGCAATCCACATAGGCAATTGGGTTGATGCTCCATAAACTCCGGTCTCCATTTGCATCCCAACGATTTGAGAACCGTGAATGCAGATTATGATACTTGTTATAAACCATAAAACAGATACCAGAATCTCCAAGACTTTCACAGTTTTTTTACACCCTTTTTTAAATAGGGCGGTGTGAATCATCAATACCTGGATATGTTCCTTTTCTTTCATGCCCGCACTGACTCCAAGCCAGGAGATCCAGACGAATATAAACTTTCCTAATTCTTCTGACCAATATAAAGCATTTCCCATAACATATCGCGTGAAAACCTGAGAAAAAATTACGATTACCATTACGATGGTCATTGTAATCAAAATCCATTTTTCAATATTATTGTAATTGTCCGCGAATTTCTTTATAAAATTCATGCTGTTCTCCTTGCTATTCGAATGGCCCTCCGTTAAATGCGGAGAGCCATTCAAATGAATATTTTAGGCTAGAAGCCCATTAGTTCATACAATTCCGCATCGACAACAGACCTGTATTCTTCGATAACCGGCTTGCTGGCTTCAACAAATGTGCTAAGTTCCTCATCTGTCAAATCGGTTATTGTGACCCCTGCATCCGTCATGACCTCGGCAGCATATTTTTCAGCTTCTTGTACAATTTCCCTTTCTTTCACACTATATGCCTGGTAGCTGCATTCTCTGACGATCTCCTGCAAATCCTCGGGAAGGCTGTTCAAAAAGTCCTTATTGATAACACTAACCATAAGCAGCGCCTGATGATTGGTCATCGTCAGGTTTTTGGCCACTTCATAAAATTTTCCGCTTCTCTGATAAAGGGGAGAAGTATCAACTCCATCAACAGTGCCTTGTTGGAGAGCTGTAAAAATTTCGCTGAATCCCATCGGTACCGCCGTAGAACCCCAGGCTTTATAAATGGACATGTTCATTTGGCTTTCCTGGCTGCGGAACTTAAGATCGGAGATGTCGCTTACTGTCTTTACCTGTTTCACACCATTTAAAAGTACCTTGAAGGAACCGTCTGCAAAATCAAGGCACTCAATGTTGGAATTTGCAAGGAGGGTATTGGTTATATAGTCGCCCACTTCGCCGTCAAGATATCCGTACATGGTTTCTCTGTCTTTAAATACATAAGGCATATCCACCAGATACCAGTTTTCATCATAAGTTGCAAGATAGCAACCGGAGATGATGCCCATTTCAAGGTTGCCCATATGTACGGATTCCGCTATCTCCCGCTCATCCCCCATAGCACTGTCGTAGAAGTAGTCTACGGTAACTCTGCCATCGGTGGCTTCTTCAACCAACTCTTTGAAATAAAACGTTGCTTCAGAACATGGAGTATCGTCGGTTTCATCGGAAGCAATACGGATCAGATAAGTTTCTTCCGCTTCGCCCGTTCCCCCCGTTTCGGTTTGCTCTCCACCGCCGCATGCTACCATCATCGTGAGACAAAGCAAGAAGCATAAAGTGAGTGCAAGTAATTTTTTCATCTTGTAATCCTCCGTTTTCATTCATTGATGCTCATTAGAAATAGCGTATTCAGGACAATAAGTATAAGTTGCAATAATTATACCACGTTTCTGAAAATTTAGAAACAAAGAAACAATCTTTCTTATGTGTTGCAAATTCAGCACATTACTGCTGCTCGAAACAAATAAAAACAAATCAGATTAAGCAAATTCACCGGATTTTCCTAGTCATAACTGCCTAAATAATTAGTTTTGACTAGGGATTTCAAAAAAGGTGTAACTCCCATTTTCTTCACCGGTTCAGCATCCAAATCAGAGACCGTAAAAATAATGTCACCAACACCTTAATTATGTTAACCCCCGCTCATCCGGAAGTAGTCGAAGCTATAAAAACCCAAGCCGGAAAATCTTTTGTTATGTGATGTTTATTAAGAACTTCTTCCAAAAGCAAGTTCTATGCCATTTTTCCTTTCTAAGGAGAAGAATTAAATAATTCTTATATAAAACTTGAAAATAGGGGTTTTTTCATAGTAGAATCAGATTGGATTTCTATTATTTTTCCAAAATACTCATAACCAGGTCAGGAGATAACCAAATATTCTTAAATATTTGGACGAAAACATTTTAAAAGCACTGCCATACGTGACGTTGGCCAGTAATGAATTTCAACTGCTAGTCAACTATGCTTAGTGCTGTTGTCAGGCATTTTTTTACGGATTATGGTATAATCATGCCAACCGAAAAAGGAGAAATAGGACCATGAGAGAACATTTAAGGAAATATCGACGGGATCTTCATCAGATTCCGGAGCCCGGTTACCGTGAATATAAAACCCAGGATTACATTCTTGGCATATTGCGCAAATATCCATGTGAAATCACCACGTTTTCTCCCACAGGGATCTGCGCTTACTTCCGGGCAAAAGATCCGAAACAGCCCGGCACCATAGCTTTCCGTAGCGATATGGACGCCCTTCCCATTGAAGAAATCACACCTTCACCCTACTGTTCAAAGCACCCGGGTATGATGCACGCCTGTGGTCATGACGGCCATATGGCTATGCTCCTCGGTTTGGCAAAAGAGTTGGCTGATATGGACGGAGACACTCCTTTAAATGCCCTTCTCATCTTTCAACCTGCAGAAGAAGGCCCCGGAGGAGCAAAAGGCATAGTGGATTCCGGCATATTGGAAAAGTATGATGTGCGGCGAATTTTCGCCTTCCATATGGCACCGTCAGAAATCCCCGGCGCCATAATGGCCAGGCCAATGGAAATGATGTCCAAATCCAGCGAACTGACCATTTCCATTCACGGTAAGTCTGCTCATATTGCCAGCCCCCATAAGGGCATAGACGCTCTGCACATCGGCTGTCTTTTCCTGAACGCCCTCTATGACATGGAAGCTTCCATCTTTCCGCCGGAAGAATTTCGGCTGCTGAAGTTCGGAAAATTCAATGGAGGGACGGTAAGAAATGCAGTTGCCAAAGAAGCTGTGCTGGAGGGGACCTTACGGGCTTTCCGGGAGGAGACCTTCTGTCAGCTTTTCGATGAAATCGGCCGCATCGCCAAAGAGTATGAAAAAAAGTACGGCTGCAGCATCCGCATTCATTTTACCGAAGGATATCCCCCCACAATAAACGATCCCCGGCTTTATGAAGAGGCCAAAGAAGCTCTTTCAAAAGAGCGGTTCCCCTCATGTCCGGAATTCATCACGCTGCGCAAGCCATCCATGGCTTCTGATGATTTTTCCTATTATTTGCAGAAAGTTCCGGGTTTGTACCTCTTCCTGGGGACAGGAAACAAAACGCCTCTTCACAGCAGCACGTTTGATTTTGATGAATCCTCGCTGGAAATTGGAGTTAGAGCTTACTTAAGGCTTTTGCAGCTTCCGCTTTCGCCTCAAAGTAGTTGTAGATAAGGATTCCGGTAATTGTCAGAGAACCGCCCACATAGTGCATAAGAGTAGGAACCTCTCGAAATAAAAGAAAAGCAATGATACTTGAATAGACCACTTCAATGGTCTCGCTGGTGGCCAGATACAGAGGCGAAATATAGCGAAGGGTCCAATTAAAAAGGCCATGTGCAATAATTTGGCAGACGATGGCTAACAGCAGGACAAAAAAATAGCTTTGCCTTTCATAGCCAAAGAATTCAGTACCGCTGACAATCATTCCAAGGCCAAACAATACCCAGCAACATCCGAAAACCATGGTCACATAAACAGTAGTATCCATACCCCCTCCCAGTTTTTGCCCCGCAATAAAATACAAGGCAAAAAAAACGGCAGAAAATAAGCATAAGATATCACCCAGCAAAGCCTCTCCGGCAATGGCATAGTCCCCACCGCTTACAACCGCTCCGCCAAAGAGCGCCAGAGCAACCCCCATAATTACCTTGATGTTGGTTTTCTCCTTGAATACTAATGCCATGATTATGAGAATGGCTACAGGATGAAGGCAGACCAGTACCACGGCGCTTGCCACCGTAGTCATCTCAACCCCGCTGAAAAAGGTGAGAAAGTGAAGAAAAAGAAAAGTTCCGGCCAACACCGAACCTACTAATTGCCTCCTCGTCAGTATCTTAAACCCTTCTCTATGATAGGCCAAAGACATGAATAAGAAAAAAGGCAGGGCAAAGGTCAGGCGATAAAATCCCACCACCATGGGCGGCATACCAACGGCCAGCCTCACCAAAATCGGCGACATGGACGCCGCAAGGCAGGTAAACAGCACGACTATTTTAACGTGACGTTTTGCATATTCCATTCCGGTTCCCTTGCTTTTTTACCACATTTAAGGACAGTCCTTGGGATTGGGTTTCAATTCCATGACTGTCCTTAAATAAATTTATGCCATTTGTTCCGGCTTGTCAACTGAATAACGGCGATAAACTGATGCCTCATTACCTATCATTACCTATTCTTACCAGACACTGGTTGCCTACTTCCCGTTATCTTCGTTCTCTTTTAAGTGGAATTTATGTTCCACAGCCATCTGGATTTTTTCATCATAGCAGGCAAATACTCTGCTCACAAAGGCCGGATCCTGCCTTGGCGTGATGACGCTCACCACAGGTACGATTACAAGAGACAGGAGGATGGCCACGGCGCCTGCAATGGGAGGTGCTGTATAACCGGTAAGCAGATTGGTCACATTTATGAACAGGGACAGAAGTATTGAGGCCCACAAGGCCGCCTTGTTTGCCCGTTTCCAGAACAATCCGTACAGGAAGGGGCCCAGAAAAGCCCCAGCCAGGGTACCCCAGGACAGACCCATCAATGTGGTAATCAGGTTGTTGGGATTGATAGCAATGATTACCGATAGCAGGATGAACAGCACGCATAACCCCTTAATAAGCAGCACCTGGGTCCGATTGCTCATGTCCCGGATTACGGTTCCCTTCAGGAAGTCCAGCGTAAAGGTGGAACTGCTGGTTATGACCAAAGAGGAAAGGGTGGACATGGAGGCGGAGAGCACCATAATAATCACGAGGCCGATAAGCACATCCGGCAATACGCTGCCCAGCATCTCCGGCACGATGTTATCAAAGGCTACACTGCCGTCGGGAGAAGGTGCATAGAACAAACGGCCGAAGGCTCCCAGGAAATAGGATCCCCCCGCGATGATCAGGGCGAACAGGGTGGATATGATGGTCCCCGTCTGGATGGCTTTTTCATTCTTGATGGTATAAAACTTGTGAATCATCTGGGGTAGTCCCCAGGCTCCCAGGCTGGTTAAAACCATAATAGCCAGCATGGAAAGAGGTGCGGGTCCCAGGAAAGAGGCGTAAGCGCCATAAAGCTCCGGTACCGTCTCCGAGGGAATTTGAGAGAGTTCCGACATGGCTGCCATGAGGCCTCCTTTGGAATTGAGGACCACGACGATAATAGAGAGGATGCTTATGATCATGATAATTCCCTGAATCACATCGTTGAGGGCCACAGCCATATAGCCTCCCAGGACCACATAGAGGCCGGTCAGAAAGGCCATGCCGATTACGCAGTAGATGAAGTCGATGCCAAAAGCCATCACAAAGAGCTGGGACAACCCCTTATACACGGATGCGGAATAGGGCACAAGGAAAACGAATATCAGAATGGATACAACTATCTTCAATACCTTGCTGTCATAGCGCTTTCCGAAAAAGTCGGGCATAGTGGCGGAGTCCAGATGCTTGGTCATGACTCTGGTGCGCCTTCCCAGGACAACCCATGCTAAAAGGCTTCCGATTATGGCATTGCCAATGCCGATCCATGTGACGGACAAGCCGAAGTTCCATCCGAATTGACCCGCATATCCTACAAAAACCACTCCGGAGAAATAGGTGGTACCGTAAGCAAATGCGCTCATCCAGGGTCCCATGTTCCTGCCACCCAGGACAAAATCATTGACGCTCACTGCATGTCTTCTGCAGTAGATTCCGATTCCTGCCGTAACTGCAAAGAATACTGCCATTAAAAAAACTTTTTCAAACATCTCTCTAACCTCCTCTTTCTATTGTAAAAACCCGTCCTCTGATCTCTCAGAGGACGGGTTTATTTCCCGTGGTACCACCTCAGTTTGCGAAGATCTTACGAATCTCCGCCTCCTCGAGTACGTCGCATCCGTTGCGATTATACTCCAGCACTGTAACGGGTGCTCCCGTACCAGCCTACTGAGGCGTTGCCCTTTTGGTGGTCTGCTCACGGAATGTATTGGGGATTCTCTGACACTTGCGCCTCTCACCATCCGGCAACTCTCTGTAGCTTCCTGAATCCTTACTTCTTTCCAGTCATCGCATTTATTAATATTTCACCCACTTTAACATTCGCAGGAGCCCTTGTCAACAATTTTTTTCCAAGCTCCAGCCACGGGGACAGACCCTTTGGCCGGAAAACCTGACAAAGGGTCTGTCCCCGTGGCTGGTTATATTATTTACAAATTTGGAGAAAATAATGGGGAAAGGATGTGATAACATGAAAAAACTTGTGTTGCTGCTGGTTATTGTCGGCGCCATCAACTGGGGTCTTGTAGGGTTCTTTCAGTACGATCTGGTTGCTGCAATCTTCGGCGGACAGGCTGCAATCGCAAGCCGTGTCATCTTTGCACTCGTTGGTTTAGCAGGTATTTATGCAATTTCTTTCTTATTCAGGGACAACCGGGATAAGGTAGCTACAGGAGCATAGCCGGTAGTGTATGACTTATTGTGGAAAAGACCCCGTGCCGCTTAGCCGGTGACGGGGTCTTTTCCACTGCCGGCAACACAGTCTGTACTTCTCATCCGGTGAAAAAAGTCTCATATGCCTTTTGGAAAGCCTGCAGGGCCCGATTCAGATCTTCCTGGGTATGGGCTGCCGATATCTGGGTTCGTATCCTTGCTTTCCCCTCCGGCACCACCGGGAAGAAGAAACCAATGACATAAATCCCCTGGGTCAGAAGGTAGTCGGCTATTTTCTGAGACAAAGCCGCGTCTCCCAGCATGACCGGAACAATTGGGTGCTCTCCCGGAATAATGGAAAATCCGATTTTTTCTATGCCACTGCGGAAGTATAGTGTGTTTTCTTCTAATCTGTCGCGATAGGCAGTGGTCTCCGTGAGCATTGACAGCACTTCAATGGAGGCAGCGGCAATGGCCGGGGACAATGTATTTGAAAAAAGGTATGGTCGGCTGCGCTGGCGCAATAGATCTATGATCTCCTTCCGCCCGCTGGTATAACCGCCGCTGGCGCCTCCCAGAGCTTTCCCTAAAGTGCCTGTGATAATATCCACCCGGCCTTCTGCACCACAGTGTTCAGGGGTGCCCCGTCCTGTCTTGCCCATAAATCCCACCGCATGGCTGTCATCCACCATAACCAAGGCGCCGTACTTCTCCGCCAGTTGACAGATGCCTTCCAAGTTGGCTATGATTCCGTCCATGGAAAACACTCCGTCGGTGGCAATCATGGTAACTCCATCCGGTTGGCGCTGCTTTAGTTTATCTTCCAAGTCCTCCATATTGTTGTTCTTATAAACCAGCTTCTTTGCTTTGCAAAGCCGTATGCCGTCAATGATACTGGCGTGGTTCAACTCGTCGCTGATAATCGTGTCTCCCTCCGTCAACAGAACTTCAAACAACCCACCGTTGGCATCGAAGCAAGAGGAGTACAGGATGGTATCGTCCGTTCCCAAAAAGTCGGAAACGCTCTGTTCCAATTGTTTATGAATGGCTTGGGTGCCACAAATAAACCGTACGGAGGACAGACCGTAGCCCCACTTGTCATAACTCTTTTTCGCCGCCTCAATCACCCTGGGGTGGTTGGACAATCCCAGATAGTTGTTGGCACACATGTTAACGATGTCCTTTTGGCTTATCGTTTCAATCCGCGACTGTTGAGGCCCGGCCAGTATCCGTTCCTTTTTCAGGAGACCTTTTTCCTCGATTCCCACCAGTATGGATTCATAATGATTTTTATTTTCCCACGTCAGCAAATCCTCTCCCCCTCTCCTACTCTACTCATCCCAGCTCAGAATCACCTTGCCGGACTCTCCGGAGGCCATGACACGAAACGCTTCTTCGTATTCGGTATAATGGTAGCGATGAGTAATCACCGGTGAAATGTCAAGACCCGACTGGATCATCGCTGTCATTTTATACCATGTTTCAAACATTTCCCGACCGTAGATTCCTTTAATGGTGAGCCCGTTGAATACGATTTTATTCCAGTCGGTAGTGCTTCCGGGCTGTTGGATTCCCAACGCCGCAATCTTGCCGCCATGGCACATATTTCGGATCATGCTTTCGAAGGCCTTGGAGTTGCCGGACATCTCCAGTCCAACATCAAATCCTTCTTTCATCCCCAGTTCATGCAGAGTTTCTTCAACGGTGGCTTCCTTTATATTGATTGCCCGGGTCGCCCCCATTTTCAGTGCCAGCTGCAGTCGATAATCATTCACGTCGGTAACCACCACGTATCGGGCCCCCGCATGCCTTGCCACGGCTGCAGCCATAATGCCGATGGGCCCGGCTCCGGTAATCAGTACATCCTCCCCCAGCAGGTCAAAGCTTAGAGCTGTATGGACGGCATTACCGAAAGGATCAAAACAGCTGAGCACGTCCAAAGAAATCTTTGGGTCGCAGTGCCACACATTGGTCACGGGGATTGCCAAATACTCGGCAAAGGCGCCGGGGCGATTCACCCCCACTCCGCTGGTATTCATACATAGATGGCGTCTTCCCGCAAGGCAGTTGCGGCAGCGCCCGCAAACCACATGACCCTCTCCGGAAACGATTTCTCCTATCTCCACATCATGTACATTGTCTCCGATCTCCACAACTTTCCCCACAAACTCGTGACCGATAATCATGGGGGCCGGTATTGTCTCCTGAGACCATTGATCCCAATTATAGATATGGATATCGGTGCCGCAGATAGAGGTCTTCTTTATCTTGATTAAAACATCGTTGATTCCGATTTGGGGGATTGGTACATCCTCCATCCAGATTCCCGGCTTTCGGTGTCTTTTCACCAACGCTTTCACGATTTCTTCTCTCCTTCCCTCCAAAAAGCCCCTGTGGTTAGTATGGTCATATATAATAGATATTTTACCATAAAATACTGACGAATCGACAATCCGGTGAAAAAAGACCCCTGCAGGTTTTGTCTGCAGGGGATCTTTATCTGCCGATTCTTTCCGGCTTCTGTTAATATTCCATATTCTTCAGGCTGGGGCTGATAATCAGCTTGCACTGCGTCGCCTCCTGAACCTGCTCCACCGTATACTCCGGATTGATTTCCATCAGTACAGTTCCTTCCGGCGTGATTTCCATGACTCCCATCTCCGTGACGATCATATCCACAACTTTGATGGCTGTAAAGGGCAATGTGCAGGCATCCAGAATCTTGTGCTTCCCTTTCTGGGTATGCTGCATGGCTATGATGACCTTTTTTGCTCCCACTACCAGATCCATGGCCCCACCCATTCCCGGGACCATCTTGCCCGGCACGATCCAGTTAGCCAGGTTACCCATTTGGTCCACTTCCAGCGCTCCTAAAACCGTGGCATCCACATGACCGCCCCGGATAATCCCGAAGGATGTGGCGCTGTCAAAGAACATGGCTCCCGGATTCACAGTAACATACTGGGCTCCCGCATTGATGATGTCCACATCCTCTTTGCCCGCTTCCGCTGCTGGGCCCATTCCCATAATCCCGTTTTCAGACTGAAGAATGATGTTGACGCCCTCCGGAAGGTAGTTTGCAACCATAGTGGGAAGGCCGATTCCAAGATTTACCACATCTCCGTCTTTGAGCTCCTTCGCAACTCTCCTTGCGATGATTTCCTTTATATCTGCCATTGCTTCTCACCTCCAACGATTGCATCCACATAAATCCCCGATGTTACCACATTGTTGGGGTCGATTTCACCGATCTCAACAATGTTGCAGGTCCCCACGATTACGTGATCCGCGGCGGCAGCCATCATTGGATTGAATGAACGGGTAGTTCCATTGTAAGTAGTGTTCCCGAACTTGTCCGTTACAGTACCACGAATGAAAGCGAAATCCGCCCGGAGAGGCAGCTCCAGAAGATAATCTCTGCCACCGACATTAAGTACTTGCTTCCCTTCCGCAACTATGGTACCTACTCCGGTAGGAGTCAAAAATCCACCCAGACCTGTACCGCCTGCCCGAATCCGCTCTGCCAGAGTGCCCTGGGGCACCAGGATGCATTCCAGTTTATCTTCTTCCACATCTGTATTCATCCTTTGAGCAACCTCCGGATTCAGACCTACATGAGAAGCGATAAGGGTCCCAATCTGGCCGTTGGTCAGCAGCTTCCCGACGCCTCTTCCCGGCAAACCTGCATCGTTGGCTATAATAGTCAAATTCTTTACATTTCTCCTGACCAAAGCATCAATGAGAATTTCAGGCGTCCCGCAAGCCATGAATCCGCCCACCATGATGCTTGCTCCATCCTGGATCAGGGCTACGGCTTCATCCGCGGTCTTGATTTTGTCAATCATCTTTCCATTTTCCTTTCTGTAATCCTAATCAAGCTATAAATCAAATAACAAATAATACCAACGTCTGCCGGATGTATGCCCGTAGAAACCTTGAACCGATCGAGGCATTTATGGGCTATCTTGTAAGACCCATCAAAATGCCGTAGGTTTCCGAGGGTATACATCCGGCTGGTGTTTATCATAACCTTGCTCCCAATTTCGGATATAACCCTTTCGAGCTTAGATTCGTTTGCGTCTGACCACCTCAGTCAGCACGAAAGAAGCCACATGCTCCGCATAGGTATGGGGCCCAAAACCCGCATCATAACCCAACTCCTGAGCCAGCTCATGAGAAATCCTGGGTCCGCCGCAGCAGAGTATCATCTTGTCGCGGACCCCCTCAGCTTCCATCAGCTCCACAAGCTCCGTCAGGTTTTTAATATGAACATCCTTTTGCGTCACAATCTGTGACACCAGGATCGCATCGGCCTTCAGCTGAATCGCCTTTGCCACCAGTTCTTCATTGGGCACCTGGCTTCCCAGGTTATGGGCCTCGATCCCCTTATAGCGCTCCAGCCCGAAATGTCCATGGAAACCCTTCATGTTGATAATGGCATCGATGCCTACCGTGTGGGCATCCGTGCCCGTGCAGGCCCCAACGATGACCACATCCCGGCGGATATTCTCTTCGATGTATTTTTCGCATTCCAGCCGGTCCATCACATCCACTTCCATCTTGGGAACCTTGATAGCCGTGTAGTCCACCGTATGCTGGCATTTGCCGTATACCACAAAGTAGGTGTAACCGATACCCAGATCTTTAAAATACACAACGCTGGGCTCATCCAACCCCATCTTTTTGGCCAGCACCTTGGCTGCCTCGTTGGCTTCATCTCCCGTAGGGATGGGCAGGGTAAAGGACATCTGGACCATACCGTCGTTCATGGTATCCCCGTAAGGCTTAATTTTGGTCAGATCCACCTTGGTGGTCGCTGTCGTGTTTGCAATACCCATTACTTTTCACCTCCCAGCATCAACGGAATGAATGGATTAAAGTACTGAGCATCCTTGGCGCAAACCCCTGCCAAGCCTTTGCCTCCGTCTCTGGCTCTCTTCACGCCGCCGAACTTTCCCTGCTCAATTGTAGAGAACAGGCCTTCTTTTTCGATATTGTACAACAATTTCTCCGCTTCCGCCAGAACACTTTGGGCTCTCTGTTGAATAATTCCGTCAGACTTGAACTGGATTTCCTCACCCAGATCCCTGGCATTGTTGAAAATGTAGGAAGCATTCTCAATAGACAGCATCCTGTCATGCAGATGGGGTGTATGGATCGCTTCCGTAAGCATCCCTAAAAGCTGCAGGGACTGGCCGGACCAGACCGCGATCAAATTAAACAGTGCATCCTGGATGTGCCCCTTAAAGATATTCCCCGTCATAAACTTGGTGGGGGGCATGTATTTGAGAGCGGCTTTCGGGAAAATCTCTCTGGCCATGATTGCCTGAGCCAGTTCGTAGAGGAAACCGTTTTCCATATCCGGATCCATCTCAAAGGCGTGGCCAAGGCCCATCTGCTCTTCGGGGATATGGGCCAGTACGGCAAACTGTTCATTGATAAGCTGGGAAGCAAGCACCGTATGGGCTTCCTCATAGGCATCCGCCGTAGTCAGGTAATTGTCCTCGCCGGAGTTGAAGATAATGCCGGAATAGCCGATGATAATTCTGGAGAAGTACTGATCTACCAGAGTTCTCTGCATGTTGATGTCACGGAACAGGATTCCGTAGAGAGCGTCGTTGAGCATCACATCAAGGCGTTCCACGGCTCCCATGGCTGCGATTTCCGGCATGCACATGCCGGAGCTGTAGTTGCAGAGCCGGATGTATCTGCCCACTTCCTCTCCCACCTCGTCCAGAGCTTTCCTCATGAGACGGAAGTTTTCCTGGGTTGCATAGGTGCCGCCGAAACCTTCCGTTGTGGGGCCGTATGGCACATAATCAAGGAGGCTCTGAGCAGTGGTCCGGATGACGGCAATGATATCGGCGCCCTGCTTTGCAGCAGCCTTGGCCTGAACGATATCCTCATAGATGTTCCCTGTTGCTACGATTACATAGAGATAAGGCTGCTTTCCCTCTCCGATGGTGGCTAAATAGTTGTTTCTCTTTTCTGTCTGGGCCCGGATTCCGGCAAGTACCTCTCTGACCACAGGGAGCAGCTTTTCTTCCGCCTCCTTGGGAGAAGCGAGAGGCAGCTTCATCAAATCCAGCTCCCCTGCGGCTACTTTTTCGGCAATGCTCTGGGGAGTAAGGCCTGTCTGGATCATGGCATTGCCGATCCAATAGGCAGCTCCCCTGGGCAGGCCACCCCCGTCTTTGATGGCATCCACCACCACGTTTGGCAGCGGTGTATCGACCTCGTCCACCCCGTCTATGCCCAGGAGCCGCACAATGGTTCTCTCCGTGCTGACGGTGGTGTGTCTGTCGATGAACTTCTGCATGTCTGCCGCAATGGCTGCTGCAGATGCCCTGGCGCTGTCAATGACCTTGGGATCCAAATTCAGTTTGCTTTTCATCGATTCGATCCTCCATAAATTTTCTGGCTTGTTCGATGATGTCCCGGCTGAGGCCGAGCATCATTGCAATATTCAGTGCATCCTTGGGTATTTCTTCGTTCCCCGCCACTTCAAAGAGGCGGTAATCCATATATTTCCCGATAATTTCAATCCGTTCCCGCCGGTTGGCGTAACGGATTTCTCTGGACAGATTCTCAAAGTTCACATCTGCCAGTCCCCGAACCTGCATGTTCCTGATCTTTCCGCCCATGGACACGTTGTCAAAATGGGTGGTAATCAGACTGATGTAGGGCTTTTCACTGAGATAGCCCACAATGCTCTTAGTGAGGGCCAGCCCTTCCACCGGATTTGTCCCGCTGGCAATCTCGTCGATGAGCAGAAGCGACCGGTCCTTACTGTGGTCTAAAATGTCCTTCAGCTCCTCCATCTCGCTGCCGAAGCTGGACAATCCCCGCTGCATGCTCTGGCTGTCGCCGATGAGGATGTGGGCATAGTTGGATAGCCCTACCCTGGCGAAGGCGCAGGGTACAAAAAAGCCGTGCTGTGCCAGGAGAGCGCACTGACCTGCCATCTTGAGGGAGATGGTCTTTCCCCCCATATTGGCCCCGGTAATGCAGGTCACTCCGTCTTCTAACTTTATGGACACGGGGCAGTAAGTTTTGTTTTTCTTAAGAAGGATATCCTCCACCACCAACTGCCTGCCATCCCGAATCTCCAGGATATGCTCTTTCACGATCTCCGGCTTTCTGCAGCTGTGGCTTTCCGAAAAGATTGCTTTCGCTAGGTTAAAGTCCAGCTCCGCAACGATTTCACAGTTGTTCAGCAGCTCCTGCTTGTATTCTCCGATTTGGGCCGACAACCTCTCCCTTACGGCCAGTTCCTCCTCTTCAATGGCTTCGTTCCGGGCCTCCATACTGCGCCTTAATGCATCCACAGAGGGGTTGGGCTTTAAGGTGAACACTGCCGTCATATAATCCTCGTCTGCCAGCATGAGTTCCGGCATTTGAGAGGCTTTCTCCATGAGGGCTTTGTCTGCCTTGGACACCAGATATTCAAACTTGGGGGTCATGGTGATGCCGTATGTTGCTTCCGTCAGGCGCTTCTGCTCCTTTTGCTCCCTGCGGATTTCCAGTTCATCCTGCCGTTTCTCCCTCCGCAATGCGGCCAATTTCTCGGAAAAGGCATCGTAAAGATAAAAGGTGTTGATTCGCTCTCCGTCCGGATCCAGAACATCCAGAAGGGTCCTCATGTCCGGAAGGCGGAAAGCATGGGGAATCTCTGCACCGGAGCGTTGAGCAGACTCCAGAAGCTCCCGGATCCGCTCCATCTGCAAAAGTAGAGTCTTAATCTCGTAGAGCTCTACCACAGAAAGCACGTTACCGTCGCTTCGCTTTATGGTGAAAGAATTGTCCTTCATTTCCAGAAGGGTCTCCTGCAACAGCTCCACAACAGATGATTGCTGTTTCAGGAGTATCCGTGTGCTTTCCAGACGATCGAGCTCCCTTTGCAGTTCTTCTTCCTCTCCCGGGGAAAAGGCGGAAATGGCTTTGACTCTCTTCCTCCCATAGGGAGTATGAATGCCCAAATTGTTGACGATATAGTCGAAACCCGTTTCGCTTTTGGTTTTCGGATTACAGAGCCGCATTTTTTCTCCTTTCCCTTCCTCTTCTGTTGGCTGGAGGAAAGCAGATGTGTCAGCCAAAAGTGCCGTAGCGCACGTCAATGACCGGAATATCCCCCACCGCATCCTTCATGGCCCCCAGCAGTTCACTGTGATCAAAGGAATAGCCCAAGGGAGAGTACGGATTTACCGTCAGGGCAGCCACCTTTATGTTTTCCAGCAGGCTTACCCGGAAACCCCGCTTCCGCAGCTGCTGCCAGGAAGCGGCGCCGATGAATATTTTGGTAGGATCTTTCAGCACGAAAGACACCTTAGAAAGCTTGGAAGGATGTAGGTCTTCCATGACACTCTGAGTCAGGGCCCCGGGAATGTAGACCCATTCCGTATCCCCGTCAATGGCCTCGTCTAAGATTCTTCCCGCTGTCAGTCCCGTTAAAAGATTAAGCACCTCACACTGATCTTTTTTTAGGAGCAGAATTTTTTCCTCCCCGGCTTTTGCTGTAATTCGTTCCCGTATCTCTCCGTCAGGGAGCATCGGGAGACGATAGAGGCTTACCAGGTGAAGCGTTTCCTCCACCACCTTTTTCAGGTTTCTTGACAGAACGGCCCCCGTAGCCAGTATGATGGCGTCGGAGGTGGACGGTGCCGCGATGGACCTCCGGTCTACAGCCCCGTCGATAAGGATCAGTTCCGCTCCCAGATTTAGCATATCCCTGCACATGTTCTTATGGTCCGTCGTATTGACGGGACCCGCAATCTGAACATAGCCACTCTCTGCCACCCTGCAGAGCATCAGCTGGCCCAGGGCTGTGGAAAACCGCGTCATCCGCAGTATTTCCAGCCCTGCATCGGCCAGCTCGTAGAGCTGCACCGGCACCGACACGATGGTCCCGGCGTCTAAAAACACTTTGGGCTTTTCTGTTCCCGTCACCAGATCCGTGTTCTCCCCGTCTCTTCCGGTGGAGGTAACACCGATGGTCATCCCCTCATCCATGGCCTCTTCAATGAGGTAGTTGAGAGTGGTGGTCTTTCCCGCATTTTTCGCCATCCCTACGATGGCGATTCTTTTATATTTATCTGCGAGCTGTTTCAGAATAGCCATGCATACTCCTCGCTGTGTGTGTGACAGGGGTGTGACAGGGGGACGGGGTTACTGTCACATCAGGTGACAGGTGACAGTAACCCCGTCCCCCTGTCACTAACCCCGTCCCCCTGTCACACTGTCATAAATCGATTACTTGTTGCGCTCGTGACGCAGGAGGTTCTGGGGTTCCAGAGCAAGCCGCTCACCCTGCTGCAGTCCGGCAACGCCCTCGTAGTGGTATTCCTTTTTGCCGGTGCAATAGTCGCAGGTGCACTCCATGGCAGGCAGGTCCGTGGGCTCCGTGTAAGTGGTGATGACACCCTCGTAGTTTCTCAGGATTACTTTGTCCGGAGACTGGGAAATCATATACTGGGGCATGACCGGAATCTTTCCGCCGCCGCCGGGAGCGTCTACCACGAAAGTGGGAACCGCATAACCGGATGTGTGGCCCCTGAGGCCTTCGATGATTTCGATGCCCTTTGCAACCGGGGTTCTGAAGTGCTCTATTCCAAGAGAAAGGTCGCACTGGTAGATGTAGTAGGGTCTTACACGATTCTTCACCAGATTATGGACCAGGTCCCTCATGATGTGGGGACAGTCGTTGACGCCACGAAGCAACACGGACTGGTTGCCCAGAGGAATACCCGCATCTGCCAGCTTCCGACAGGCTTCCGCAGCGTCGGGAGTCATTTCCTTCGAGTGATTGAAATGGGTGTTGAGCCAGACCGGGTGATATTTCTTCAGCATATTCACCAGGTTATCGGTTATCCGCATGGGCATAACAACGGGAGTTCTGGACCCCAGTCTGACGATTTCCACATGAGGAATCGTCCTAAGTTCCTTGAAGATATATTCCAGCACATCGTCGTCCACCAACAGGCAATCGCCTCCGGAGAGGAGTACATCTCTCACAACGGGGGTCTTCCGGATATACTCGATGCACTTGTTGATGTCATCGATGCTTCTGGCCGCATCGTGCTCACCGGCCAGCCTTCTTCTGGTGCAGTGCCTGCAGTACATGGAGCACTGGTCCGTGATCAGGAAGAGAACCCTGTCGGGATATCTGTGGGTCAGTCCGGGTGCCGGAGAGTCTTCGTCCTCGTGAAGAGGATCCAGCATATCCGCTTCGCTCCTATGGTTTTCCGCCAACACAGGCACCGCCTGCATTCTTACCGGGCATCTGGGATCGTCGGGATCCATGAGAGACGCGTAGTAAGGAGTAATTCCCAGGCGGAAGTTCTTCACCACCTCGTTGATGTCCTTTTCTTCCTGGGGAGTCAGATTGATGATTTTCTTCAGCTGATCAACGGTGGTAATCCTGTTTCTAACCTGCCATTTCCAATCATACCATTCCGCCTCCGTAACATCTTTGTAGGCTTCAATGTCCTTCCAATTTCTTGCCATAACAAATTTCCCTCCTATCAGTACTTTTTTGGCAATACTTTTTGAGCCAAAGGCTCGATTTGATCTTATACGACAGATTTCTCAAAATCTCTGTCAGAGCTAAGATTTTGGAAATCTTAGCATTAATTCTGCCGGACAAATCTCAAAACACTTCGTTTTTTGGGCAGAATGTTAT
>CAYOYO010000007.1:0-7013 GCA_964408195.1 uncultured Oscillospiraceae bacterium | reverse complement strand
CATTAATTCTGCCGGACAAATCTCAAAACACTTCGTTTTTTGGGCAGAATGTTATACGACAGATTTCTCAAAATCTCTGTCAGAGCTAAGATTTTGGAAATCTTAGCATTAATTCTGCCGGACAAATCTCAAAACACTTCGTTTTTTGGGCAGAATGTTATGCATACATCTCTGTGAACAGTTCTCTCAGGGCCGGGCTTTCTCTAAGCACCTGCAGGGAGATGGCGGCATGACCCTTGGTATAGCCGTTACCTACGATCATATTCACATCTTTTCCCACGCCCTCTGCGCCCAGAGCTGCTTTTGTAAAGCTGGTAGCCATGCTGAAGAAGTACACGGTTCCGCCGTCCTTGGTAGCAAGTATGCTGGCCATTTCCGTGTTGGGGATGTTGACGCAGTTGATGACCAAGTCAGCCAGTTTTCCGTTTGTGAGCTCCATAATCTTGTTGTAGACAAAGATGGCGTCTGTTGCGTCGGCTGCGAAATATTCGTCGGCCAGACCCAGCTTTCTCGCCCGATTGGTGCTCTTGTCGCTTCCTCCGATGCAGATGACTTTTCCCGTCACGCCGGCTCTTTTCTTTGCTTCGTAGAGACACAGGAGTCCGGATTTGCCGCCGCCACCGATTATCACAACCGTATCGCCGGGCTTCACCAGCTTGGCGGTCTGGGCAGGAGCGCCTGCAACGTCCAGCACGGAAAGTGCCAGGTTTTCTGGCATGTCGTCGGGAAGAATGGCGTAGATGCCGCTTTCAAAGAGTATGGCCTGGCCTTTGATGTCAACCTGATCGATGTCAGGTCTCACTTCAAGAATTTCATCGATTACCAGCGGTGTGAGAGAAAGGGATACTAAGGTTGCAATCTTGTCGCCTACCTTCAGGTCGGTTTTCCCTTCCAAAGCAGGGCCGATTTCCTTTACCGTTCCGATGAGCATTCCGCCGGAACCGGTGACGGGGTTCTTATGCTTGCCTTGCTTTTCGACCAGACCTTTCATGATTTTTTTGATTTCTTCCACATCGCCCCCTGCCTGCTTCTCGATTTGGGTGAAGCTGGCGGAGTCGATGTTCAGAGTCTGAACGTCAATCAGAACTTCGTTGTCGTAAATTTCCATGGTGTTGTCGATCTTCTCCGCAGGTTGGGGCAAAACACCTTTGGGCTCAATCACTCGGTGTGTTCCGTAAGGGCATCCTTTTTTCATCTTCGTTCCTCCTTAAATTCGCTTTTGCTTTAAGCATTCCGGCAAAATAGCTTCTTCCGCTTCTATACTTTTTGCTGAAATGTTTCTTTCCATACCATTCTTATACAGCAAATCCTATGCCAAATCCTCCGAAGGAGGAAATAAGCCGACCTTTGCCTGTGAGCATGAAAAAACCTGCCTTTTCCGTTGCTTCTTCGGCAGGTTTTGAGTCTTTTTCGGTTCTGACCCAGCTTTAGCGTGAACCGCTATGAGTTCATGTTAAATTTGATACTTATTTTTTTTCCGGATTAACTGGGTCTGGCTGATGCCGATGGCTTTCGCCGCCTTTCGGGAAGAGCCGTATTTTTCATAAGCATTCTTAATGATGTTCTTTTCGAAGTTCTCTACCATCACGTCTAAAGAGAATCCCTTTCCTTCCTCTGCCGCTTCGTTCTCATCCTGGGGAACCATGCTTTCGAAGAGATCCAGGTGGAGTTCTTTCATAACATCATAGGCAGTGATGCTGTCGCTCTTCACGGATATGAGCAGACGTTGCACCATGTTTTCCAGTTCCCGGATGTTTCCCGGCCAGTCGCAACCTTTCAGATACTCGATGGCATCCTCTGTGATGCTACGGGTAATGCCGAACTTTGCGTTGTATTTTTTTACGAAATACAGCACGAGAGCAGGGATTTCCGCTCGCCGTTCCGAGAGAGGCGGCACCCGGATCGGGAACACATTCAGACGATAATACAGGTCCCGGCGAAACCTTTTGGCATCGATGGCGTGTTCCAGATCTCTGTTGGTCGCCGATAGGATACGTACATTGGTTTTCACTGTCCTGGTGCCTCCTACCCGGTAAAACTCGCCGTCCTGAATGACCCGAAGCAGCTTTGCCTGCACGTCGAGAGGCAGCTCTCCCACTTCGTCCAAAAAGATGGTGCCGTTATCCGCCAGCTCAAAATACCCTTTCTTTCCGGAAGGATTGGCGCCGGTAAAGGAGCCCTTTTCATAGCCGAAAAGCTCCGATTCAATAAGGTTTTTGGCAATGGATGCGCAGTTGATCTTGACAAAAGGTTGCATCTTACGGCTGCTGTTTTTATGAATGATGTTTGCGATTTTTTCCTTTCCCACACCCGTGTCCCCGGTAATCAGCACGTTGCAATCGTATTTTGCTACGCTGAGGGTCTCCTCAAGGACCACTGTCATGGCACGGCTTTCACAGATGAAATCCTCCACCAGGCTGTTTCTGTATTGGGCCATTTCCAGACCTCCACCGGTACGACCCAGGGGATAATCCGCATCGTCCTCTACCTTTTGCTGAAGAATGGTGACTCCCTCCAAAGATGCCGCCAACTCCCTGACGATGCCGATGTCAAACTCATCGTAGGCCTCCAGATATCCTTCCGCGCAGCGGATATTCAGCTGGCGGGATATGGATTCGGTGATATAGACAGCGATGTTGTAGTTGTTGATCAGGTTGGCAAAAAACACGGTGCCCCCGTAGCGGGTAGCCAAAATATTCACCGTTTCCGCTCCGGGTATGTCGGCGCAGTTGATGCTCATGTCGTAGAGTCCCTCTACGTTGAGGCGTTGGAGGCACTCCACGGGCCTTAAGATATTCACATAATGAATCTCGGTAAAAATGGAGTTCACCAGATCGTCGATGGACTTTCCTCTAAAGGTCAGATCGGTTTTTTTATCAAACAGACAGGTGATCTGGGCCTCCGGTCCTGTTGCCTTTCGCACCGCGATGCCAAAGAGCAAATTGGTCAGCATGTTGTTTCCCACTACGAGAAAATGGGTCTTCCCTTTGGCCTCCCGATTGACCGTGTACAGGGTTCCCGATTGGTCATACGCATAAAGCAAAAGGTTGACGGGGACTCCTTCCGGAGGTTTGATGACGGGAAATTCGTTGAACAGAATGGCGTAGCCTTCTGCATCCACCTGAGAGTAAGCCATATCAATCCGGACAATGCGGCTGATATACAGCGGGATGGCTGCGGTGGAGGCGTTGCAGATTATTTCATCCCCTACTTTCAGTCCCCTCTTGTTTTCGTAATGACTTCCGATCTCCTCAACCACGCCGTAGACCACTCCTCCCGTATCTGTAACCGGGTTGTGGAGCTTTCCTCTCCTTATGACGATATCCATAATCCTGTCTTTTATTTTTTGCGGGTTATTGTCTGCCTCAATGCAAATCTGCTTGAAGCTGGTGTTTTCGATATGAAGCTTTCGAAGAGAAACCCGGAGCTCGCTGGGATGGAGTTCCCGGTTGTTGTCCACCTTCCAGGCGGATGTGGAAAGCACATGCTTTGGCTCTAATACCCGATTGAGTCCGAAACGGTTGAACATATTTTACCTCCGCAGAAAAGGGGCCGATGCGATTTCGGTTCGTTTTTTCCTCACCACAAGCATAACCGATTGGTATGGATATTGCAAATTAAATCTGATAGGATAAGCTTGTCGGGAATCTTATGCAGGCTCATTGGAGGCCGAGCTTGTTATTATTTTTCAGGCTCATTGGAAGGGCAAGCTTTATTTATACTAGCTCTTCTCATGCCGGATGAAGGGCAAAGTTACAAACCAAGGAGGATATGAAACATGGAGAAAATTACTTCTACACTGCGGCTTCGGATGTCTTACAAGGATGCGCATTACGGCGGGAACCTGGTAGACGGAGCACATATGGTCCATCTGTTCGGAGATGTTGCCACAGAACTTCTCATTAAAATGGACGGTGACGAAGGCTTGTTCCTGAAATACACCGATGTGGAGTTTCTGGCCCCGGTATATGCCGGAGACTATATCGAAGCCACCGGCGAAATTTACGAAGTGGGAAACACTTCCAGGAAAATGCGCTTCACAGCACACAAGGTCATCTCATCCAGGACCGATGTGAGCCCTTCCGCTGCAGACTTCCTAGAGGAACCGATCCTCGTCTGCAAGGCCGAAGGCATTTGTGTGACACCCAAGGCATCCAAGAGAAAATAAAAACCAACCAGGGGGGACAGACCCCTGACACTGGGATGTTTTCTTGACACCGGCCTCCCGAAAGTATAGAATTGGGGAATCGTTATTTTTTGGGGGGAACAGCACTTTGATTACACCGTTTTTTGTCCTCTTCGGACTCATGGGAATCGGATATTTAAGCAGGCGGCAGAATTGGCTGGACGACGATAAGAACGAAGGCCTTGGCAATATTCTCGTTCACATTGCATTGCCCTGCCTTTTTTTGTCCAGCATGATCACGAATGACATCCAGGGAAAAGTGTTGGTTGAATTCCTGACGATGACCGTGCTTTCCATCGCTTTTTATTTCTTCTATGGGTTTCTTGCATTGTTCTACGTAAAGTTCGCACACATTCCGAAAAAATATGACAGCATGGTGCGGCTTTCCATGCTCTCTTCAAACAACGGCTTTATGGGCTTCCCCATTACCCTGGCTTTTTTCGGTCAACCGGGTGTCATTCTCATGGTGGCGAACAACCTGGCCATGGCCGTTGTGCTCTGGAGCTACGGACTCTATATTCTGAAACGAACAAAACGGCGGTTTGAAGGAGAGGAAAATGTAGAGAAAACCTCGGTTTCCGAATCCCTGAAACAGATCTTTAACAACAATGTGATCGCCCTCATACTGGGGTTGATGATCAGCGTTGCCGGGCTCAATTCCTACATCCCCGATGCTCTGATCCGGCTTCTTACTATCCTGGGCGGCCTGTGCACGCCCCTTTCCATGATTTATATCGGGGTGACTCTATACAGTTCTTCCCTTTTGTCCCTGTTCAGAAGTCCCATGATTTTGGGGGCGAGCATCATCAGGCTCACGGTCTTTGCCGCCGTCACCTTCGGAATCTTAATGCTATTACCCGTGTCCTCCCTGATCAGGCAGATTTCCCTCCTGGTCATCACCCTGCCCTCTGCAGCCATCGTCCCGGTCATGACCGGCAAGTACGGCATCGGTGGGGAAGAAGCCGCCAAAATCGTAGCTATGTCCACGATACTTTCTCTGGTTATCACGCCTTTGGGTGTCTATCTTGCCCTTTCGTTTTTTTAGGTTCCACCGGCAAGATAAGGGAAAACATTGAAAATCAGCTGTTTTTCAGGTACTCCACTTCCTGCCTGGTCAGTTTTCGGTAATGTCCCTCTTTCAAATGGCCTAAATGCAAGTCGCCGATGGCCACCCGCTCCAGTTCGATTACCTTATTGCCAACTGTGGCAAACATCTTTCGAATCTGGCGATTTTTCCCTTCATGTATCTTGATTTCCACGAGAGCAGACCGCTCCAGCTGCTTTATGACGGACACCTTGGCCGGAGAGGTGACGAATCCCCCGATGTCGATGCCCTTCCGGAGCTTTGCAATGCGCTGGTCTGACAGGACACCTGCAATCTTTGCCCGATAAGTTTTTTCAATTTGGTGTTTCGGATGGGTAAGGTGGTATGCAAATTCCCCGTCATTGGTCAGAAGCAACAGGCCGGAAGTATTGTAGTCAAGCCGGCCCACGGGAAACAGCCGTGCATCCACATCCCCTAAAAGGTCCATGACCGTGGGTCTCTCTTTGTCATCTTCCACGCTGGTAATGTATCCCTTGGGCTTGTTGAGCATGATATAAACCTGTCTTTTCGCCGGCTCGATCAGGCTTCCCTGCACTTCCACCGCATCACCGGAGACCACTTGGTAGCCCGGCTCGTCCATAACCGCTCCGTTGATTTTTACCTTGCCTTGTTTGATCCATTCATCTGCCTTTCTGCGCGAGGCAAGTCCCGCAGAGGCAATGTATTTGTTGAGTCTCATATGTTCCCCTTTAAAACCCCGAAAAAAACAGGGGGCGTTATTCTGATAGTGCGATTGTCTGATTAGAATATCACAATATTTTTTCTTTGTATAGATTTTCAAGTCCATACTTCCGGATTCGGCTTCGGATGGTTTCCCGGTCTGTGGTGTAGAGGCCCTTTTCCTTCATTCTCTGGAAATACTCAGCTCCTGCCAGCGTATATCGTGTCATGAGGCCATCCTTGGTTTTCACCATGCGGTTGGTATAAGAAATCAGATCCCCGATAGCAATCTGATTTGGCAATACCAAGGGCCGCAGTCCCTTTAAATACCTGGCGCAGTTGTAGCCGGCCAGGGTCCCGGTGGATATGGCTTCCGTATGGCCGATGAAAAGTCCCGATTTTTCCCCGCCGCAAAAGAGGTTTTCTATGCCTGTGACCCGCATATCATCCTCTCTCTCCGCAACGGAAAGGTAGCGAATGGAATTTCCCTTTCCTCCCGCATAGGGATCCGCATACCTTGCGCATTCCAGACCTGGCACCTGCCGCAGCTTCTCCAGTGGAACAAAAGGCGTCATAATTTTCGCATAGCCCGTATCCAACAGGATGATATTCTCCGCATATTCAGGGAGAGCATACTGCAGACAAACTTTTAAATCCAGCTTCTCCTTCGTCACATCCTCCTTGGGGACGGGAAGAATTACCACACCTTTTTCATCCAACTCCTGCCTTATTTCTTCGGAAAGAGAACCCTTCTCCAGCTTTCCTGATCCGCTGAAGGCGCCGAAAGCCCCATCCTTTCGCTGCCCCATGATGTCCACCCTTCCTGCTTTTTGGGTAATACTCACCCTGGGCCCAAAGGCGGGACAGCGGAGAATGCACATACAACATCCGTTTCCATAGGTCAGGCAGTTTCCCATGGGCCCGGTTGAGCCGGTGGTTTCTATGAAAGCGTCCCCTTCGATGCTTTCATCGTCCGCCAAAACAATGCTCTTTAGACGCTTTGCAGTTTCCATGTTCACATCCACCGCCCGGGCTATTGTGCGGATTTCAATCCCATGTTCC
>CAYOYO010000006.1:3350-31547 GCA_964408195.1 uncultured Oscillospiraceae bacterium | reverse complement strand
TTATATACCTTTTATAGAAAGAATTAAACAAGAGATTAGCACTCTCTCCTCCAGAGTGCTAATCTTCAGAACAAGAGATGTTTCTCTTGTTTCCAGGTCATAAATGAGTCGTCTCTTTATTTCAAGGCACCGGTTAGAAAAAGAGTTCTGCCAGGGCGGAAAAGACCGCCGAAACAGCAGGAGTGAGAATCCTCCCCGTGATATTGAACAGGATCAGTATCATAAGGACAAAAAAGCCCTTATCGTAGACTCTGTAATAAAATTCTGTATTTCTAAGGTTAAAAATCTGTGTTATCACGTTAAAACCATCCAGGGGCGGGATGGGAAGCAGGTTGAAAATCATCAACACCAGGTTTATGAAGACAACTGAAATCAGGATATCATGGAGAATCTGTCCCATGTCCGATATCATAAAGGGAGCTGCAAATTCGTAGAGCAACCGCAAAGTGCCCATGAAGAGAACAGCCAGTATCAGATTCAGGGTCACCCCGGCCAGGGCAACAAGCAGCTCATCTCTTCTGGGTTTTCGAAAGTTGTTTGGATTGATCATGACAGGCTTTCCCCAGCCAAACCCGATAAAGATCAGGGCGATGAACCCGATTGGATCAATATGAGCTGCAGGGTTTATGGTGATCCTGTTTTGATATTTCGGTGTGGGATCCCCGCAGCGGTTTGCTGCCCAGGCATGGGCAAACTCATGAAATGAAAGACCGATGATAATGCCCGGCAGTACGGTCAAGGTACTCATAAGCCATTCCATGGGGCTTGCGTATCTTCCATCGCTGATGGCTTGAAATGCCATCAACGCTACAAGAATCAAGGTTGCCGGATTTGCGAAAAAACGACTCAATGAAAACTCCTCTCTTGAAGCACTGATATTCCGGTTATTTTATCACAAAACGGAAGGGATTGAAATATATTGGTATAAATATGATTCGATAGAGAGAATCAGGTAAATGAGAGGTGATGAAATCGATATGATAGAAGATCGCCAACGGGTTCCCTTCCCCACAGCGCCTGCCGTCCCCCGGGATTACGTATGTACAGAGATGTACACCATCGCGGCAGGCGATACTCTTTATTCCATATCGCAAAAAAGCGGTGTTCCTGTATCTCGGTTGATGCAGGTAAACAACATTATGAACCCTTATAGTCTAGAGGTGGGCCAGAAAATCTGCATCCCCGGAAACGGGGCGATTGCAAGCGGCACCCCTTGTAGCGGGGTCCTTCACACCATCGCACCCGGAGACACTCCTTACATGCTTGCAAATCACTACAAAGTTTCACTGGAATCCATTTTACAGGCAAACCCCACCTTGGATCCCCACAACTTGATGGTTGGAGGGCAAATCTGCATACCCGGTGTAAGCCAAGCTCCGGCGCCAATGCCCACTCCGGCTCCGGTACCAATGCCAACGCCTGCACCGACTCCTGCTCCTATGCCAATGCCAACGCCGATGCCTGCACCGGTTCCCAGGCCAATGCCTGCTCCCATGCCAGCACCTATGCCAATGCCGACTCCTATGCCTATGCCGATGCCCATACCTACCAGGACACCCACACCCACACCGCCGGCTCCACCCCTACCCCCTGCCAACCTTCCCGTCAGAGAAGGGCCCGCTTGTTCCGGAATGCTTTATACCGTGGTGGAAGGCGATACCCTTTACATGATTGCAAAGAGAAATGAAGTTTCACTGGATGCATTGATAAAAGCCAACCCAACCCAGGATATCTGCAATCTCCAGGTGGGTATGGTGCTTTGCATCCCGGGGGCTGCCGCACCACCTTGCCCCGGTCCCTGTCAGGAGCGCCGGGAGATGGAACGGTCCCGTGAAGACTGCTATTATGTCCGCACAGGCGACAGCATGGACAGAATTTGTGACCGCTTTCAGGTGCTTCCAAGGAATTTGATGAAGACAAATCCAGATCTTTCCGTTGTAGATTACTCGATCCCCGGTACAAGAATCTGTATCCCCGGGAGATAACAAGACAAGGAACGGTTATCAACCGTTCCTTGCCGCTTCTCGCTTTCTACCCGGGATCTTATCGATAAAGTGGGTAGGCCTTACAGAGTTCCCGAACTATGGATTTAGCCCGATTGGCTTCATTGCTGTCATCCGGGTGATCCAGGACCAGGGCAATGGCCTCTGCAATCCGGACGAACGCATCCTTTCCGAAGCCTCTGCTGGTAGCCGCAGCCGTGCCGATTCGGATGCCCGATGTGACAAAGGGTCCATTGGGATCCCCAGGCACTGTATTCTTGTTTGTGGTGATACCGCACCGATCCAGCAGAGCTTCGGCGTCTTTTCCCGTTATTCCTTTGTTTAACAGATTGATCAGTAACAGATGGTTGTCCGTCCCGTTGGATACCAGACGAAAACCCCTTGTTTGTAGCTCTTCACCTAAAGCCCTGCAGTTTTCCAGGACCTGCTTCTGGTAGTCCACGAATTCGGGTGACGCTGCCTCCCAGAAACATACAGCCTTGGCCGCGATAATATGCATGAGAGGTCCTCCTTGCATGCCCGGGAATATGGCTTTATCGATCTGCTTGCCGAACTCTTCCTTGGCCAGGATTGCGCCTCCTCTGGGTCCTCTCAATGTTTTATGGGTGGTTGTGGTGACGACGTGAGCATACTCCACCGGGTTAGGATGAAGCCCTGCTGCCACCAAGCCTGCAAAGTGGGCCATGTCAACCATCAGATGAGCCCCCACTTCGTCGGCGATTTCACGGAAGATCCGGGCCTCGATGATTCTGGGATAAGCACTGGCTCCCGCGACAATCATTTTGGGTCGATGTTTCCGGGCCAGCTCTCTCACTTGGTCAAAATCGATACGTTCCGTCTCTTCATCTAATCCATAAGGTATAAAGTTATAGTTGATGCCTGAAAAATTCACCGGGCTTCCGTGAGTCAGATGTCCTCCGTTGGAAAGATCCATTCCGAGCACCGTATCGCCGTGATCCAAAAAGGCGGCATAAACGGCCAAGTTTGCGCTGGATCCCGAATGTGGCTGAACATTTGCATATTCTGCCTTATAGAGAGATTTAATCCTCTCTCTGGCCAAATCCTCCACCTCATCCACATGCTCACAACCGCCGTAGTATCTCCTGCCGGGATAACCCTCTGCATATTTATTCGTAAGCGCACTTCCGGATGCTTCCATTACCGCGGCGGAAGTGAAATTCTCCGATGCGATCAATTCGATGTTGTTTTCCTGCCTTGCCATTTCCCTGAGGATCATTGCATTGATTACAGGATCTGTTTTTTCCAGGTTTCTGAAATACATTTTGCTGCCTTTCTGCTCGAATCAGTGATGATGTCCTGCTAAGTCTTTTATTATAACGGTACGACGGTTTTTTGTCCGCCCTATAAGGTAATATAATAATACAAGTTGCGCTATTCTACAATACTTTTATTATTGCTGTTTTGTTTCCTGTTTTTCATGGTATAATATCTCAAGCGCCAATGAATACAGATATTATTCCTTTATGGCCTGCAAGTATTACGGTAGGCAGAAAGATGAAATGGTATAATATCCAAGTAGTACATTGAGCACAATCTTGTGAAGATAAATCAGGGTCAGTATTGATTTCAGGAGGTAAGAACATGTCAGCAAACACTCTGTATTTGACAGCGGACAACTTTGAAGAAGAAGTCCTAAATTCGTCTATTCCTGTTCTGGTGGATTTTTATGCAGACTGGTGTGGGCCTTGCCAGGCCTTAGGTCCCGTCGTTGATGCCTTAGCGGACAAGTACGCTGGTAAAGCAAAAATTTGCAAAATTAACATTGATGAGCACAGGAAAGTGGCGCTTACGTATAAGGTGATGAGCATCCCAACTCTTTTCTTCTTTAAAGACGGGGATATCAAAGAGAGGGTAACAGGAGGCTTGCCGGCTCCGGTTCTAGAGGAGAAGCTTGACGCATTGATATAGCATTCGTAGTTGCTTCACCGTCATCAGGAGTATGAAAATTGTTTTCGATTGAATGGATCAGCTTGATACAAATACCGGTGGTGATCTATGCAATCAATTTCATGATTGCTTTTGCGGTCATATTTTTAGAACGGAAAAATCCCTCAGCAACCCTTGCATGGATTATGGTATTGTTTATGCTTCCGGGTGTGGGGATTTTTCTTTATCTTCTCCTCTCACAAAACATTTCGCGTCAGCGCATATTCAGTCTCTCCAACTACGAGGCTTCTGTCCTTGACGATGCCCTGAACGATCAGATAGAAAGCATAAAGAACGGCGAATATGTTTTTACTAATTGTGAAGCCGAGAAATGGCAGGATATGATTTTGCTCCACCAGCGGTATTCCAGATCCTTTTACACCCAAAACAACCGAATTTCTGTATTTACAGAAGGAATGGCCAAGTTTGAATCTCTTTTTCACGATATTTCTCAGGCTTCCCAAACGATTCATGCTATGTACTTTATCATTAAGAATGATACTATGGGCCTGTCCTTCATCAAGGCACTAACACAAAAAGCAAAACAGGGAGTCGAAGTCCGCCTACTCATCGACGCCCTAGGCGGACGGCAGATAAACTCTTACATGCTGAAAGACTTTGAAGAAGCCGGCGGAAAATATGCTTTTTTCTTTGCCCCCAGACTGAAATATCTCACCTTAAAACTGAATTATCGAAACCACAGAAAGCTGGTGATCATCGACGGAAAGATCGGCTATCTGGGCGGATTCAATGTTGCGGATGAATATGTGGGGAGAAGCAAGAAATTCGGCAACTGGAGGGACACACACCTGCGGCTGACGGGCAGCTGCGTTCAGGAAATGAATGCTCGCTTCCTTCTAGACTGGCGTTCTGCTACGAAAGAGCCCTTACTGCTGGCCTCGGCGTATTTCAACGATGTGATCGACGAGGGGACCTCGGGCATTCAGATTGTATCCTGCGGCCCCGAATCCAGGCGGGCAGAGATCAAACGAGGATATCTGAAAATGATTTCCTCGGCGAAGAAGAACATATACATCCAGACTCCATATTTTGTGCCGGACTCAAGTATTATTGAGTCTTTGAAAAATGCCATCTTTTCTGGTGTAGACGTGCGCATCATGATCCCCAGCATGCCTGACCATATGTTTGTTTACTGGGCCACATTATCGTATGTGGGCGATTTGCTAAAATCCGGCGCAAAAATTTACATCTACAAAAATGGCTTCTTACACGCAAAAAATATCTGCGCTGATGGTGAAGTGGCTTCCGTAGGCTCCGCCAATTTTGACATCCGAAGCTTTCATCTGAACTTTGAGGTAAATGCCTTTATCTATGATGGAAATGAAGTGAAACAACTGGAGCGTATCTTTGAAAAGGACATAGGGGACTCGGAGGAGCTGACATGGGAAACATACTGCAAACGCTCCCTGTGGATCAAGTTTAAGGAATCCATTTCCCGCCTTTTAAGCGATCTCCTGTAACCTTTCCGACCATATTATCTATTAGCAGATTTGTATAATTGAGCCCTGCCGGGGCACAATAGCCGGGAGGTGTTTTTTTATGTTGGGATCCATTATGAGTGTTGTTGCCGGAGCCGCTATGAGCCTGCAGGGGGTAATCAACACCAGGTTAAGCGAGAAGATAGGCCTCTATGAATCCAATGTCTTCGTTCAGGGAACCGCCCTGGCCTTTGGCATTCTCGCCATGTGGCTTTTGGGAAAAGGAGATTTCTCTCAGCTTTCCAATGTGAATAAGGTTTATTGGTCCGGCGGATTTCTGGGCACCGTGATCATTGTAACAGTTATGCTGGCCATCGGAAATCTCAGCCCCACTCATGCAATTGCCGTCATTTTGATTTCTCAACTGCTGGTAGCCGCCATCATCGATGCCTTTGGGTGGTTTGGCGCTGAAAAAGTCCCCTTTTGTTGGAGTAAATGGGTCGGTCTGGGGCTAATGATCGCCGGAGTCATCGCCTTTAAGTGGGAAAAAGCGGGTTAAAGCTTTTGAAAAAACGCCAAATTTTCATATCCGATTTCCGCAAAGGTTAAATTGACGCTTAATGGCTCCCGGCGAAAACCGGCAAATTCAACATCCCCCACCAGGATTTGGATGGAGTTGGAATAGGGACAAAACTCCAGGCCACCTGACAGTATTTCGCCCAGTTCCCGTTCCGTTTCTTCGGGCGATAGCCTGTTTCCGTCCCGGTAGAGTCCCCCATTATCGGAGACAGCCTTTTCAAGGCTCTTCCTGACAATGGGAACGTAGTCAAATCCGGGTATAAACATATCCGATAAAACCAGTTCCTTACCGGATTCCAACTCATAAGTGTGGTATTCCATTGAGAAAAACCAATAATCCTTTGCTCCGCCGTTGGTATGTCTTGTGATGGTAGCATAAGGGCCGATTGTAGCCGCAGAAACACGCTGCTCAAAATACCCTCTTATTTCTCCGCTCCAGTTGGTACCTTCCTCTTTTATAATCCGGTTAAGATGGTCTAATCTCTCTTGCGGAAGGTTTGAAAGATCCATGACGGTTCCCATAAAAGTCTCAGGGAACTGTGGGGATGTCTGCACATAGTTATAAACATCTACTCCACCCATCTTCACTTCCTGCTTTTTTAAAGGGACACCGAAATAATCGCCGCTCATCAGTTCTTTGGCCGGCGCATTATCTTCTAAAAAGAGACTGCATCCTTCCTCGTAGAACCGCTCCGTTATGGCAATAGACTGATTGAATTCTCCATAGCTTACTTCTATCGTTTGTGCCATAAAATGCGATAAGTAAAACTCAGGAGTGTTGTAATCAAAAATCAGGCTTATTCCGTATGGTCTGAGTAGGAACTTCTGATCCGGGGACAGGCCTTTGAAGGGCTCCGTCAGTTTCATTCCGCACCAGCGGACGAAGTGGCCTTCCTCCTGGGCGCTGCTTTCATCAAGTTGCCGGGACACTGCATCGTTGAGCAGGGCAAGATAATCTACATTATCTGCAAATACGTCTTTCAAAGTGATCTCGTTTCCCGTGTTCAGGTCGAAGTTCAGTGCTTCCTGGGTGGAAACGTACTCGGTGTTGTGATAAAATCCCGAAGAATCTCTCAGATAGCTGCTGCCTTCCTCCGGGAGAACCTTGGTGGCGCCGGGAAGGGCATAGGTGGCGCTGCGGTTGAACCAAACGGACAAAATGTTGTTGAAATTCGCCGTTTCCGCAATATATATATAATCCTCTACCAACAAAGCGTTCTCGGGAATGGCTGCTTTAATCCCCCGGAAGGGAGGTAATGACTCCATTTTAAGCTCTTCATAGATTTCCCGAATTCTATCGTTGATTTTCTTCTCAACCTCCTTATCCTTCAAACCGGAAATGCGGATCACTTCATGCCTGACCTGTATTCCTTCCTCTTCATCGGTTCCTTCTGTTATTACTTCCGAGACGATTTCCAAGGGGTTTTGCACGGTATATAAGATTTCTACCGGTGCTGTAACAGACTTGCCGCTTGTAAAGTAGCCTTCCGTCGTGGTTGACCCTTCTCCTTCGGTTTCCGGATTCCCCGTAGTCGGCGGCACATTGTCCCGGCCCAGGCTTTCGCATCCGGTGAAAGTTAAGATTACAGCCAGGGCCAATATCAAAATCAGGGTAAGGGTCAGCCCAAGCTGCCACAGATTCCCGCTTCTTTTCCGATTCTGAATACCCTGCCGCTTACTGTTATTGTAAAGGAACATAGCCATTCTCCCCTGCAACCGCCTGCCCTTCGGCAGAGAGAATCCAATCGGCCAGAAGTCTGGCATTGCTGCCTTCCGGTTCATCGGAACGCAGCACCATATAGGTGGTTGACACGATGGGATAGGTATTATTTCCGATGGTATCGTCACCGGGTTCTACTCCGTCCACGGCAAGCAGTTTGATATGCTCATCCCCCCACATGTTCTTGACGTAATAGTAATAGGAATAGCCTATAGCCGAAACATCGTTGTCATAGAGGGCCACTGCATCGATGATGGAGCCCATATCGCCGATCATCAGTTCTTTGGGGGCTTCTGTCATGGGAACATCCTTCATGACCATCTTCAGCATTCCTGTCTGGCTGCCGGAATTTTCCTCTCTCTGGTAAGCGATAATCTCTTTATCCTCTCCTCCCAGCTCTCTCCAATTGGTAATCTTACCGGAGTAGATATCTACGATATCCTGAAAAGTTACCCCGTCCACGGGATTGTTCTCGTTGACAAAGAAGACAAAACCATCTCTTAGCATGGGTATGACATCCAGTTCCACACCCATTTTCTCGGCATAAGCCAATTCCTCCTCCGAAGGCGGCGTTACAAAGATAATATCCGCATTGCCGTCGATGAGATTTACATATGCATTGTGAGTGGTGTTATGAAGGATGTATTGGCGGGCTTCTTCAATAGGGAGATTCATCACTGCGGCACCTACTGCCTCCGAAAAAGGTATGGTCAGGGTGGACCCGTCCACTCTCGGATACTCCTCAGGAGAAAAATGAAGGCTGACACCTTTTTCATCTCCAGCCGGGTCTTGTATAACAGGTGTGCAGCCTACAAAGAGAAACACCGCAAAAACGGCAATACCAATGATTGCCTTCCCTATTCTACTCCTTTTCATGATTCTGCCTCCCGATTCTTACAGCTTCACCCTAACAGTGGGTAAATTTACCTTATATTTTTATGACGATGTTCTGCGCGCAAAGTTCCGGAATTCCCACAAATCCTTTGGCTCTCAATTTGATAATAGTCCGCCCATCACCGAAAAGCAACGGCAGTTCTTTGTCCAAACAATAAAACGTTGCCCGGATTATAATGGGCAACGTTATTGTGATTGATGGATGGTATTTAGTTGCTTTCCGACACTTGTTCGCTACCAAGGCACCCCTTAAATTACAGGACGATGCAGATCATATATTCCTTTCCCTCATCGGATACCTTTTGGAGAGATTTCTGGACTTTTACCCGGATATGATCCGGCACGTTGGAAAGTTTGGATTCCATCTGCTCTGTCACCATGGAATAGAGTGACTTTCCGAAAATATTGGTTTCCCAGATCTTTGAAGGATCGCTTTCGAATTCGCTGAGCAGGTACTGCACCAGGTCCTCACTCTGGCGGAGACTGCCTACTACAGGAGCCACCTCGGTGGTAATGTCCGTTTTGATGATATGCAGGCTTGGAGCTTTCGCCATGAGCCGTACGCCAAAGTTGTTTCCCTGTCGGAAGATTTCCGGCTCTTCCAGATCCATTTCAGAGAGGTTGGGCTGAACAATGCCATAGCCCGTTTCCTCCACTTGCGCCATGGCGGAAGCAATCTTGTCATAGGCCTTCTTAGCCGCGGCCAGATCCTTGATCAAGGGGAAGAACTGAGTATCATCTAAAACCTGTTGCTCCGTTATTTCACTGATCAGCCGATAGAACAGACCATCTACGGGACGGATCTCCGCTAAGATTCTTCCGTCTCCCAGGTTCATATCTGTAATCACCACATCATTGATTATGTTTCCGTCAGCTAACACTGCCACGGTGTCTCTGATGTCTCTCACCGTGTTCATGTTCTGACTCCAATCTTTAATCCCTGCGATGACCGCTGACTTGATTGGATGATCCTCAGGCAGACCTTTCATAAAACCGGGGAGCATGAATCCCAGTTCCGTTGCAGGGAACTGATAAAGTACCTGGGTCAGGATGCTTTGGATCTCATCGGTTCCCATTTTCGCGCAATCCGCTGCAATAACCGGTATGTCGTATTTCGTTTCCAACTCTCCCCGGAGTTTCTGTGCCAAGGCCCCTTTTGGCGAAATGGAGTTGAGCACCAGGACAAAAGGTTTGTTCAGCTCCTTCAGCTCCTTCACCACTCTTTCTTCTGCCGGTATGTAGTCTTCCCTAGGGATTTCACCGATACTTCCGTCTGTGGTCACCAGGAGGCCTATGGTAGAGTGATCTGCTATCACTTTTCTGGTGCCGATTTCCGCTGCTTCCGCAAAGGGAATCTTCTCCTCCTGCCAAGGGGTATTCAACATGCGAGGTCGGCCGTCTTCCATGTGGCCCAAGGCGTTTTTCACCATGTAGCCTACACAATCCACCATCCTCACTTTGAACCGGCTATGGTTGGAAAGCCGAATTTCCACGGCTTCAGCCGGTATGAATTTCGGCTCGGTGGTTGTGATGGTGCGCCCCGTACCGCTCTGGGGCAATTCATCCGTAATCTGGGCTTTCAGATGGCCCTCCTCTATGTTAGGCAAGACCATCCGATCCATAAACCGCTTGATAAAGGTGGACTTTCCGGTTCGCACCGGCCCTACGACTCCGATGTAGATGTCTCCCCGGGTCCTTTCGGCCATGCTTTCATATATATTCAGGTTTTCCAAGTTATGCCCCTCCTTCATATTGCAATATGTCTGTACAATATATTAGGAGGTCTCTCTCATTATGCACAAAAAACAAAGTCCGCCTGCTCTTCATCCCTCAGCAGGAAAACGAAATTGAAATTCCGTTCCTTCATTCATCTTGCTGCTGACCGATACCCCGATTCCATGACGGTCGGCAATTTGTTTTGCTATGGAAAGACCCAGACCGGAGCCGTTCTTGTTTTCCTCTGATTTCACTTTATAAAACCGGTCGAAGATGTAGGGCAGATCCAATTCTGAAATTCCGCTGCCGTAATCACGGATGGTAACCGTGTTTTCCTTCAACGATACGATAACAGCCTGCCCTTTGGAAGAAAATTTTACCGCGTTGTCCAGTATAATCAGGAGCATCTGGCGCAGACGGCCGTAATCACCATGGGTCATAAGCACTTGGGGATCCAGAGATAACCGGATGTCAATATTTTTTGCAACTGCCATCTGTCCTATGCTTCTAACAGCATCCGTCAAAACATCGCAAAGGTTTATATTCTGTATGTCGATTTGGAAATCCGAGTTCTGAAGCCGTGACAAGTCCAGAAGATCATTGACCAGCCTTTCCAGAAACAGGCTTTCATTCAGCATTTGACGATGGTAGTGGTCAACCTGTTCGGACTGGGTCACAACGCCATCGCAAAGGGCTTCAAGGGACCCTCGGATCACAGTCACCGGTGTCCTTAACTCATGAGAGATATTTGCAATAAAACCGCGTCGAAGATTCTCAAGCTTTTCTGTTTCCTCTCTGGCTTGTTCCAGTCTTTGGCTCAATACATCCAAAGACGAGGCTAGCTCGCCGATTTCATCCTTTTGATACACCCCCGTCTTTGCCGCATAATCGCCGGTAGCAAGCAAAATAGCGGTGTCTTTCATTTTTCTCAAAGGCTTCGTAAAAGCGCGGGCAAAGATTACCGATAAGAGTACGGATATGAACAAGGCCATTGAAATGCTTATGATGAGAATACGGATACCCTGGGCGGTTGCTTCTTTTGCGCCTTCCACCGGTGAATGCAAGAGTAAAGCCCCTACCACTCTGCCTTCCGAAAAAATAGGAGTCCCCACCGTTAATGTGGGTACTTTAAGCAAATCGCTGAATCCCTCACTGAAGGTCACACTTCCAAGAAAAACTTCCTTGACCACGGCTTCGGCATCTTCGGGCAAATCTCCATAGTTATATGTTCTGCCGGTTATAGGGCTTGAAAGGAGGGTAAGATTTTCATCCACAATCCACACGTCAGCCATGGCGATATCGTCCAAAAACCGCAGGTAAGCGCCGGACCGGGCTTGTCCGCTGCCCATGGAACCCATGCCCGGACCCATTCTTCCGGAATTTATATCGGCAATCAGGTCAGAAAGGGTTGCTGCTATGGTAGCAGCCCGCCTTTCCAGGTCGACTTTGTGGACTTCTATGGTATGGTTTTGAAAAAGCATGGCAAAAACGCTTCCGATAACGAGAGAAAACAGAAGCAATGCGGCAGAAAAGTAGAGAGCAAGTTTTACCGTAATCTTATTTTTCATCTTATTCCTCGGTCTTTGCCTCAAATTTGTAGCCCACACCCCAAATCGTTTTTATGTCCCATCCGTCATGGGGATATTCATCCAGCTTTGCCCGCAAGCGCTTGATGTGAGAATCCACGGTTCGGTTATCGCCAAAATAATCATAGCCCCAAAGGCTATCCAGCAGATTATCGCGGGAGAATACCTTGTTTGGATTCCCGGCAAGAGTCCACAAAATCTCAAGTTCTTTTTTTGTGAGCAATACCTGTCCGCCGTCGATGGATACCATGTAGTCATCGAGATTTATTGTTAGATTTTGAATGGACTTGATCTGTTTTTTTTGTCCTTCCGTCCGTTCCGCCCGCCTCAGAATCGCACGCACCCTTGCCATCACTTCGCTTGGAGAGAAGGGTTTCACGATATAATCGTCCGCTCCGATATCCAGGCCCATGATTTTTTCGAAGTCTTCACCCCTTGCCGTAATCATGATCACAGGGGTGTTGGAGTTCTTGCGAATTTCCCGACAGACTTCGAATCCGTCTATTTTGGGCATCATCACATCAAGCAATACAATATCGGGCTGGAATTTCCGGAACAGGTCAATGGCCTCCTGCCCATCAAAGGCCAGCTTGGGTATATACCCCTCCTTTTTAATGTATTCCTCCAAAACAGAAGCGATCTGGCGATTGTCATCGGCAATCAGCACGGTTAACATATATCTCCCCCATAACTTAAACCGTTGATCCGTTTACTTATTATTATATTGTAAATAAGATCTATGTCAAAATTGTGTTTTGTAAAATGAAATTGTCAAAAAATCTGATAGAAAATAACATACTTTTGCCATAGTTGCCGGTTAGGATAAAGGCAGGTTAAAGTTAAACCTAATTCAATTTGAAAAGATGAAAAGGAGGTCAGTATGAATAAGCTTAAAAAATTCACGGTTCTTGGCATGACAATTTTGTTAATAGGTGCCATGTCGGTCACGGCATTTGCAACTTCCTACGGTACACCTGCCGAAATCGTTGCAGGTTTAACCGGTAAATCTGTTGACAGTGTTATCGAGGACAAGGCGGCATCGGGCAAAACGTACGGTACCATAGCAGGCGAAGCGGGAAAGCTTCCGGAATTCAAGAGCGAAATACTACAGCTTAAAAAGGCTGTTCTTGAGCAAAAGGTCGCAGACGGAACACTGACACGGGAAAAGGCCGATGAGATAATCGCCGCAATGGAAGAGAATCAGGCAAACTGTGACGGCACCGGTCTCGGAGGATGCGGACAAGGAATGGGAGCCGGCTTCGGTGGAGGTCAGGGCTTTGGCCAAGGGCGTGGCCGTGGAATGTGTGCCGGGAATATCAACTAAATTAACAGAATAGATGTGAGATTCCACAAAAGAGATAAGTCTGAGAAGATTTATCTCTTTACTTTTTCTTGTACATACCTGCGCAAAATGATAGGATAAAAAATGACAAGGAGGCAACATCTATGTACGACCGATATGAAAGCCCTTTTGGGTCCCGTTACGCCAGCGAAGAGATGCAGTATCTTTTTTCGGCAGACAAGAAATTTTCCACCTGGCGAAAACTGTGGGTGGCACTGGCTGAAAGTGAGATGGAGCTGGGCCTGCCCATCACAAAGCAGCAAATCGTGGAGATGAAAGACCATATATTCGACATCGATTACGCAACAGCCGCGATGAAGGAAAAGGAAGTGCGCCACGATGTTATGGCTCACGTATACGCCTACGGGCAGCAGTGTCCGGAGGCAATGCCCATCATCCATCTGGGAGCCACCTCCTGCTATGTGGGCGACAATACGGACATTATCATCATGGACGAAGCCCTTGGATTGATTCGGCAAAAGCTGATGGGCTGCATAGAGAGGCTATGTGATTTTGCCTTAAAGTATAAAGATCTTCCCACCTTAGGCTTCACCCACTTTCAACCGGCCCAGCTCACGACGGTAGGCAAGCGAGCCACACTATGGCTTCAGGACCTGGTCATGGATCTTCAGGCCATCGATCATCAGCTTGCAAACAAGAGGCTGTTGGGATCGAAAGGAACCACCGGTACCCAGGCCAGCTTCCTCGAACTCTTTTCCGGGGACCATGATAAGGTAAAGAGGCTGGATTATCTCATAGCGGAAAAAATGTCCTATCCTGACGTGTTTCCCGTTTCCGGTCAGACCTATCCCCGGAAGCTGGACAGCCAGATCCTCAATCTCCTCAGCGGCGTTGCCCAGTCTTCCCATAAGTTCAGCAACGACCTCCGTCTGCTCCAGCACTTGAAGGAAATGGAGGAACCCTTTGAGTCCAATCAGATCGGCTCATCGGCTATGGCTTATAAGCGCAATCCCATGCGTTCCGAACGCATGGCTGCTCTTTCCCGCTACGTGATGGTAAACTCCCTGAATCCCGCCTTGACTGCTTCGGAGCAATGGTTTGAGAGGACTTTGGATGACTCCGCCAACAAGAGAATCAGCATCCCGGAGGCTTTTTTAGCAGTAGACTCTATACTGAACATCTATTTAAACATAGCAGGGAACATGGTTGTCTATCCGAAAGTCATAGAGGCCCACATGAATCGGGAATTGCCTTTTATGGCCACGGAAAACATCCTGATGGATGCAGTTTTGAAAGGCGGAAACCGCCAGGAGCTTCATGAGCGGATCCGGGTTCATTCCATGGAAGCGGCCAAAAATGTGAAGCAAAAAGGACTCGAAAACGATTTGATTGCCCGCATTGCAGAGGATCCGGCTTTCGGACTGGACAGGGACACCCTGTCAGCCATGTTGAACCCCGGAGATTATGTGGGAAGAGCTCCGGAACAGACACGGGAGTATGTTGATTGGATCAAAGAAAATGTATTGAAAGGAATAGAAGAACAACCCGCCTTTGATGACGGGTTGAGAGTGTAGACCGATAGTGAAATCGAGGATATTTCTACTTTTTATTGCGCCTCTCCGGTCAGGCTGAAGGTGGTACTGTCCGTAATCAACACCTTTACGATTTGACCTGTTACATCCGAATCAGCAGTGAAGTTAACCAACTTATGCCCGCCGTTTCTGCCGGCGAAAAAGGACGGGTTGGTCTTGCTTTTTCCCTCCACCAGAACTTCCGTCACCTGTCCTACCAAAGCACTGTTCTTTTCGGCGGAGATGAGATTTACCATGTCCACCAACCGGTTGAACCTTTCATGTTTTACATCCTCCGGAACCTGTTCTGTAAATTTCTCGGCAGGCGTTCCCTTCCTTATAGAGTAGAGAAAGGTAAAAGCGGAATCAAAGCCAACCTTACGGACCAAATCCAAAGTCTCTTCGAAGTCCTCCAAAGTCTCTCCGGGAAATCCCACAATAATATCCGTCGTTATGGCAATATCCGGCACTATGTTCCGTAGCTTTTTCACCAAAGTAAGATAGCCTTCCTTTGAATACTTTCGGTTCATCTTTGTAAGGATCTCCGTGCTACCCGATTGCACAGGAAGGTGAATATGAGGACACAACTTCTCGCAGGTTCCATAGGCATCAATCAGTTCATCGGAAAGATCCTTTGGGTGAGAGGTCATAAACCTTATCCTCTCCAGACCTTCTACATTATTCAATTTATGAATCAGTGCGGCGAAGTTCGTATATTCCCCTGCTGCGTCGTCTTTATTTGTTGCCTGATTCTGCCCTCGATAGGAATTCACGTTCTGACCTAGTAGAGTTACCTCCCGAACGCCGTCTTTTACCAGCTCTTCCACTTCCTGCAGAATCGCCTCCGGATTCCGGCTCCGCTCCCTGCCTCTCGTATAGGGCACGATGCAGTAAGTGCAGAAATTGTTGCAACCGTACATGATGTTCACATAGGCTTTGTAGGGGTGTTTTCTCTGGGAAGGAAGTCCCTCCACTATGCTCTCCGCCTGGTCCCAAACTTCCACGATCTTCTCCCTTTCGCCGAGCACATTGCCCAGGAGTGCAGGAAATTCGTGGAGATTGTGGGTGCCAAAGACCAGGTCCACCCAGGGATATTTGGATTTTAATGTGTCGATGATGTGCTGCTGCTGCATCATGCAGCCGCAGACCGCTACCACCAGGTCCGGTCTGTCCCCCTTAATCCTTTTCAGCTGTCCTAACGTGCCGAAAAACCGTTTGTCCGCGTTGTCCCTTACGCTGCAGGTATTGATAATGATCACATCGGCTTGGTTTCTGACCGGGTTTTCCGTGTAACCCAGGTCCCGAAGCATTCCTGCAAGGGTTTCCGAATCCCTTTCGTTCATCTGACAACCAAAGGTCTGTATATAAAAGCTTTTGTTGTTCAACCTAAGTCCTCCTAAACTTTAGCAGTCGAAAGCATTGTATCATTCTTTCTTGACGATTTCAAAGAAAAGCGATAAACTGTTTTTTATATTTACTAACACGTGAAAAAACAGATGGAGACAATTATGGATGCCGATCAAATCAAGAAACACCTAGCTGAAGACCATCGCGCAAACATCGAAAGGGCTGCAGAGAATTTAAAGCCCGTATTGCTTGAAACACCGCTTATACATAGTGACTTTTTCAGCACGGAATACAGCTGCAACGTCTATATGAAGCCGGAGAATCTGCAAAGAACCGGATCCTTCAAGATACGAGGTGCGTTTAACAAGATTTCGAACTTAACAACGGAAGAAAAGAATCATGGTGTGATTGCCTCTTCTGCGGGAAACCACGCTCAGGGGGTTGCCTATTCGGCAAGGGAGAAGCGAATAAAATCCACCATCGTCATGCCCAATGTGACCCCTCTCCTGAAAGTGGATGCCACGAAAGCTTACGGCTCCAGAGTTGTCCTTCACGGCGATGTATACGATGAGGCTTACCGCCATGCAGCGGAACTGGCGGAAAAGGAAGGGTATACCTTCGTCCATCCCTTTGATGACTACGATGTGATCTGTGGACAGGGGACCATCGGTCTGGAGGTGCTTAAGGAACTTCCGGAGATGGATGAGATCCTTGTTCCCATTGGCGGGGGCGGCCTCATATCCGGCATCGCTCTGGCCATTAAAGCGATAAAGCCCTCTGTGAAGATTATAGGCGTAGTTCCTGTTGGGGCTATGGCCATGAAAATTTCTCTGGAGGAAGGACAGGTGGCAAGGCTTGCTTCCCTGAAAACGGTTGCAGAAGGCGTTGCTGTAAAGCAACCCGGCGATCTGACCTTCGCCATTGTGCGAAATTTTGTGGATGAAATCATAACCGTTACGGAAAAGGAAATCATGGAGGCCGTGCTCCTGGTAATTGAAAAGCACAAAATGGTGGCGGAGACGGCAGGCGTCATTCCCCTTGCCGGCCTTCGGAAACGAGCGGAAAAAGGCAAGAATATAGTTTGCCTAGTCACAGGAGGCAACATCGATGTGCTGACTATTTCCGAAATCATCAACCAAGGACTCATCACCAGAGGCCGCATCATGTGCTTTTCCGTGGAATTGCCGGACAAGCCGGGGCAATTGGTCAGAGTGGCGGAGATTCTTGCAAATCACGGGGCAAATGTCATCGAGCTTCAGCACAACCAGTTCAAGACCATTGACCGCTATTCCAACAAAGTCATGTTGGAAGTAACGGTAGAAACCAACGGCCATAAGCACATCGTAGAAATACTGGACGCTCTGGAGGATCACAACTTCACCGTTACCAGAGTATATTGATCCGTCTTTTGGGTTAAGGGCAAAAGAAAATAGGATTTTACGAATAATGAAATTCGGCAACAGATTGAAATGGCCATATTCCGCCATTTCAATCTGCTGCCGAATTATTATCACATTAACGTTGCAAAGGGCTATTATCACATTTATGGTTGTTTATTCCTTAATCCTGCAAGTGCTATAACGCCCGTCAAAGCAATCCTCAATCTCGTGCTTCTTCTGCCTTGTCATGAGAGCTGTTACAGCAGTCTTTGCGTCGATTTTCTCGTTGATTACCTCATAAATCTGCTCTGTGATAGGCATTTCCACCTCACAGCGTTTTGCCAAATCGTAGGCTGCCTGGGTTGTATACATGCCTTCCACTACCATGCCCACCTTCTTTGTGGCCTCGGAGGGCTTCATCCCTTCTCCGATCATGATACCGCAGCGCCGGTTTCTGCTGTGCATACTGGTACAGGTAACGATCAGGTCCCCGATGCCGGTCAATCCGGTGAAGGTCTCAGCTTTTGCTCCCAGTCTGACTCCAAGACGAGCGATTTCCGTAATACCCCGGGTCATAAGAGCAGCCTTTGCGTTGTCGCCGAAGCCCATTCCATCAGAAATTCCGGCACCCAAGGCGATAGTATTCTTCAATGCACCGCCGAACTCCACCCCTGCCACATCGGTGTTTGTGTAAACACGGAACCTCTCTGTCATAAAGACATCCTGAACAAATTCTGCCAGTCTCACATCCTCTGCAGCCGCAACTACCGTGGTGGGAAGTCCTCTCCCCACTTCCTCGGCATGAGACGGGCCGGAAAGAACCACGTACCTGGCTCCGGGTAATTTGTCAAAGGCGATTTCCGACAGGCGCATGAGGCTTTTCTGTTCAATTCCTTTTGCCACATTCACTAAGACCATTTTCTCTGTCAAATAAGGAATCGCCCCTTCCAGCGCGCTGCGAAAATGCTGAGCCGGGGCGGAGAAGAGAACCAGATCTGCCTTTTCGATGGCTTCTTCTGCTGTATCCACGATTGACATAGTCTCCGGGAATCTCACTCCGGGAAGGTATTTCCTGTTCTCACAGTCTTTCTTCAATGCTTCTCCATGGGTTTTATCAATGTCCCAGATGCGGATGGAATGTCCTTTTCCCGACAGGCTCACTGCCAGAGCGGTTCCCCAGCTCCCTGCACCTAACACTGCGATTTTCTGCTCCATATACTACCTCCTTGATTCACGGAACGGTCCCGTTGAAATTCATCTATCGACTTTATCTTTCGACTTCTTCTATCGGTATTTCTTTCCTGTCATGCTTTCTTCTTAAAGCTGATTTTAGGTTCTTCCCCTCTCACGAGCCGCCGTAAATTGCTTCTGTGCTTGATGAGTACTAAAATAGCCATAATGGCAAACACGATTATATGATCGGGCAGATAGACCCATGCAAGCAAAGGTAAGGCCAGGGCCGCAAGGAGGCTTCCTACGGAAACACGGCGGGCTCCCACAAACCCCAGCACTGCCACGCCAAGGCAGAGAAGCGCCATAACCGTATGTAAAGCTAAAAGTACCCCAAAGGCGGTTGCAATCCCCTTCCCTCCTTTGAAGCGGTAGAAGACGGGGAAGATGTGTCCAATGAATACTGCAAGTCCGCAATAGACGGATAGTGTCTCCCCACCCAGGTAGCCACCCAGCAAAACTGCCGCAACACCTTTTCCGATATCGATGAGCAGTGTGAGAACGGCTGCCTTTTTTCCCATTACCCGGAGCATGTTTGTCGTGCCGGGGTTACCGCTTCCTTCCTTGCGGATATCTATGCCCGAGGCCTTGCTTATCAAAGTAGCCGGGGATAGGTTTCCAATCAGATATGCCAATATTATAGCAACGACCCATAACAATATCCCACTCCCGCCCATTGAAGAAAAATTACCCATTCTCTTTTTCTCCTTTCTCGCGGAAAACGAATTTGATGGAGGTCCCTTCGAAGCCATAGCCCTCTCTGATTTTATTCTCCAGGTAGCGGGAATAGGAAAAGTGCATCAACTCCCTATTGTTAATCTGGAAGGAGAACAGTGGAGGCTTTACACCCACTTGGGTTACATAATAGATTTTCAGGCGCTTCCCTTTATCGGAAGGAGGCTGTTTCATCATGGTAGCATCGATGATCAGGGAATTCAGTTGGCCCGTAGGAACCCGCATTGCCCGCTTTTCGGACACCATCTTTGCTGTCTCCATGACCTTGTCCAGCCTTTGCTTTTCCTTCACAGAGATGAACACTGACGGCGCATAGGACATAAAGGGGAGCTCTTCCAGGATATCCTTGCGGAATCGGTTTATGGTGTTGGTATCCTTTTCGATGAGATCCCATTTGTTCACCGCCACCACGATTCCCTTCCCTTCCTCGTGAGCCATGCCGGCAATCTTTTTATCCTGCTCGCTGACTCCCTCTGAGGCATCCAGCATCAGGACGCACACATCGCTGCGCTCTATGGCGGAGATGGCCCGAATCACGCTGTACCTCTCGATGTCCCCGGTGACTTTGCTCTTTCGTCGGATGCCTGCGGTATCGATGAGCACATACTCTTCTCCTTGCCAAAGGAAAGGAGTATCGATGGAGTCTCTGGTAGTCCCCGCAATATCGCTGACAATTAAGCGGTTTTCTCCGATTAGGGCATTAATCAGCGAGGATTTCCCCACATTTGGCTTTCCTATGACAGCAATCCTGACTCGGTCGTCATCTTCCTGTCCTTCCGTTCCCTCCGGGAACTTGTCCACTACCAGGTCCAGCAAATCTCCCAGACCAAGCATGTTGGCCGAAGAGATGGGGATGGGTTCTCCCAGACCCAATTCATAAAAATCATAAAAATCGTCGGGAAGAATTGAAGTATCCACCTTATTTACCACCAGGATCACGTCTTTCCCCTTGCGCATAAGCAGAGACGCCACCTCCCGGTCGGAAGCCGTCAGACCGTCTTTCCCGTCCACCAGGAAGAGAATCACCTGTGCAGTCTCCATGGCGATTTCCGCCTGCTCACGCATTTGGGAAAGAATCACATCTTCGGAATCCGGCTCGATCCCTCCCGTGTCTATCATAATGAAGGGAATCCCCCTCCATTCGGCTTCGCCGTAAATACGGTCTCTGGTCACTCCCGGTGTATCCTCTACGATGGAGAGACGTTTTCCGAGTACTTTATTAAAAAAAGTGGATTTTCCCACATTCGGTCTTCCGACTACAGCTACAATGGGCTTGTTCATACTTCACGCATCCTTTTTCCTTTATTCTGTATCAGCAGCATACATAATATAACATCAGGGCAAGCCGCTGCTCCGGCTTGCTTCACGAGCGTTACAATAAATACATCCGGGCAAAACCTAAGGGGTTTTGCTACAGGTATTTATTATAATAACAGAAATCCACATCCACAACAATTCATTCGGTAAAATTAGATGTTCGAACGGAAAAATCCGGCATAATCAGCTTTCCATAAAATAAGGCTGGACACCTTGTTGAAAAAAGGGGAAAATAGAAGGGTAAACAGCCATGCTCAGTTTGAAAGGAATCGATGAATGCAAGAACAGGAACAAAATCAAAATCAGGAACCATACCGCAATCCGGACCTGGAACAGATCTATCGACTGGAACCAGCCAAACCCAAGGGGAAAAAGGGCCGCAAAGGTCTTTTCATATGGCTTATCATCCTTCTTTGCATCCTTGCATTTGCCATTGTGACTGGTCTGGCGATTAAAAACCTGTTTTCCGATTCGCCATCTACAGCGCCGCCGGAGCCCTATGTGGCTGTCATCTATGTGGAAGGCGTCATCGCCAAAGGCAATGTGGATACCTGGGGCCGGGCGGTTGACTATCAGCATGATTTTACAATCGGTGCAATCGACAATCTGATTAACGACAGCAATAACAAAGGGATGATCCTTTATGTGGATTCTCCGGGAGGCGGTGTCTATGAAAGCGATGAACTCTACCTGAAGATTAAGGAATACAAAGAAGAGACCGGGCGTCCCGTCTACTCCTACATGGCTTCCATGGCTGCTTCCGGAGGTTACTACATATCCGCCCCCGCCGACATGATTTTCGCTAATCGGAACTGCTGGACCGGCTCCATCGGCGTAACCATCGGCACTCTCTATGACCTGTCCGGCTTTCTGGAAAAGTACGGAGTCAAAGCAGTGACCATAACTGCCGGTAGGAATAAGGCAATGGGAAGCATGGTGGATCCCATTACCGACGAACAACTCCGGATCTTCCAGTCCTTGGTGGATGAAGCTTACGACCAGTTTGTGGGCATCGTATCAGAGGGAAGGAATATGGATCTTGACATGGTTAGAGAACTGGCGGACGGGCGCATCTATACAGCTCTTCAGGCTAAGGAACTGGGCCTGATCGACCAGGTGGCCACTTACCGGGAAACACTGGAGCATATGGCCGGCGCTTATGATTTAGAAGGGTATCCTATTTATGAAATCCGTTATCAGGATAATTCCTTTATGGGAATGCTGCTGAACAAGCTGCCACTTCTGCAAAAGCCGGGCGGCGATGCAGACGCGGTGCTTTCCCTCTTATCCCAAGATGTGGAGTTCCCGATTAGCTACCTATGTGAAATGCTGGAATAACAAAAACCCGCTGCGGATCGGGCAAGGGATCTGTCCCCGTGGCTGGTCCGCGGCGGGTCTCCTAATTATTTTTTTTTAGCTTCCGGCTTTCCCCGTCATGTGCTCAATGCTTATTTCCACGACACAGAAATTTCCCGCTTCGGCATTCATATAAGCTTTACCTTCGTCAAAATAACCTCGGGAATATTTCTCGACAATTGCCATGATCCCCTGTTTCATCTCTGCATCATCACTTAAGACCCTGGCTTTTCCGAAAATAATAACGCTGCGATATAATGTGTTAAAGGCTTCAGGAATAATATCATCCTGTGTGACAACGCAAAATGAAACCTTCGGGTTCTTCCGGATCGATTCCATCTTATGACTGTTTTCAGAGGTACTATGGAAATAGATCTTACCGTTTTTATAGGCAAAACTCACAGGGACAGCATAGGGGTATCCCTCATCCCCTTCTAAAGCTAAAACTCCATTGGTTGCTTTATTCAGCATTTCTTCAGCTTCTTCATTGGTGGTCATATTGGCGCTAAGCCTCATTTCTCTAAACATAGCTCCTCCATTTGACTGTAGCGTCAAGTTATAGGGGTATCCTTGTGGTTCCCACCCCGGTGGCATGAGAGAAGGCAAAGACAGCCAGATCATAATCCGTAATAGCCTTGGCCACACCCTGGCCTGCCTGGAAGGATAAGATCTGAGCCTTTTGCACATCGGTCAAGGTGTTCATGCCCGCGTTAAAGCTGATGAGAGCCAGCCGATATCCCTCTTTCGCATTTGCCAGATTGGCCTGGGCCACGGTAACGGCCTGCCTTTTATCGCTTATATCCATATAGCGGGAACGAATATCCATTTCGATCTGAACCGGCAGATCCTCTGCCGACTTCCTTGCCTGCAGGGCAGCTGCCTGCTGCTTCAGATAGGTGGATGAATCCTGGGGATAGCGATATTTCAATGTGGTAAGCAGTAGTTCCTGAATCTCTGCGCCAAGCCTTACCCCTTTAATCTCATTGCGGTTCTTCAGCGCGCTTTCGATAAACCCGGTGAGAGTCCCTTCAGGACTTTCCACCATTTTCAACCCGTCGGTGAGGGTAACATCCTGCATCAGATCATATCCTAAAAGCAGATTAAAGCTCATTTTAGCATTTTTAACCATAGTCTCAGCGGCTGCCACTTGGCTTTCTGCCTGAAGCACTTGGGTTTCAGCTGTCAGGGTATCCACCCTTGCTACGGTACCAAGCTTGTATTTCTTCATGGTGTTGGCATAAATGGCTTTCTGGTTGGCCAAATTGTCTTTTGACACCTTCAGGTTTTCCTGTGCCTGAAGAACTCCGTAATAGACCTCTACTGTCATAGCTTCGATTTCATTGAGCTCTGCTTGGTAGTTGGCTTCCAGCTGCTCCTTGGCAAAATCACGTCTCATCTTTACGATCTTCTCGTTTGACTCTGTCAACCCACTGGCCTCTGCAGCCGAAGACACGGAAATGGGCACCCCGCCCAAGGTGGTTTTCATCTGCTCTAAATCGTTGAAGAAATCCGCTATGCTCTGTGCACTTTCTTTATAGCCCTTGGCTACCGCTTCGTCCGACCCTTTGTTCAGGGATGCAGTCTGAGCGCGGCTCCCTTCCGTCTGCATGATTTTGATGGCCTGGTCCAGGGATAGGCTGATGGGCTGGCCCACAAAATTCATATCCGGCACGATGGCCCTTTCCACGCTGAATGCAGCGGCTCCGGCCCCGATTACCAACGATAAGATCAACAACACCGACAAAATACCTTTTCTCATTTCCCAATCCTCCAATGACCGCAAAGCGGCTTAAATCTTAATCCTCGCGAATATCTCCTTCAACGCCCGATCTTTTTCCGGTTCTTCCAGCGTCAAGGCATGATAAGCGTCCTCCAGGAAAGCCTTTCCCGCCTCCGTGATGGAAACGAAAAAGCGCTTGCTCACAATATTCCTATTGTACTCTACCAGCCCTCTTTCCTGCAAAAAAAGCATCTGATGATAGATTTCACTGTAATAGCCTCCGTTGATCTGGGCGGCATCCAATTTTATTTTTTTCCCTACTTGTTTGTCCGCAAGCTTATATACGGTCCGCAGGATTTCCAACCGGGTGCTCACAGGGTTTTCCAGTACAGGCACAACATCCTCCCGACAATTGAATAAGCGGTTATTAATACCCTTTTGATGTTAATTATAACATTGCGTTTGCGCATATGCTATACTGAAGCTGCATTAAATTCCTACAGGAGGTGGACTATGTTCGAAAAAAAAGAGGGTAAGGATTGGCGGAACGGTGTTTATCTCACAACAGCTATGAACTCCCTTGAAGCAGACATCCTGGAATCCAAACTTCGGGGAGAGGGGATTCCGGTGATCAAGAGATACAAGGGTGCCGGCAACGCCATGGAAATCATAATGGGCAGCAGCTACAGTTATCCCATCGAACTCTATGTCCCCGAAGATACATTGGAAGACGCTAAAAACGTTATTGTGGCAATCCCCATACTATCAGAAGATTTTGATGAAGATGACACGTTATAACTGTCAAGGGACAGATGGGCATCATCCACCTGTCCCCTGACGAACCCTTTTGACTGCATCAATTTAGAAAATCAAGTGCCCCGTTTATATAGCCATAGACGAAATATCCGTCATCTCCCATGTCCCCTTTCTCCCTTTCGAGATCTTGGTCATTGGGAGTATACTGAATACGGATTTCATAGCTTTTGTTAAAATCTATGGGTGATGTATGGTAACTCTTCAGGATTCTTTCTATTTTTTCTTTATCGGTGATCTGCATGATGGGAGTCCCATCTTTGTAACTTATGTCTTTCGTTTCAACGGCAACAGCTCCGGGCCTTCCCATAACAGATCCTTCAGCGGACTTGGGCGCAAAGATGTCGACGCTTTTCACCATATCTGCCGTGAGAGCAAAGGAATAGCCCCGGGACTCCAGCCAGCTTATGGTGTTTTCTGCAGTGAGCGGTACACGAAAGCTCATATATCCGGTTTCGCCGGTTCCACCCAAGACCCCTTCTTTCGTATAGGTATATTGGATTTCAATATTTGCATAACTGGGGCGCAGGCTCACGAAATCTTCATAGCTCATGGCCCGGAAATCTTTCTCCATGCAGGCTACCAACTCCTCCACCAACCTGCTGTCCCTTATTTCCTCTCCCCTTCCGGAGCCGAATTCCGAATAGAAATTTGCCTGGGTATACGCATCGGCTTTGACATTATAAAAGGAGTTCTTTGACTTGTATTCCGCCGACTCGAAAATTGACTTCAATTCAGGACTATCCACCCAGAACAGATAGTCAATGTTGTAGCGGCGATTCATGGGGAAGAATGTCCCCGTGTCATAGGCGAGACTGAGTCCCGATGTGTAAAGGTTTTCCTGTCCATTCTCAAAGCGGTCTCTGTTGTCCAGTATGCTGCGATGAAATGCAGTAAGGGCTTCCAGATTCTCAGGAGTAGTAAGGAGCGGCTCTTCTTGGTACTCCCCGCTTCTCCACAAGACCGAGTTATAAAACAAATTAAATTCCGCGCTTTTCAGTTTATCCGGATTGGGAACCCTCTTTTCAAAGCCGGTGATATCCATATTGAGACCCGAAAGGAAAAGCACTGCGATGAGAGCATAGGCCAAAAAGCTCTTGAGCCCCTCACGGTTGAAAATCCGTGGGGATTTTATGACAATCATCTGTCCGATGATGAAGAAAATCACCGTACCCGCTGCAAATCCAGCATACATATACAGCCTTTCCTCGCCTAAGACCTGGAAGTAAAAGCCCAGCATGGTCATGCCCAAAAAGGCTATGATGTAGCAGAGTATGGGTTTCATGAAGCCGAAGGTCAAGGAATCCGAAGCTCTCTCCAGCTTCCTTCTATTGTATAGAAACGCGGCGGCAAAGAACATGAGTAGGATGGTTCCGATATAGTAGAACACCGCTGCCGTGGAGAAATAGCCTCCGTTGTTGAGTATGCCAGTATAGGGAGAGATTGCAAGGCACACATCCATCCAATTGCCCGAAAGGTCAAAGCCGTAAAGGAACTCCTGAAAATAGAAGTTGAACACCGCATACAGCAAGGGGATCAGGAAGATGAAGAAGTATGAGGTCAACAGATGCATCAGGTTATTGCCCGTGACGATTCCGGTAAATACCGCAACACTGAATAGTACGAATACGATGAGCAGGGATGTTCCAACCCAGTTGAACACTTCTCCCGCTGCAAACACATTCTCCGTGGAAATTGTGAAATCCTCCCCATAGCCCCATTGACGGTAGGTGGGTTTGGCGAGCAAGAAAAGTATGATACCGTTGACCAGTATGGGCAAAGCGATCAGGATCAGACCTGACAGGAAACCGCTGTTGAACAGCCTGGACCTGGTAAATGGCATAGAGTGCATCACGGCAACAGAGCTCACATTCTGGAGATAGCGGAACAGCAGCACTGCTGTGATCACAGGCACCAGAAGATGGGCTCCCATAAAGAAAGGCTGCATATTGTGTAGCGACATTTCAATATAGGATGCCATGGAGTTCAAATCTTTGTAAGACATGAGAATAGGAAATACACCGGAGAGGAAGTAGACCAAAAAGGCAAGAACCGGAACCGCCCAGAACCTCCGCATATTTTCCCGGATAAGAGGCATAGAGATGCTAAAATAGGATGCTTTCGATCTCACTGTTTCCACCTCCTAACTCATAGATAAATATTTCTTCCAGCGACAAGGGCAATAGGTCAAAGATTACCGGATTGCTTTCCGAGATGACCTTTTCCACCAGGTCCTTCCGGTTTCTAACGATAAGGAGATCTACTGTTCCCCGGCTTTCTTTGTGGAGAACATTGAGCCCTTCATAGGGATTTTCCTTCTTATCCCGAAACGCCACCTGAATCTTATGAATGTCCGATTTCAGTTCATCCAGATCCCTTTCGATCATCATTTCCCCCTTATTGAGAATGCCGATGGAATCGCATATCCCTTCCATCTCCTTCAAGTTGTGAGAAGATACCAGTACCGTCATCTCCCGTTCCGCCACATCTTCCACCACATATTTCCACACCAGTTTTCGGATAATGGGATCCAGACCGTCAATGGGCTCATCCAGAATCAAATAATCCGGCATAGAGGACATGGTAAGAATAAAGGCGGCCTGTTTCTGCATGCCTTTGGAAAACTTGGAAAGCTTCCGCTTCTCGCTGAGTTCGAACTGTTTCACCATGTGGTTGTAACGTTCCCCATTCCAGCCGGGATAAATGGATTGATAAAACCGCGCCGATTCCTTCAGATTGTAAGACGCGAAAAAGTAAAGATCGTCAGGAATATAGCCCATCCTTTGCTTAATTTTCAGGTTTTCATAAACAGGAGCATCTTCTATGGTAATGCTTCCCTTATCCTGTTTCAAAATCCCTGTCACATGCTTGATCAGCGTGGTCTTTCCCGCCCCGTTGGTGCCCACAAGGCCGTAGATGGACCCTTTTTTCACATTCAAATCCAGATTGCGTAGAGCGGTAAAGCCATCGAAGGCCTTGTCTACATTCTGAACTTTTATCATACGAAATCACCTCTTTCCTCCAGCAAATCGTCTATCAGCGTCAATATCTGCTCCTGTGGCAACCCCAAAAACCGCAGTTCCCGAATACCACGCTTCAGCTCTTCTCTGACCTCTCGCACCCTTTTCTGATCCGGCTCTTTCTGGCAAAATGCCGACACAAAAGTACCAAGTCCTGCTACCGTGTAGATAAAGCCCTGGTATTCCAGCTCACGATAGGCCTTTTGGATGGTGTTAGGGTTGACTGTTAGGGTTTTGGAAAGCTCGCGAACAGAGGGTAGCTTCTCTTCCGCCGATAAAACGCCGGCCAGAATCAGCTCCTTGACATTGTCAACGATTTGTTCGTAGATGGATGTTCTACTCTTCAAATCCAGTTGAAACATATCATAATACCCCTTTCTCCTGCTGTAAGGCCCTATAACAAAGCATAAGCAGGATTTTCCGCATTAAGTGTACTATATGACATAGTACGGTGTCAACACCTTTATCTGTAATTCTGGAAAGGCGGCCGGCGTTGTCGGTATCACATGTGGCGGCGGCCGG
>CAYOYO010000006.1:0-3250 GCA_964408195.1 uncultured Oscillospiraceae bacterium | reverse complement strand
GTTGTCGGTATCACATGTGGCGGCGGCCGGCGTTGTCGGTATCACATGTGGCAGCGGCCGGCGTTGCCAGTCTTTTGCTCAAATTTGCAAGTATAGGACGCAAAGGGAGGGCAAATCCCCCGGATTTGCCCTCATTACACATAAATCCTTACTTTCAGGCGGATTTCTCGTCCTAAACCTGCAAATTTGAGCACTCGCCGGTCTGGGGCCGGTATGGTTAATATCTTTCTCTTTGTCAAATACATAAATTTCATAAATTTCCTTTATTATCTATCAAATTTACATATCCAGGTGTATAATGGTCACATGAGCAAACATATAAGCCACTTCTCAGCTGCAGAAATGTGGAGCATCCCGTATATTGAGACAGTCATCGGCTTCAAAATTGCAGAAACCAACGGGATTGATATTACGGTTTCCAAACAAGAAGCTAGGTTCCGCAATGGTGGGAAGCTGGTTCATTCTTGCCAATGCAGCCTGCCCGTCAGTGCGTTGACAATCCGAAACGGAAAGACAGTGTCATCGCCAGAGCTGGTCTTTCTGGAACTTGCATGTAAATTGAGTCTTCATCGGCTCATTTTGCTGGGTCTTCAATTGTGCTCCCATTCGCCCGGTCAACCTTCTGAGGCGATTACCGCAAAGCAAAAGCTCGAAATGTTCCTTAATAAGACTGCGGGGCACCGAGGACACCGTAAAGCCCTTCAGGCAGTGAAGTATGTGGAAAACGGTTCCGCATCGATTATGGAATCCATTGCCTATATGATTTTAACGCTGCCTCACCATCTAGGAGGGTACGGGCTCGGTGGGGCTGTTTTTAATTACGAGATAAAGTTGAAAAATGAAGCACAGATACGTCTTGGACAAAGCCGCTGCTTTACCGATTTGTATTACAAGCAGGCAAAACTTGCCGTCGAATATGATAGCTTTGCTTATCATAACACCCCGTGGGATCAGGGCAAGGATATGATGCGGTCAGCCATACTTGAAAGACAAGGTATCGATGTGATGCATTTAAGCACGATTCAGCTATATAACAAAGATGCCTGCAAGGATTTCACATATAATCTTGCGGCACGTCTTGAGAAGCGGATGCAGGTACGTGCCAGACGATTCGATGAAATGCATACGCTTCTGAGGGAGTTGTTGCCTGATGGAAAAACTCTATAAGAATGTTCGGTTGTTGGTTCCAAAAAAAAGATGGATGCTTCGCAGTGGCCATAGCCCCTTTGAAAACACCCATACATTTTGTCATCCCGGTTTATTCAAAAGCCTTCGTATCAATCTCCTGTCGCAATCTGTCCATCAGTGCATCCACAGACATCTCTCCAAGCTCTCCTTCTCTGTTGGACCTGACCGAAACGGTGCCGGATTCTGCCTCCCGCTCGCCAATCACGAGCAGATACGAGTCTCTTTGATTTCTCGCCTCTCTGATTTTATAACCGATTTTCTCGTTTCTTCCGTCCACCTGCACACGAAAGCCTGCTTCCGTTAAACGTTTCTCCAGCTCGTAAGCATAGCCGTTGAATTTCTCCGTTACCGTGAGGATCTTGACCTGAACAGGAGCCAGCCACAAGGGGAATTTTCCTGCAAAATGTTCTGTGAGAATGCCGATAAACCTCTCAATGCTTCCGAATATCACCCGGTGGATCATGACAGGGCGATGCTTTTCCCCGTCGCTGCCCACATAGGTCAGGTCGAAGCGCTGGGGCATCTGGAAGTCAAGCTGGATGGTGCCGCATTGCCAGGTCCTGCCGATGGAGTCCTCCAGATGGAAATCGATCTTCGGACCGTAAAAAGCCCCGTCTCCTTCATTGACGGTGAAGTCCATGCCCTTTTCCTTTAGAGCCTCCTCTAGGGCGTTGGTAGCCAGATTCCATTCTTCCTCACTTCCCATGGAGTTTTCCGGTCTTGTAGAAAGCTCTACATGATATTTAAAGCCGAAGAGCTTATACACGTAGTCGATGAAGTCGATGACGCCGACGATTTCCTCCTTCATCTGTTCCGGCAGCATGAAGATATGGGCGTCATCTTGGGTAAAGGTCCGGACCCGCATCAGGCCGTGAAGGGCACCGGAAAGTTCGTGGCGGTGCACCTGTCCCAGTTCGCCGATCCGCATGGGGAAATCCCGGTAACTGTACATTTTTCGCTTGTATGCAAGCATGGCACCGGGGCAGTTCATGGGCTTGATGGCAAAATTGCCATCGTCTATCTTCGTGAAATACATGTTGTTCTGATAGTGGTCCCAGTGGCCCGAGGTATGCCAGAGATCCTCAGACAGAATCAGCGGGGTCTTGATCTCTTCGTAGCCTCTCTCCCGGTGTGCCCGCCTCCAGAAAGCCTCAAGCTCGTTGCGGATGACCATGCCTTTGGGGAAGAAGAAGGGGAAGCCGGGTCCCTCCTCCATGATGGCAAAGAGGTCCATTTCTTTTCCAATTTTTCTGTGATCCCGCTTCTTGGCTTCCTCCAGCATATTCAGGTATCCATCCAGCATCTTCTGCTCGGGGAAAGATGTGCCGTAGATCCGCTGGAGCATTTTGTTTTTCTCGCTGCCTCTCCAGTAAGCGCCGGCAACCGAAGTAAGTTTAAGAGCTTTTATTGCTGCAGTTGAACCTTTATGGGGCCCCGCGCAGAGATCTGTAAAATCCCCTTGCTTATAAAAGGAGATGACCGCATCCTCGGGAAGATCGTTTATCAGCTCCACTTTATAGGGTTCCCCTCTTTCCTCCATGAACTCTATGGCTTTTTCCCTGGGAAGTTCAAATCTATCCAAGGGGATGTTGGCTTTTGTGATCTTTTTCATCTCTTTTTCGATGGCGGTGAGGTCTTCTTCGGTAAAGCGATGGTCAAGATCAAAATCATAATAAAAACCGTAATCGATGGCCGGGCCGATACCTAACCTGGCTTCAGGGAACAGGTGCTTAACAGCCTGGGCCAGAATGTGGGAGCTGGTATGGCGGAAGGGCCTGCTCTCCGGGTTTGCCTCAAAGACTTTATATTCCTGGGAATTCTCCTGTAACGTTTCCTGATTCATCTTTCTTTCCTCCTGTAGTTTTCTCATAAAAAATCCCAAGCAATTGCAAATACAATGCTTGGGGCATATTCTGCGGTTCCACCCAAACGAATTCTTCATTTATATAACGACGGACAGTGAATCCGCCGGCAACCCTCATCGGGCCCTGCTCCGAGGTGGTAGCCTCTTCATCGCATTTTACTATATTATTTTGTTACGATTTCATTATAATCATACCCG
>CAYOYO010000005.1:0-33462 GCA_964408195.1 uncultured Oscillospiraceae bacterium | reverse complement strand
AAGCTTTGAAAGAGTGTTCTTCGCCTGCTGCGTTGTACAGGGAGATACAAACTACACCTCAGGATAAGACAAAGCCGGACCAATGGGAGTATCAGATTCTCTCAAGAATATTGATAAAGCATAAGGTCATCTTCGTAACGGAAAGAGAAAATCGGGAAATGATTGAAAACATGAAAATGATATATGCTCCGGATATTAAAACCGCCATGGAAATGGCCCGTAATATAAAGGGGTCGGATGCGGTCTTGACAATAATACCCGAAGGCATATCCATCGTGGTGAAAGCTGATATAAAAGAACAATAAATTAATGGCAAGGGGAGGAACAGAAATGGATTACCGGAAAGAATCGTTGAAAAGGCATTATGAATGGAAAGGGAAGATCGAGGTCATTGCGACTGTACCTGTTGAAACGAAGGAGGATCTATCTCTGGCCTACACTCCGGGTGTAGCGGAGCCATGCCTTGAGATACAAAAAAATGTTGACCTCAGTTACGACCTCACCAGGCGCCATAACCTCTGCCTTGTGGTAACGGACGGCACCGCGGTGCTTGGGTTGGGAGATATAGGCCCTGAGGCAGGGATGCCTGTAATGGAAGGCAAATGCGTCCTTTTTAAGGCCTTCGGTGGTGTTGATGCTTTTCCTCTATGTATAAAAAGCAAGGATGTGGATGAAATCGTCAATACGATTCATCTGATAAGCGGAAGCTTCGGGGGAGTGAACCTGGAAGACATATCGGCACCCCGCTGTTTTGAAATAGAAAAGAAACTTAAGGAAAAATGTGATATACCTATTTTCCATGATGACCAGCACGGCACAGCAGTCATAACCTTAGCCGGCCTGACAAATGCTTTGAAGGTGGTTGGGAAAAAAGCGGATGAGATCAAGGTCGTGATCAACGGTGCCGGGGCAGCAGCAATTTCGGTTTCAAAGCTTCTACTTTCATCCGGCATGAAAAACCTGACGCTGTGCGACAGGAACGGAGCAATCTATGAAGGACGGACAGAGGGGATGAATTCGGCCAAGGAAGAACTGGCACTGGTTACAAACAAAGAAAAGGTTGCCGGAAGTCTGACTGACGTAATCAAGGGAGCAGACGTATTCATCGGGGTGTCGGCCCCCGGAATATTGACGGAAGAAATGGTGAAAACCATGGCGAACGATGCCATCACATTTGCCTGTGCCAACCCCACGCCGGAGATCTTTCCCGACGACGCCAAGAAAGGAGGCGCAAAAGTAATAGCCACGGGACGTTCCGACTATCCGAATCAGATCAACAATGTGCTGGCCTTCCCGGGAATTTTCAGAGGAACGTTTGATGTCAGAGCCAGGGATATTAACGAAGAGATGAAGATGGCGGCAGCGAAAGCCCTTGCGAGCCTTATTTCCGAAGAAGAACTAAGCCCAGATTATATCATACCCAAGGCATTTGATCCCAGGGTTGGGAAGGCTGTGGCGGCAGCTGTAGCCGAAGCGGCTATTAAAACCGGTGTTGCGAGAATTTAAATGTTGCTCCGCTGGCGAAAATCCGGGGGCATCCCTTTAGAATAGTAAAGCGTAAACTTATAGATTATTTATCCCGATTATCCCAACCTTGATCCCCAAGATGGGGAAAATGGTTTGAGATGTATAAAAATTAATTATTGGTTGTAACAAAACAGAAAGGAGACAGCCTGTTCGTCAGACAGGACAGGGAAAAGAAAAATGAATGGAAGAAGCTTTGAAATGACCCCCAAAACAGTGCCCCATGTAAAAACGAAACATAGGTGCATTTGCACACCTATTCCTGTTCCGGAGTCAGCTCCGGTCATCGAAAGTCTCAGAAAGTATGAGCCTGTGTCCATGAGCGGACAGCCTCTTGTGGTCTGGGATCATGCGGAAGGTTACAATGTATACGATAAGTACGGAAACAAGTGGATTGACTTCAGCTCAGGAGTTATGATCGCAAATGTGGGACATGGCAATCCGGAAGTGCAGAATGCGATAAGAGAAGTAGTAGAAAAGCCTCTTCTGTGCACATACCTGTTTCCCTCAGAGGAAAGAGCCAAGGCAGCGGAAGCAATAGTTAACGTCTCACCCATCCCGGACTCAAAAGCTTTTATGCTTTCAACAGGTACCGAGGCGGTTGAGACGGCTCTGAAACTGGCCAGGACCTATGCACATAAAAAGCATGGCATGGATAAGAACGTTATAATTACATATAACGGTGCATTCCATGGAAGAACACTGGGATCGCAAATGCTCGGCGGTATGCCCAGCCTGAAAACATGGATAAAAAATCTGGATCCGGACATCATTCTGGCGGATTTCCCCAATGGATACACCTTTGATTGGGCGGACCCGAAAAACCCAGCTTTTGATGAAGATAAGATGTTCCAGACCCTTCTTGACACCATCAGCGAAGCAGGTGTGAAGCCGGAAAACGTTGCGGGAATCCTGACAGAGTCCTATCAGGGCATATATTGCCACCCCATTCCGCTGAGCTACGCTAAAAAACTCAGGGATTTCTGTGATAAATACGATATCGTGCTCTTTATGGATGAGATTCAGACAGGCTTTTGCAGGACGGGAAAGATGTTTGCCTTTGAACATTACGGAATTTTACCCGACCTCTTCACCTGTGCCAAGGGTATAAGCGGATCGCTGCCAATGTCGGCTGTTGTCGGTAGGGCTGAGATCCTGGACCTTTATGCACCGAATACAATGACTTCTACTCATTCAGGTTCTCCTCTGGCCGCAGCGGCAACGGCAGCCTCAATAAAGTATATGGTCGATAACAATCTGGCTTCTGCTGCCGCTGAAAAAGGTGAGATAATGGCCTCATTCCTTCGGGATTTGAAGGCTAAATATCCTGAAAGAATCGGCTATACCGGTGGCATGGGCATGGCGCAGGCTTGTACCTATGTCAAAAACGGCACAAAAGAGGGTGACCCGGATTTCGCTTTGGCAGTAACAAAAAAATGCATTGAGAAAGGACTCCTGTTCTTTGCGGCAGTGGGTGCGGGAATCACCATGAAGCTGGTTCCACCGCTTATTATCCCAATGGATGCTCTGCTGGAGGGGCTTGCTGTTTATCAGGAAGCCGTCGCAGAAGCAGATGCTGAATTCAAATAAATATTGACTTGAGGTTTAACAAAAATGCCTGCTTGGTTATGCAGGCAGGCATTTCTGGAAGAATCGGCAAGTAATTAATATTTCTTTGTATCTAGGGCCTCTTCAATATGGTGGAAGCTTTTAGCGATATCCGGAATTCTGGTAGCTATTATAGTATAGAGCGCATCGATAATCACCATTTGGGCGATTCTTGAGTTCATGGCAATGATTCTGTACTTGGTTTCATTGCTGGCGGTGAAAAGCTTGATATCGCTGATACGGCTTAGTGGAGAGTTTCCAATATTTGTTAAAGAAACCACGGTAGCTCCATTTTTCTTGGCAATCTTAGCGCTTTCCACGATATCCACAGAACTGCCCGAATGGCTGATGGCAAAAAGAAGATCCTTTTCAGTGAGATAAGAGGCGGCGATAGCTTGAAGGTGGGAATCCGTATACGCATAGGCATGTAGGCCGAGTCGAAGCAACTTGTGTTGCAGATCGATAGTGACGGCATGAGAGTTTCCCAGCCCCATGATGTAAATTTTTTCGGCGTTCATCAAAGTGTTTACCGCTTCTTCTATCACGGATACATTGATGGTGTCATGGGTAAAATTTATGGTATGGAGAGTTCCTTGAAATACTTTGTTGATGATTTGTTCAACAGAGTCGTCATAATTGATTTCTTCATGAATGCTCTGCAAGGGGGTTACAATTCCTTGTGCTAAGGTTACTTTAAAATGCTGAAAACTGTCAAAACCCATAGCACGGCAAGCTCTTACAACAGTAGCGTCGCTGACGTTGCTGTACTCTGCAAGATCGGAAACGGAATGATGTATAACGTCCTCCGGGTTGCTTAAAATGTACTCGACAACTTGTTTTTCAGCACGGCTCATTTTAGGCAGTAAAGTCTTCAATCTCAGCAAAAGCGCCGGAGTTGATACGTTGTTAGTGTTGTTCATTACATTGCTCCTTGTTATTTTAATACAATACATAAGTATATATAACATTTTCTGAATTACAAGCGGTGTGAAAACAATATTCAGAATAACAACCAAAATTGTGAATAAAACTTCTGTCATAGGCCAATTAACAGGCCATCAAAAAGACAATGTGTAGTTAGGAGACATTATGGAACTGAAAGCATTTATGATAAATATGGTCCAAAGCGAACTTGAGGATGCAGTGGGCGTTGAAAATGTCAGCACAAACTCCGCTGAGAAGTTTACTTATGGTGTAGACTACTTCTGGATCTCTAGAATGTGGGTGGATAAGGGGAAGGAGCCTCCGAAGCCGGAATATATCATAAGCCCGGGAAGCGCGGAGGAAGTATCTAAAGTATTAAAGATTGCAAACTATTATAAAATTCCGGTACATACTTGGGGAGGCGGATCCGGTTCTCAGGGAAGCGCGTTACCAATGGCCGGCGGCATTATTCTGGACGTGAAGCGTATGAACAAGTTGCTTGATATTGATGAATCATCGAGGACGATAACCGCCGAGAGTGGAATGATTTTCCAGCATCTGGAGTGGCATGCAAATCAGAAAGGCTATTCCGTAATGCATATTCCAAGTTGCTTGACCTGTGGAACAGTAGGCGGAGCACTTGCCCATCGGGGTATCGGTATCATGTCGACAAAGTATGGAAAGATAGACGACCAGTGCATCACCCTGGAAGTAGTTCTGCCGAACGGGGACATTATCAATACTCTGCCTGTACCCAAACATGCAGCCGGACCGGACCTCCAACAGATTTTTATCGGTTCGGAAGGCACTTTGGGGGTGATTTCAAAAGCCACATTTAAGATGGTGGAGATACCCGAATGCAGGGAGTTCAGGGCTTTCCTTTTTAAAGATTTTTCCGGTGGGATTGCAGCTTGCCGTGAAATTGTGCAGAAGATAAAGCCATCTATCATGAGATTGTTTGATGAAGCCGAGACGGTTTCTATTATCAAAAAAGTAATCGGCATGGAGAAAAAAGGTGCTTTCATGAACCTTGCGGTGGAAGGGATGAAGGAATCCGTCAATATCGAGATGAACTATATATTTGAAGTGTGCAAAAAATATGGCGCCGAGGACCTTGGGTCCGAGTATGGAGAAAAATGGTATGAAAACCGCATAACCTTCTTTTATCCCGGCCACATTATGAATAATCCCCAGATGTTCGGGACAATGGATACTGCCGCAACATTCGATAATGTTGAAAAAATATATTGGGCAATGAAGCATGCCATTGAAGATAATTTCGAGGGGGTCAGATTTATTGCACATTGTTCTCATTGGTATGATTGGGGGACAATGATATATGACAGATTTATAATGGATAATCCCCCCGAAGATCCGGAAGAAGCCATCAGACTTCACAATCAGATCTGGAATGCCGGTGTCCGTGCTGCAATGCAGAACGGGGGCATCATCAATGACCATCATGGCGTAGGGCTTAAGCTATCCAGGCTTATGAAGGAGCAATACGGTCCGGCGATGCAGGTGCTTGAAGGCCTCAAAAGGGCTTTGGATCCAAACGGAATAATGAATCCATATAAATTGGGACTATAGGAGGTGCCGGACGATGTTTACAGAAAAAGCGAAGAAGAATGCTGACGCCTGCCGGTTCTGTTGGATGTGCAGGCATGTATGTCCGGTTGGACTTGCGACGGGAAAAGAGATCCACAACGCAAGGCCAAAGGGACTCCTGGTATCTATGGAATCAAGAAATATACCTCTTGATAAAGATGGTCTGGCAATTATGTATGAATGTTGCCTGTGTAAAGCATGCACCAACGACTGTGCAACTGGCTTTGACCCACCGGTTTATGTTTTGGAAGCAAGAACAAAGGCTGTCGTAGAAGATGCTGTCCCTGCAGGTGTGAGGAAAGTCCTTGATAGAGCCATCAATGGGAGCATTTATGAGGAACCTCCCTGTGATGAGCTGGCAGAGAGAACAAAAAAGCTGCCGGACAAGTCCGAGGTGCTTCTTTACATTGGCGAAGCGGGCCGGAGGGGATCTTGTGCTATTGCTTTAGCTTATATGGATTTATTGGAGAAAGCAAATATAAAGTATACGGCGTTTGAGAATGAACCGGTAAGCGGCGCCCAACTGGGAGAGCTTATGGGGTATGTGGATGACGTAAGACAGAAGGCAATGGCATGTATGGATAAGATTGTTTCATCGGATGCAAAGGTTGTTATCGTTCTGGACCCCACGGATTGTGCCTTCTTTAAACATGTTTGCGGAGAATGGGGCATCCTGCCGGAACAACTGGCATTTGTAACCGCAACGGAATATATATGGAGCCTGATAGAAAACGGGAAGCTGGTGCCGGGAAAAACCAGACAGACAGCCACCTACCATGACCCCTGCAGATTGGCTAGGGATCTGGAGGAAAGCGAGCCTGCAAGAAAAATTATAAAAGCTATGGGCATTGAGCTTGAAGAGATGTTTCTGAACAGAAAGCTTACCCGGTGCTGCGGAGGCGCTTTAATGCAGCAAACTCAGAGCAGTATGTGCGATGCAATCACAAGCGTAAGATGGAAAGATGTATCCGAATCAAGGCAAGATATGTTGATAACAGCCTGCCCTTGCTGTGCCTCCAATTTTAAGAAAACAAGACCCGACGGCATGAAGACAGAAGATATATTTATTCTTCTGAACAGCGTATGCTGAGATAGTTACTTCGTACTGGATTGTCTTTTATAGGTAAAGGAGAAAGAAAGCAGAATGAGATATTTAATGGGCATAGATCTGGGAGGCGGATCATCAAAGGCAACTTTGATAAATGAAAAGGGTGAAATAGTTTCCTCTGCCGTTGAAGAGTACTCTATGTTTTATCCGCATAAAGGTTGGGCGGAGCAGGATATGGAGGAGATTTACAGGGCCTCCGTTAAAAATATTAAAACGATAATCGAACGTTCCCAGGTGAATTCAAGGGATATAAAAGCCATATCCTTTGATGGCGGTACGCATATAGCTGTACTGCTTGATGATAAGAATAATGTAATCCGTCCTGCAATTTATTGGTCTGACTCCAGGAGCGTGGAAGAATCCGCCGAACTGAAAGCTATTAAAGATGAACTGATGGAGCTTTCCTATAATAGCCCGGGTCCAATATGGACTTTACCGCAAATGATGTGGATCAAGCGCCATGAACCTGAAAATTTTAAGCGTATCGTAAAAGTTCTATTCCTGAAAGATTATGTCAGATATCGCTTCACCGGGAAAATGGCTTCGGATTCCATAGAAGTCATGGGGGCAATGATGCGGGATGAACCCAAGAACGACTGGAGCGACAAGCTTCTTGCCCTGTGTGGACTAAACAGAGATCAAATGCCCCAAGTGCTGGATCCTGCAGACATTGCAGGCACACCTCTTCCTGAGATATGTGCAGAGACCGGGCTTTCACCGGACACCCTTGTGGCGGTGGGAGCAACGGATACAGCCATGGAGGTTTATGCTGCCGGAAATATCAAGGAGGGGAACACCACAATTAAGCTGGCTACAGCCGGAAGAATATGTCCGGTTACCCAAGTGGCATACCCTCATCCCCAACTGGTATGTTACCGTCATGTGATACCCGGGTTATGGTATCCGGGGACTGCTACTAAAACCTGCGCCCAATCCATGCGATGGTACAGGGATGTGTTAGGACAATTTGAAATTAATGAGGCAAAACATCAGGGAACAGACGCTTATACGCTAATCGGCAATGAAGCTGCTGATATTTCTGCAGGCTCTGACAACCTTTTTTTTCATCCCTACCTGCAGGGAGAGTTGACTCCATATCAGAACACCAAATTAAAAGCAAGCTTTACAGGGATATCATCCTACCATACAAAAGCTCATTTCGGCCGGGCTGTTATGGAAGGTGTGGCTTACTCGCTGAATGATTGCATGGAGGTGCTGCGACAACTTAAGATACCTATGGATGATACACTTAGGATTATTGGCGGAGGTTCAAAAAGCCCCATCTGGCGTCAAATTGTCTCTGATGTTATAGATATGCCTATGGAGCGTGTGATTACCGACGATTCGTCTATAGGGTCCGCTATGCTGGCCGGAGTGGCTTCCGGAGTCTTTTCTTCTTTCGAAGAGAGTGTGGCAGTATGCTCCAAAACAGCGGAAATTGTTCTCCCAATAAAGGAAAATGTGCGGATTTATAAGGAGAAATTTAAGGTTTACAAGGAAATACAGGCCGCCTTAGAGAGTATCTATAATAAGCTCTGATAAGGTAAAAGTATAATGAAAATTCTTGTTTGTATGAAGCCGGTGGTAGAAATATCATCCGCTGAATTGAATGACGATTATACATTGGACAGAAAAAGAAGCGGTGTGGCGGTGAACCCTGCCGACTGTTCAGCGTTGGAGCAGGCCTTACTCATAAAAGAAACCTACAGGGCGGAAATATCTGTCGTCACAATGGGGGCAAAGAGTGCCGAAGAGATCTTGAAGCAAGTGGCTGCATTGGATACCGACAGGCTTGTTTTGATTTCCGACGAATCTTATCCCGGTTCCGACACTTTTGTCACAGCGAACATCTTAAAAGAAGCGATAGATTTTCTTGGACCCTTTGATCTGATCATTATGGGCAGGCGTGCAGTGGATGGAGAAACCGGACATGTAGGACCCCAGGTTGCAGCATTGCTCGACACACCGTGTATAACAAATGTGACAGAAGTCATGATTGAAAACGGCAAAGAGGCGGTATGTGAAAGGCTTTTGGAGGGCTGCAGGTTAAAGCTATCTGTTCCTCTGCCGGCAGTGATTACCGTGTGTGGCGGAAGCAATCGTTTGAGGCCTGCAAGCATAGCAGGGTATAAGAGAGCGAAGAATGCTTGCATAACTCATATTTCCAATGAGCAGCTCTTACTGCCCGAAGAATCTGTAGGGCTTTCCGGCTCTCCCACTAAAGTCGTCAGGGTTTCAAAGCCGCAGACCGGAGCGAGGAACGGGCAATTCTATTATGATTCCCAAAATGGTGCAGAGGCCATAATACAAGCAATCCACCTGCATAAAACAGGTGGATTAATAAAAAAGAAGCGCAAACCGGGAGAAGAAACTTACTATGGCGGTAAGCCGGCAGGGCTCCACGGAGTGTGCGTTTTTCGAAAGGACAGGGAATCGCTGCGGGCAGGTGAGGAGCTTATACATCATTGCCTTAAGTGTGGCTGTGATACAGTAAAAATAACGGTCAACGACGAAAATGTATTTGATGATTTGCATGAGGCTGTTGCCATATCGAAATGCATAAAAGAAATAAAGCTGAATACCCTAATTTTCCCCGCTACCGTAACAGGGCGGGCTGTCGGACCAATGGTAGCCGCTTTAAATGGGCTTGGTATCACTGCGGATTGCACAGAGCTGCACTATATGGAGGATGGAGGAATGCTTCAAATCAGGCCGGCATATGGAGGAACAATGCTGGCGGAAATAAAGACCAAATCCTTACCGCAGTTGGCCACGGTGAGACCCGGTGTTTATGAATTTCCCGGAGTCGGGCAAAACAGAGATATTAAAACTGTTGAAGTTTCCGTTTCAACAGGGAATGTCAGATTAATGGATCGATGGGAGACGAAGAATGCAGCATTAGAGGATGCGAAAGGAATCATTGCAGGGGGCAGAGGGTGTGGACGGGAAGGTTTTGCTGTCCTCTCCTCTCTCGCTGCGGAGCTGTCATTTGGATTAGGGGCATCCAGGTCTGCTGTGGATGAAGGATATGCACCCTATGAATTTCAGATCGGGCAAACGGGGGTAATAGTGCGACCGCAAATATACATAGCCTTCGGCATATCCGGATCCGTGCAGCATTTAGCAGGAATGAAGGATTCTGATTATTTAATAGCAGTAAACACAGATAAAAAAGCGCCTATTTTTGACTATGCGGACATATGCATTGTTGCGGACTGGAAAGAAATAGCAGAATTATTAATGTCTGAGGTAAAAAGGATATAAGGGAGATTCAGAATGACTTGTCGCAAGAGCCTGTAGTTCAAATGCCAATGCGATATTGAAGACATTTATACGCATTGTGAGAGGGTAGAAAAGATAAGCATCTTTCGCGTCGTTTTGGTTGAGCGGAAAGAAAGATGTATAACCCTGGTTCACAAGCCTGATTTTAAATCAAACGGCGAAAAAATCTATATGGCTCTTGAGAAATGAGAAGATGACTGACCAATATATCGGCGGCTTCAGAAACACTGACTTTTCTGCGGTTGTTTGACTGGGGAAGAAATGAGAATAATCTGGTTCTGTTGAGATCCTATTTTACCAATCTGGCTCAGCGCCTGGCCTGAAAATTAATGCTGGATCTGTAATTCATTTTTGCAAATAGTATTGAAGCATGGATTCAGTGATTGTACCTTGACAAATTATCATATTTTTCGGTTTTCTGCTGTCCCTGATTATGATATACTTATAAAAGTATTCTGGAATGAGTCATCATAATTACCATGAAGATTCCCCCTATACCGGACAAGGAAGTTGCTTTATGAAGCTGGGCTATGAACTGACAATTGAACAGAGTCAAAAACTGGTAATGACGCCGGAACTGATCCAGGCCATCCAACTGCTGCAATTCAATACGCAGGAGCTGGAGAGTTATGTGCAGGAGCAGATTCTGGCAAATCCCGTTCTTGAGAGGGCAGAGAAATCGGAAAACGATAGCTCCGACAGCCCTGACAGTAATGAAAGCACCGACAATCCGGACAGGAATATCAGTGAAAACGATGGGGAAAGAAAGAAGAATGAAGAGCCGGAGACCGGAACGGAAGAGCATGATTTTGATTGGGCAGAGTTTTTCAGAGATAAGGGCTATGATGATATCAGTTATCGACAGAATTCAACCAGCTCCGAGCAAAGTGAGTATTCCTATGAACATTTTGTGTCTTCAGAGACCAGCCTGACGGATCATTTGATGATGCAGCTGGATTTTGTTGAGATGAAACCGGCCTGCAAGATGATTGCCCGTTATCTCATAGAAGCTTTGGATGAAAACGGTTATCTGACTTCGTCTATACAGGAGGTCTGCCAGGTGTTCCGAGCCAGAGAGGAGAAAGTACTGGAAGCTCTGGGGGTCATTCAGGGCTTTGAACCAACCGGTGTAGGAGCCAGAGATCTGAAAGAATGCCTGCTGATTCAGCTCCGCCTCCTTGGCAAGGACAAGCCTGAAACACGGCAAATCGTAGAAAACCATCTGGAAGATATCGCAGACAACCGCTTGTCCAATATTGCAAAAGAGGTTGGCATTTCGGTAAAGGAAGTTCAGGATATCAGCGACACGATCAAATCACTGGAACCCAAGCCGGGAAGACAGTTCGGAAGCTTCGGCGATAACCGCTATATCATTCCCGATGTTACCGTGGAAAAGGTGGGGGATGAATACATCGTTCTTGTGAACGACACTACCGCGCCCAGACTCAACATCAGCCCCTATTATCAGAAAATGCTCATGGAGGCCGATAAAGACTCAAACATCTCCAAATTCCTTTCCGGGAAGCTGAACTCCGCCCTTTGGTTAATCCGAAGCATTGAACAGAGGCGGCAGACCATTTACAATGTTGTGAAAGCAGTTGTGAGATACCAGCGGGATTTCCTGGAATATGGGCCAAAGAACCTCAAGACACTTACTCTGAAGCAGATTGCCGACGAGGTGGGCGTCCATGAATCTACAGTCAGCAGATCCATCAACGGAAAATACATGCAGACTCCAAGGGGACTCTTTGAAATCCGGTATTTCTTTACAAGCGGGGTTACAGGAAATGATGGATCCAGCATCGCTTCGGAAAGCATAAAGGCCATCATACGGGAAATGGTTGACGGCGAGGATCCGAAAGCGCCTCTTTCCGATCAGGCCATCGCTGAATCCATGGCGGAATGCGGGATTGAAATATCCAGAAGGACCATTGCCAAATACAGGGATGAGATGAACCTCCCTTCATCTACCAAACGAAAGCGGTTTTGATTGGTACTTTAACCTGAGGTTTTGAGTAAATTCCCAAGAGTCTCTCGGAGAAAACGCCGAAACAACCAATGAAATGAACAAGTACTGAATTAAATTATAATGGAGGTAAGACAGATGAACACAAAGGTAGGGATTAACGGTTTCGGAAGGATCGGAAGAAACGCTTTTAAAATTGCATTGGAAAAAGGTGCCGGTTTTGAAATCGTAGCGATTAACGATATTACAGATCCCAAGACATTGGCCCACCTTCTCAAATACGACAGCTGCTTCAGCAAATTCGAAGGAACCGTGGAAGCAAAAGACGATGCTATCGTCGTAAACGGAAAAGAGATAAAGATTCTGGCCGTGAGAAATCCGGAAGAGCTTCCTTGGAAAGAGTTTGGTGTGGATGTGGTCCTGGAGTCCACGGGCCTTTTTACAAAGAAAGCCGATGCGGAAAAGCACATGAAAGCAGGTGCGAAAAAGGTTATTATTTCAGCGCCGGCAACGGATGAAGATATCACTGTGGTCATGGGAGTAAACGACGACAAATATGATCCGGCAAGTCACCATATTATTTCCAACGCATCCTGCACAACTAACTGCCTGGCTCCCCTGGCCAAGGTCATCGACGAAGAATTCGGCATCGAGAGAGGACTCATGACCACAATACACTCCTACACCAACGACCAGAAGATACTGGACTTGCCTCACAAGGACCTGCGCAGAGCCAGAGCCGCCGCCGTGTCCATGATTCCCACCACAACAGGAGCTGCAAAGGCCGTATCGCTGGTATTACCTCAGCTAAAGGGTAAGCTCAACGGGTTGGCTATCCGTGTCCCCACCCCTGCAGTCTCCCTGGTAGACATTGTGTTTGAATTAAAGCAGGATACCAGCAAGGAAGCGGTCAACGAGGCACTGAAACGGGCATCGGAAGGGGAACTGAAAGAGATTCTGGGCTTTTGCGAAGAGCCTCTGGTATCTATCGATTTCAAACAGGATCCCAGGTCATCCATCATTGACGCCCTGTCTACTATGGTAGTGGAAGGAAATATGCTGAAAGTTCTCTCGTGGTATGACAATGAATGGGGATATTCAAACCGGGTAGTGGACGTGTTGAACATGGTAATCGAAAAAGGTCTGTAAGCGAGGCGAAGAGATGAAAAAGACCCTAAGAGATATAGATGTCCGGGGCAAACGGGTCATGGTGCGCTGCGACCTGAATGTACCCCAGGACGAAAAAGGTGAAATTACCGATGACAGCAGGATTACCGCCTCCCTGCCTACAATAAGGTATTTGGTGGGAGAGGGAGCCCGGGTTCTGCTCATGTCCCATCTGGGAAGGCCCAAGGGGGAAGCGGATATGAAGTACTCCCTCTCGCCTGTAGCCCGCCGGCTTGCTTCTGTGTTCGGAGAGAGCTTTCTGTTTCACAGTGCACCTCAGGTTGTGGACCATGAGGTCAGAGAGATAGCTGCCAACCTGCAGCCGGGGCAGATTCTCCTCCTAGAGAATGTGCGCTTTCGAAAGGAAGAAACGAAGAATGAGCCTTCCTTCTCGAAAGAATTGGCTGAACTGGGGGATATCTTTGTCAATGATGCCTTTGGTTCCGCACACAGGGCCCATTGTTCAACTGCCGGCATAGCTGCATATCTGCCTGGAGTCTCCGGCTTCCTCATGGAAAAAGAACTGGAATTTCTGGGAGAAACCGTCGAAAACCCCAAGAGACCCTTTCTGGCCATCATGGGAGGAGCAAAGGTGGGAGATAAAATCCCTGTCATCGACAATCTGCTGGAAAAGGTTGATAGTCTCATCATAGGAGGCGGCATGGCCTATACTTTTTTGAAAGCACAAGGCTATGAAGTGGGAAAATCTCTCTTGGAAGAGGATATGCTGGAGATGACTCTGTCCCTGGTTTCCAAGGCGAAAAAAAGGGGAGTCACCCTGCTGCTTCCCGTGGATGTTTTGGCTGCCTTAGAGTTCCGTAATGACGCAGAAGCCTCTTTCTATGACATTGACAGCATTCCGCCAGATCATATGGGTCTGGATATCGGAAAGAGGACAGTTGAGTTGTTCCGGGAAGAAATCAAGAAGGCCGCCACAATTGTCTGGAACGGACCTATGGGCGTATTTGAAATGCCAAACTTCGCGAGAGGAACAAAGGCAGTGGCAGAAGCACTGGCAGAAAACGGGGGCATTACCGTGATAGGCGGAGGCGACTCCGCTGCTGCTGTGCGGCAGTTTGGCCTGGCTGACCGGATGACGCACATATCCACCGGAGGCGGGGCTTCGCTGGAATTCCTCGAAGGAAAGGTCCTGCCGGGAGTTGAAGTTCTTCAGGATATAGAGCAGGAGGACAAGGAATGAGAATCCCTTTTATAGCGGGAAACTGGAAAATGTATAAAACCATTGAGGAAGCAAGGGATTTTACCAAGGTTTTCAAAGAAAAATACACAGCTTCCGATGTTCGGGTAGCCATATGCGCCCCTTTCCCTCAGTTGGCCACATTGGTGGAAGCTTTTCAAGGCACCGGCATCAAGGTGGGTGCCCAAAACATGCATTTTGAAGAGGAAGGAGCATTCACCGGCGAGGTTTCCGGACGGATGCTGAAGGAATTGGGCGTTGACTACTGCATCATCGGTCATTCCGAGAGGCGGCAGTACTTCGGGGAAAGCGATGAGGCAGTGAACAGGAAGCTCCATGCCGCATTCCGCAACGATATTCTCCCTATCCTTTGCGTAGGAGAAGTTCTGGCGGAAAGAGATGAGGGGAGAGCTCTGAAGGTAGTATCTGCCCAGATGGAAGCCGCTCTCTTTGGCCTTTCGGCGGATCAGGCAGAGAAACTTACCGTTGCCTATGAACCTGTATGGGCCATTGGTACGGGACTCAACGCTTCCCCGGAGCAGGCCGACCAGATGTGCGGACACATCCGCAGCGTGATTGCAGGTCTCTACGGGGAGGAGACTGCAGAAAAAGTGGTGATACAATACGGTGGCAGTGTAAAGCCGGGAAATGTGTCGGAACTGATGAACATGTATGAAATAGACGGGGCATTGGTTGGCGGTGCCAGCCTTTCTCCGGATGATTTTATGGATATCATCAATTTCTAGGGGGTGAATGGGTGTGTCATATATTGAAGATATATTTGCTAGAGAGGTATTGGATTCCAGAGGGAATCCCACCGTTGAGGTAGAAGTATTTCTGGACGACGGGTCCGTCGGCAGGGCCATAGTGCCCTCGGGGGCTTCCACCGGTGCTTTTGAGGCTGTGGAACTCCGGGACGGTGATAAGGACAGATATCTGGGCAAGGGAGTATTGAAGGCAGTGGACCATGTGAATGAAACCATCGCCCCGGAACTCATCGGATGGAATGCTCTGGACCAGGTGGGCTTGGATAAACTTTTGATTGATCTGGATGGAACACCCAACAAGGGTCGGTTGGGAGCCAATGCAATTCTTGCTGTGTCCCTGGCTGCGGCCAAAGCGGCGGCAGATAGCTCGGGACTCCCTTTATATCAATATCTCGGCGGCGTCAATGCCAAAGTTCTCCCCGTGCCCATGATGAACATCTTAAACGGCGGCCGCCATGCGGACAACAATGTTGACATTCAGGAGTTTATGATCATGCCGGTGGGAGCAAAGAGCTTTCATGAAGCATTGCGAATGGGGGCTGAAGTCTTTCACAGCCTGAAAGAGGTTCTCAAAGGGAAAAACCTGAGCACGGCAGTGGGAGATGAGGGCGGTTTTGCACCCAGTCTGAAATCCAATGAGGAGGCCATCCGAGTGATTGTAGAGGCAATTGGGAAAGCGGGATATGTGCCTGGAAATGACCTGAAAATCGCCCTGGATGTAGCCGCATCGGAAATGTTCGATGCCTCATCGGGTCTTTATGATCTCGCCGGAGAGGGAGTAAAAAAGACAGCACAGGAAATGGTAGAATACTATGAGATGCTCGCATCGAAGTATCCGATCGTTTCTATTGAAGACGGATTGTCGGAAGACGACTGGGAAGGCTGGAAGTGCATGACGGACAAGCTGGGCAAAAGGCTCCAGTTGATAGGCGATGACTTATTTGTGACGAATACGGAGAGACTGAAAAGAGGAATCCGCCAGGGAGCGGCCAACGCCATCCTGATTAAGGTCAATCAGATCGGAACTCTGACTGAAACACTGGATGCCATCGAAATGGCAAAGAGAGCCGGTTACACCGCCATCGTTTCTCACAGATCCGGAGAAACCGAGGATGTGACCATCGCAGATCTTGTGGTTGCGGTCAACGCAGGACAGATAAAGACCGGTGCGCCTTCCAGGACGGATCGGGTGGCCAAGTACAATCAGTTGCTGCGCATTGAAGAGCAGTTGGATGACAGCGCCCAATACAGAGGAACCGGGGTTTTCTATAATCTCAAGGCATGATGAACCGGCTTCCCGGATTGAATAAAATCGTATAAAAAATTAAAGGGATTTTAAAGTAATTATTAGAAAAATTCTTGATTATCCTATTTTCCTGTGATACCATGTACTGGTTGTACTACAAAGGAGGTGTAAAATTGAGAATCGCACTGATGATTATACTTTCCATTGCCAGCCTGGTGCTTATCGCCAGCATCCTGCTTCAATCCGGCAAAAGCGCAGGTTTGGCCGGCTCCATAGGCGGCGGTGCAGAGCAGCTTTTCGGAAAGAAGAAGAGCAGGGGTTATGAAGCATTACTGAGTAAAATCAGCGTAGTTGGAGCAATATGCTTTATCATATGTTCTCTGGCTTTGGTAGCAATCGAATAGTTTGAATATTTTGAACAGGACGCAGTAAAGAGGTGCCAAGGCGCCTCTTAATCTGTTGAAGAAGGAGGTTATTTTTCCAATGGACATGCTTGCAGTTATTGTACCCGCCAGTGCAGTTGTTGCACTTATCGTAGCCTACGCTCTTTCCTCATGGATCGGGAAATTGGACGAAGGTACCGACAGGATGAAGGAGATTTCAGGATATATTAGAGTAGGGGCTATGGCCTTCCTCAAAAGGGAGTATCGGTACATGGCTGTTGTCATCGCCGTAGTCTGCCTGGTGCTGGGAATCTTTATCAATTGGATAACAGCCGGCCTCTATGTTTTTGGCGCGGTGTTTTCTGTCCTTGCAGGTTATTTCGGCATGAACGTAGCTACCAAAGGCAATGTGAGGACGGCCAATGCAGCCAGGTCCGGAAGCATGCCGAAGGCACTGAAAATCGCATTCCGAAGTGGAGCCGTCATGGGACTTTGCGTTGTTGGGCTGGGTACTCTGGGACTTGGAATTATTTTTGTTGCTATGGGTGTGGATTCTGCGGACTTTATCACAGGATTTGGTCTGGGGGCTTCTTCCATGGCTCTTTTCGGCCGTGTGGGTGGAGGGATCTATACCAAGGCTGCGGATGTGGGCGCTGACCTTGTAGGAAAAGTGGAAGCCGGCATTCCGGAGGACGATCCGAGAAATCCCGCTGTTATTGCTGACAATGTAGGTGATAATGTGGGGGACGTAGCCGGTATGGGTTCCGACCTCTTCGAATCCTATGTGGGCTCCATCATTTCAGCGATAACTCTGGCTGTGGTTATTCCGGAGGTGATTCCCGCTATCGGGAGCGCCTTCGTATTGGATCCCTTTGTTGGATCCTTGTTCCCCCTGGCCCTTTCAGCCGTAGGTATCCTCGCTTCCATTCTGGGTGTTTTAATGGTTAGAGGGAAAGAAGGAGGGAATCCGGCGGCTGCACTGAACGCAGGTACCTATATCAGCAGTGCCATCGTGATTGTCGTATCCTTTATTATGAGTAAGGTCATGTTCGGGAATTTCAACCCGGCCATCGCAATTGTATCCGGACTTGTAGTGGGCATTGCAATCGGTAAGATAACGGAGATTTACACGTCCAGTGATTTCAGCCATGTGAAAAAGATAGCAGAGCAGAGTCAGACAGGCTCCGCAACCACAATCATCAGCGGATATGCTGTGGGAATGCTTTCCACCGTATGGCCAATCATCTGCATCGCTGTGGGCATCCTGGTAGCAAATGCATTTGCCGGGCTCTACGGAATTGCTCTGGCGGCAGTGGGCATGCTTTCCACAACCGGCATGGTAGTAGCGGTGGACGCTTACGGCCCCGTATCGGATAATGCGGGGGGGATTGCCGAAATGTCAGAACTGCCTCACGAGGTCAGGAGCATAACGGACAAACTGGATGCGGTAGGGAATACCACCGCTGCCATCGGAAAGGGTTTTGCCATCGGTTCCGCTGCTCTTACGGCTCTGGCCCTCTTTGCTTCCTATTCGCAAGTGGCCGGGCTTACGGACATCAGTTTACTGGATCCTCTGGTCATCGCCGGACTGTTCATAGGGGCTATGCTTCCCTTCCTTTTCTCTGCTATGACCATGAATTCGGTGGGAAAAGCTGCGAATCAGATGATCGAAGAAGTTCGGCGTCAATTCAGAGAGGACAAAGGCATCATGGAAGGCACGGCGAAGCCGGATTATAAACGATGTGTGGATATCAGTACGAAGGCGGCTCTCAAGGAAATGTTGGCTCCGGGTCTTCTGGCTATCATAGCTCCTCTTGCTGTAGGAATCGTTATGGGTACCAATGCGCTGGGCGGTATGCTGGCAGGAGCTTTGGCTTCCGGTGTCCTTCTTGCCATCATGATGGCAAATGCAGGCGGCGCTTGGGACAATGCGAAAAAGTATATCGAGGAAGGGCATTACGGCGGAAAGGGCAGCGAAGCTCATAAGGCAGCGGTTGTAGGAGACACGGTAGGAGATCCCTTCAAGGATACTTCCGGACCATCCATCAACATTCTGATTAAGCTTATGACCATCGTAGCCTTGGTGTTTGCACCTGTATTCGTTACCATTGGCGGTCTGTTCTAAAACAAAACACGATCAGGAATCTCATCGAGCAGGGCGGAGAAATCCCACCCTGCTTTTTTATTGGCCCAAAATTGTCTTGTCATATGTAAATGCAAATGCTATACTGTCTAGGAACAGGAAATGGACTTAAACGATCGGGCCGGCGGAATAAGAGACTTACGCCGAAGGAATCCTATGAAAAGAGGTGAACCATGAAAGGCGAACTACGCAGAAAAAGGATCATCGAATTTTTGGAAGAGACCGAGGATCCCATATCCGGAACAGCCTTAGCTTCACGGCTGCAAGTGAGTCGGCAAATCATTGTACAGGATATTACAATCCTTCGCACGGCAGGATATAAAATCCAGTCTGTCCACAGAGGTTATATCCTGTACAGGGAAGACAAGAAAACCAGGACTCTGAAGGTACGGCATGATGATGCACAGATTGCTGATGAACTCTATACCATCGTGGATGCGGGGGGCAAGGTGCTGGACGTCTTCGTTGAGCATGAAGTTTACGGCGAACTTAGGGCAGAGTTGCTGCTCTCCTCCAGAAAAGATGTAGATGAATTTGTAACACAGATGAGGGCAGGACAGATATCCCCGCTGAAGCATCTTACCGATGATTATCATTATCACACCGTAGCAGGCAATTCCGAGGAGATTCTTGATTTCATCGAAGAGCAGCTGAAGAAAAAAGGATATTTAAATAAGGAAGCGTAAAAAGGAGAAATTATGTTAAACATTGCACAGCGCATCAATGGCCTTCCATCCACGCCAAGACTGCGAAAGATATTCTTCATCACCGGCATAGCGTGGATGCTGGATGCCATGGATCAGGGAATGGTGTCCGGAGTCATGGCTGCCATAGGCGCGGATTGGTCCTTAACAACAGGACAATTGGGACTGCTGGGCAGCATAGGCATGCTGGGCATGGCTTTGGGAGCCACACTGTCCGGTATTGCGGCAGATAAGTGGGGCAGGAAAACCATAATTGTATGCAATCTGATTATTTTCGGGGTCGCCAGCGGTTTGGCCGGCTTTGCCGTAAACTATCCAATGCTGCTGGTGTTGCGGTTCCTCACCGGCTTTGGTCTTGGCGGAGAAGGACCTGTGGCCTTTGCTTTTATCAGCGAATATTCACCCACTAAGATAAGAGGACGTAACGGAGTGTTGCTGGAGAGCTTTTGGGCGTGGGGTTGGATCATAGCTGCATTGGTGGCCTATTTTCTCATACCGGTTTACGGTTGGAGGGTGGCCTTTTGGATCGGGGCAATTCCCGCTTTCTACGCCTTCTTTTACTGGAAAACCGTACCGGAATCTCCCCGCTATTTAGAATCTGCAGGTAAAGCACAGGAGGCAGATGCCCTGGTACGCATTATGGAAGAGCAGGCCGGCATTCGGTATGACGGCGGGAAAAATGAAAAAAAAGTAGAAACAATTGCGGAAAAGGTTCATGTCAGTTTTCGGGATCTGTGGTCAAAAAAATATATCAGAATGACTCTGGTACTCTGGATTATCTGGTTTGGGGTTAATTTCGGCTACTATGGTTTTGTGCTGTGGACACCCACCTTGCTTGTGGGGAAAGGTTTTACGCTGATCAAGAGCTTTGAGTTTACTCTGATCATGTGTCTGGCTCAGCTACCTGGATATTACAGCGCTGCCTGGCTGGTGGAGCGGATAGGTCGCAAAAAGCTGTTGTCCCTTTATTTTGCAGGGACGGCAATGGCTGCTTGGCTCTTCGGACATGCGGACAGTACCGCGGAGGTGCTGCTCTTTGGCTGTTTGCTTTACTTTTTCAGCTTGGGAGCATGGGGATGTGTCTACGCATATACTCCTGAGGTATATCCTACTGCAGCAAGAGGGAGCGGATCGGGCTGGGCTACCGCATTCGGCCGTTTGGGCGCATTTTCAGCTCCCTTTGTAGTGCCGGTAATCTACAATTTTTACGGTGCAGAAACAGGTTACACCTATGTATTCATCATGCTGACCGCCGTCTTTGCCGCCGTGGCGGTGGTTGTGGCTTTTTTCGGAAAGGAAACCATGGGGAAATCCCTTGAAGAAATCAGTCAATAAGTTTCCTTTTTTTTCGTAATGATTTTTAGTGTAAAAATCTCCGGAACGAGAATACTAACTCATGAAAAGGAAGGAGATGAAATCATGACGCGAAAAAGAATTTATCTTGCTTTTCTGTTGATTTTAGGTTTGTTGGTATTTGCAGGCTGTGCCGGATATGACGGCGTGCCGGACACGAATCCTAACAACGGGATAACGGATAACAACAATGGGATCCGCGACAACGGGATAACGGATAACAACAACGGGACTCTGAACAACGGGAATGGGATGAACGGAGCCGGCAATGGCTTGAATAACAATACCACCAACAACAATAACAACCTGAATCAATAATGATGAGACAGGCGCCTATAATCAGGCGCCTGTCTCATTTTCTGTATCACGAATTGACTTCGCAGGAGGATTCCTCTTCAACCAGTTTCGCGGCGGAATATCGATTTTCACCGAAGGTCTTAGCCAGAAGAACCACCGCAGCGAAGAAAACGCCAAGAGTGATCAGCATGGGCAAAACCCAGCCGTCAACAAAGCCGGATACGATGTATCCTACGGCAGCAGCCCCGGCGCAGGTCAGGGAATAAGGAATCTGGGTCTTGATGTGGTCTGTGTGCCTTATGTTGGATGCGGCAGAGGAAAGGATAGCGGTATCTGCAAGAGGTGAGCAGTGGTTTCCAAACCCGCCCCCGCCTATTACGGTGGCAATACAGGCATACACATTGATATCCATGGCTACAGCCAAAGGAACGGCAATGGGAATCATGATGGCAAAGGTCCCCCAGGAAGCTCCTGTAGAAAAGGTCATAGCACAGGCAAAGACAAACAGAATCAACGGAACGATCCAACCGGGTACATTGCCTACGAAAAGGCTTGCCACATATTCGGCGGTTCCAAGCTCAGCGCTGACAGAGCCAATGCCCCAGGCGAAGGCTAAGAGGATTACGACGAAAAGCATGGACTTGGTCCCTGTCACAAAAGCTGCAATAGATTCGGTGATCTTGGACAAGCCCCGTATCTTATAGAAAATGATGGAAAAGACCAGTGATATCCCGATGGCATAGACCAGAGCCAACATCCCATCCAGGTTGTTCAGAGTATCCGTCAGATCATATGTCTCAAAGAATCCGCCGGTATAAAGCATGAATATCATCGCAAGTACAATGAGCAGGATGATCGGTGCCAGCAGGTCAAGAGACTTTCCTTTATCGGAAACGGGAATTCCGGAGAAGTCATCTTCATCCGCCTCTCCTCCTGAGAAGGTTTTGTCACAAAGAAGACCCGTTTCCCGTGTCCTCTTTTCTGCTTTGGCCATGGGGCCGAAATCCAACTTTAGAAGTGCTACAACCAGTACCATAATAATGGACAGCCAGGCGTAGTAGTTATAGGGAACCACTTTAAGGAAGGCCATGAAAGCATCCTCTTCAATCCCCACATCGGCATATGCTCCGGCAATCAGAGAAGCGATGAAGGCAACCCAAGAAGATAGGGGAACAACCAGACAGATGCCTACCGCGGTAGAGTCTATAATATAAGAAAGCTTCTCACGGGAAATGCCGTACCGGTCTGTAACCGGCCTCATGATAGCACCGTTGGTCAGGGCATTGAAATAGTCGTCAAAGAAAATCAGAACTCCTATCAACCAGGTGGTTACCTGAGCACCCTTTTGGGTTTTTACTTTCTTGCTGATAAGATTTCCAAAGGCCTGGGACGCACCGGATCGAATGAGAAGGCCGATGAGGCCTCCCAGCATGATCACGATCAAGAGAACCTCCACATTCCACGGATCGGTCAGGCATCCGGAGATGACATATTCTCCTGTTTCATCGTAGCCGCCTACTAAAATGGCGACGAGGGATTCCATTGCTCCCATAGGGTTCCCGCCTGCCATTATCATACATCCTGTGAACACACCGATGAACAGGGACAGGAGAACTTCCTTTGTTACTATGGCCAAAACAATAGTAAGCAAAGGAGGTACAACGGACAAAATACCTACATCCATACTAAATCCTCCTTTTGATAAGTCAAAGAGAAACAACAAATAGATGAAATAAGGGCGGACCCAAAGGGGTTTACCTTCAGCTCCCGGAGACTGAGATGGGGAAATGTATTAGTGAGAATTTTCCCAATCTTCTCATTTATTATAGCAAGAAAAAAGGGGTTGTAAAGGATTTGAGGCACATAAAATTGTCAGAATAGTAAAATAACATTATACATAATATAAGGTTTTGTGCTAGAATAAAAAAGCCAAACAACTTGGAGGGAGGATAGAAATGGAAAGACTAACCATAGGGAAGATGGCAAAAATCAATGGGGTATCAGAGCAGACGCTACGCCTTTACGATAAGATTAAACTGATACAGCCCTGCGAAATCAACCCTGAAACAGGATATCGGTATTATCATATCAAACAGTGTGCCCAGCTGGATATGATCCAGTACATGAAGGCGCTGGGGATGAACCTATCGCAAATTAAAGAGTGTGTTGAGAACCAGAATATACCACGGTTTAAAGAGGTGCTCCACCTTCAGAAGCAGAACATTCACAAGCAGCTGGAAGCCCTGCGGCACGCGGAGAAAACCATTGACCGGGCCATTGAAGGCTACCAGCGGTACGAAGTGGCCCCCCGGGAAGAAAAGCCGGTATTTGAGTATCAAAAGGCCCGTAGAATCTTCTATTATGATACGAAAATAAACGCATACAGCTATGGAATGGAATATTACGAACAGGTTCTGAGAGCCCTGAAAAAGAACTATGTCCTTCACAAATTTCCCATGAGCTACTTCTGCAATGTAGGAAGCATCATCCGCCATGAATATTTCATGAAGAGAGAATTGATGGCAACGGAGGTCTTTGTCTTTATCGACGAGGAATTCGAATCCGCCGACGGAGTGGAGGTCATACCGGAAGGCATGTATGTCTGCATCTATTGTGACGGATTTGAGAGGGAGGAGGAGGGGCTTAAAAAGCTCATGGAATACATATTCAGCCACGACTACAAAGTGGTGGGCGACTGCATCAGCGAAATACTGGTGGAACTTCCCACCACAAGCAATTACGATCGAAAAGCCTTTTTCAAGCTGCAGGTTATGGTCAAGCGTTAAAGCCCATCCGCCAAAGACGAAATATTTGAAATTTTCTGTTGACTCTATCATTGGTGCAAGGTTTACACTAAAACTATATGGAAGGGTACAAAGAGGTATCCCCTAAGGAGCAACCGTCGCATAATGAAGGAGGAACCGGAACCATGCAATTGAAAGATGTAGACCTGACCGCCGATCAGGTGAAAGAGCTGTGTAAAAAATACATGATCGAGACCTATGAGCGATTTCCTTTCGTGGCTTGTCGTGCGGAAGGAATGTACCTGTATGATGAGAACGACAACGCCTATCTGGATTTTTACGGAGGAATTGCGGTAAACAGTACCGGAAACTGCAATCCCAAGGTTGTGGAAGCAGTTAAGAACCAGGTGGGGGAATTGATGCACACCTTCAATTATCCTTACTCCATCCCCCAGGCTGTGCTTTCCCGGCTAATCTGCGAAACCATCGGTATGGATAAAATCCTGTACCAGCAGTCCGGCACAGAGGCCAATGAGGCTATGATTAAAATTGCCCGGAAGTACGGTACCGATCATTATGGCCCTGGGAAATATCACATTATTACTGCACTCAACAGCTTTCACGGCAGGACATACGGTGCTCTGTCAGCCACAGGACAGACGGAGAATGCCCTTCAAATGGGATTTAAGCCCATGCTGGAGGGTTTTACTTATGCGGAATTCAATAACTTGAAATCCTTTGAAGATTCCATCACGGAAAACACCATCGCGATCATGGTGGAGCCCTGCCAGGGCGAGGGTGGAGTCGTGCCGGCAACGAAGGGATTTCTCACCGGTCTGCGGAAACTCTGCGATGAAAAGGGGCTCCTCCTGCTGCTGGACGAGGTTCAGACAGGCTGGTGCCGGACGGGTGAGGTGATGGACTACATGAACTACGGAATCAAGCCGGATTGCGTTTCCATGGCTAAGGCCATGGGAGGAGGTGTTCCCATCGGTGCTATGGCGTGTACTGCCGAAGTGGCCAAAACGTTTAGCGGTGGAACCCACGGCTCTACCTATGCAGGAAGTCCCCTTTGCTGCGCTGCCGCCTACGCCCAAATCCGGGAACTTCTGGACCGGGACCTGGCCGGAAACGCCAGAGTGGTAGGTGATTACTTTGCAGAAAAACTTCGTAGCCTTCCTCATGTAACAGAAGTCCGGAATGCGGGACTCCTGGTCGGGGTTGTATTTGATATTGACAAAGCGGCGGATATCAAGCACGGTTGCCTAGACCGGAAGCTTTTGGTCACCGCCATCGGTACGAAAATCATCCGTATGGTTCCCCCGCTTATTGCCACAAAGGAAGATTGTGATAAGTGCTTTTCTATTTTAAAAGAGGCAGTAGAAGCCGTGGTGTAATTCCTGCCCGGATTCTATCCCTGTTGTATAACGTAAAATTGTGAGGAATGGAAGAAAAGGAGAGTGCTATGCCAAGAAAAAGTTTTGATGAGGTGTTGAAATACACCGAGTACGCGTTGGATATCATATCCAAAAAAACCATGGACGATAATGAGATGGATCAATTCATCAAGGAGACGCGACATAATTTCAACAACCATATCAACCCCGGTTTCCTGGAATACCGGAAGGCTGCTGGAGCCGATGATATGGCTATGGAATGGATGGCAAAGGGTGACACCTTTACAGACCTTCATGGGAAAGAGTACATAGACTGCCTGGGTGGATTCGGCGCATTCAACTGCGGCCACCGGCACGACACCGTGGTGACGGCAGTTATGAACCAGCTGTCCAAGCAGCCACTGTCCAGCGCGGAACTGGTAGACGCCAACCGCAGTCTGCTTGCCCGTATCTTGGCTGATGTTACGCCGGGAGATCTGCAGTATACCTTCTTTACATCCTCCGGTACCGAATCCATCGAGTGTGGATTGAAGATGGCAACACTGGCCACCGGCCGCCACTACTATGTGGCTTTCAAAAATGATTTTCACGGAAAGACCATGGGAGCCCTGTCTCTGACTTCCAAAGAACATTTTCGGGGACCCTTCCTTCCACTGCTTCAAGGGACTCGTTTTGCCCCTTACGGAGACGTGGAATATCTGGAGAAAATGCTGGACATTCTTGACTTCATCGGCGAACTGCCTGCCGCTATCGTGTATGAACCCATCCAGGGAGAAGGCGGCGTCATTGTTCCCCCCGACGATTTCATTCCCGCCATCCGGAGATTGTGTGATAAATATGACATTATGATGATTGCCGATGAAGTCCAGGCCGGAATGGGTCGGACCGGTTACCTCTTTGCTACGGATTATTATGGCATAGCCCCGGATATCCTTTGTCTGGGCAAATCCATATCCGGATCGGTGGTTCCTCTTTCTGCATGTGTCTGCACGGAAAGAGCCTTCCGGGGAATGTTCCCTGATCCCCTCCTCCATTCCACAACCACTGGTGGAAACCCCCTGGCAACCGCTGCGGGTATTGCTGCAATCAATGTGATTCTGAAGGAAGACCTGTGTGGAAAGGCCCAAAAAGCAGAGAAAATGTTCAAAGACGCCATGGCGGTTCTCATGAAAAAATATCCTGAGTTGCTCATTGATTTCCGGGGAAGAGGCTTGTTCCTGGCCATGGAATTCTGTGATGGCGACATTGGGTACGAAGTGGTCTACGAAGCATTCAACCGCAGACTGCTCCTGTCCGGAAGCCTTATCAACGCCAGGACCATCCGCATTGAGCCGCCTCTTGCCATCACCGAAGATCATATCAAAGAAGCCATCGCGATTCTGGATGAGAGCATGGCCATCGTGTACAAGAAACACTGGGGAAAATAAGATTCTCAGTCTGCTGCGACAACAAAACAGGCTTCTGAGGAACTTCCATCAGAAGCCCGTTTTCTTGAAGGAACCTTTCCGTTGGCATAAAACTTGCTCATATTCATTTGGAAAGGACTCTGCCATGCGGAAGGGTGGGCAGGAAAGGTTCTCATACAGATAGTTACCCGGGGAAAGGAAGGAAAACGAGCATGGATGTACGAAATTACATAGCGGATATGATTGAAAAGGCTCGCACAGCCCAGAAGGAGTTTGAAACCTTCAGCCAGGCAGAGGTGGACAGGGCGGTTCGAGCCGTGGGGAAAGCCATTTATGATGAAGGGGATCCCCTGGCTAAGATGGCTGTAGAGGAAACCCGAATGGGCTCCTACGAAGACAAGATCCTTAAGAATAAAGGGAAGGCCATGGCGGTCTGGAATCATCTGAAGAATAAAAAGAGCATCGGTATCATCCGGTATATCGAGGAGCAGGGTCTGGTGGAAGTGGCCCACCCAAAGGGGGTCATCGGTGCTGTTACGCCTGTTACCAACCCGGTGATGACACCCATGCACAATGCCATGATTGCATTGAAGGGGGCCAACGCCATCATCGTGGCTCCTCACCCTGCCGGAAAATATGTGGGGAAAAAGGCCTGTGATATTATGAGAGCTGGCTTAAAGGAAGCAGGAGCTCCCGTGGATTTGATTCAGTGCATCGATCCGGACATGATCAATTTGGAAAGCTCTGCTCTGCTCATGGGGATGGCGGATGTCTGCGTTGCTACCGGCGGCCCGGGCATGGTAAAGGCTGCTTACAGCGCAGGAAAGCCCGCTTACGGAGTGGGTGCCGGAAATATGCAGTGCATCCTTGACGAGGATGCGGATATCGCAGACGCAGTGCCAAAAATCATCCGGGGCAGATGCTACGACAACGGCGTACTTTGCACCTGCGAACAGAATGTCATATGCCCGGAAGGGAAGCTTTCCGCCATCATGGAAGAGTTTGAAAAACAGGGATGCTACTATGTTCAGGACCCCGATAAGGTCCGTATACTTCGGGATTTTGTGTTCCCCGGCGGAGAATTGAATAAAAAGACGGTGGGCTTAACCGCTCCGGAAATTGCCCGGTTGGCCGGATTTGAGGTGCCCGCAGATACCAAGGCATTGTTGGCAAATGCCAAAGGCCCCGGAACTGAGGATCCCTTGTCCAGGGAGAAGCTGTTCCCGGTTTTGGCGGTTTACCCTTACAAGACATGGAAAGAAGCGGTGGATATCGCCATAGCCAACCTGGAATATGAAGGAAAAGGTCATAGCTGTACCATCCATTCCTTCACAAAGGAAAACATCGAATACGCTGGGGTGAAGCTTCCGGTTTCCCGGGTATTAATTAACGGAATCGGTTCCTCCGGAGTGGGCGGCGCTTATACCAACGGATTGGCACCTACAGCCACTTTGGGCTGCGGTTCCTGGGGCAACAACAGCATCAGTGAAAATCTGGACTACATCCATCTGATCAATATAAGCCGCATCGCTTATACGGATCCGACAAAAAAGATTCCTACTCCCGACGAAGTGTGGGGATAGCAGCAACCATCCCTCAAATGCTGCGCTTGCACAGTTTTATGGAAGACCCCGGCAAACTCATCTGCCGGGGTTTTCTATCCTGCTTAAGGCTAGAGAAAGAGCTTTTGCCAGTGGCATGGCTTTTGCGTAAGTAAAGAAAGGAGGTCATTCGGCAGGATTTTCAGCATCCCCTGGGAGAGGATCCGTTGGAAAGGTCCCGCAGATGCGCTCCTTTGGAAAGGTTTGTCTGTCCGGTTAGACTGCCGTACACCTGTCCGGAAAACCGTACATATGTACCGGACAGACGAGCGGGAAGATGTGTCAGCATCAAAAGTGCAAAGAATCATTTTATAACAGGAGGAAGGAAACATGGCAGAGGTTATGAGCCCAATGGCAGGGAGAGTTCAGGAAATCAACATCAAGCTGGGCCAGATGGTGACGGAGGATGATGAACTCTTCATCGTGGAGGCGCTGAAGATGGAGAATGTTGTTTACGGCGATCCCGGAGTTGTAAAGGAAATCCTGGTCAAGGAAGGCCAGGAAGTGGAGGAAGACCAGGTTCTGGCCATCATCGAGTAAACAGATATCATGAGGGCAGGTACTTTCATGCTGCATTTATAGAGAGGAGATAACCAATGAACTTTGATTTATCAGAAGACCACATCATGATGCGGAAAATGGTTCGCGATTTTGCCGAGGCCCAGGTGCAGCCCGGTGCCGAAGAACGTGACGAAAACGAGGAATTCCCGTTAGAGCTTTGGAAGACATGCGGCCAGCTGGGTTTGGCAGGCATTACTTTTCCCGAAGAATACGGCGGCGTTGGAGCGGACTATCTGTCCTATGGTATTACCATTGAAGAGCTGTCCAGAGTGGATGCTTCTCTCGGGGTAACCGTTTCGGCCCATTCCAGCCTCTGCGCCAACCCCATCTATCTCTTCGGCACGGAAGAGCAGAAACAGAAATATCTGGTTCCATTGGCAACGGGTGAAAAGATGGGTGCGTTTGGATTGACAGAGCCCATGGCCGGTTCCGATGCCAAGGGAACGAGAACTACCGCAGTGCGTGAAGGGGACGAATACATCATCAACGGCTCTAAGATTTTTATCACCAATGGATATTATGCGGACACCTATGTGATTACAGCACAGATGGACAAGAGCAAGGGCAACCGGGGTATTGCAGCCTTCATTATTGAAAAGGGTATGCCTGGATTCAGCTTCGGAAAAAAAGAAAAGAAGATGGGAATCCGCTCCTCTGCCACTTATGAGCTGGTCTTTGAGAACCTGAGCATTCCTGCGGAAAACCTGCTGGGACAGGAGGGTCAGGGGTTTAAAATCGCCATGACCACCCTGGATTACGGCCGGATCGGGATTGCTTCCCAGGCGCTGGGAATCGCACAGGGAGCATACGAGCAGGCATTAAAGTACTCCAAGGAAAGAGTGCAGTTTGATAAGACCCTGGCGGAGATGGAGGTCATCCAATTCAAGCTGGCAGACATGGCTACAGAAATCGAAGCAGCCAGACTGCTGGTCTATCAGGCCTGTCATATGGCCACAGAGCACAGGCCTGTTTCGAAATATTCGGCCATGGCCAAGGTTTATGCATCCGAAGTAGCCAACCGGGTGGCCACGCAGGCTGTGCAGATTCTCGGCGGTTACGGGTATACCCGGGACTATCCGGTGGAACGCATGATGAGGGATGCCAAGATTACTGAAATCTACGAGGGCACCAGCGAAATCCAACGAATTGTTATTGCGGCCAATATCCTCAAGGAAATGTAGCGAATCGGGAGACAGGGAGGTAAAGTATGAACATTGTAGTATGTCTGAAGCAAACCTTTGATACAGAGGCAAAAATCAGCCTGAACAGCAGCGGAAAAATCGATGACACCGGCGTTACCCGTGTGATCAACCCTTACGATGAATTCGCAGTAGAGCAGGGTTTACGGCTGAAAGAAAAATTCGGAGGGGATGTGACTATCGTCAGTGTAGGTGGAGAAAAGACCCCGGAGTCCATAAGGACTGCTCTGGCCATGGGCGCCGACAAAGCAATTCTGGTGAAGGATCCGGCTTTAGAACAGGCGGACGAGTGGATGGTGGCTCAGGTCCTGGCGAAAGCCATATCGCAGATACCTTGCCACATCCTATTGGCAGGCCGGATCGCGGTGGACGACCAATCGGCACAGGTGGCAATACGGGTAGCGGAAGCCATGAATCTCCCTTCCATCAGCTCGATCATCGCCATGGAGGCTGAGGAAGACAGGGCGGTAGTGACCCGGGAAATCGACGGTGGCACTGAGGTCATCGAAGTTCCTCTTCCCGCCGTCTTCACAGCGCAAAAGGGCCTCAACGAGCCACGGTATCCCAGCATGATGGGTATCATGAAGGCCAAAAATAAAGAACTGAAGGTGTTGACCCTGGCGGATTTAGACATGGAGGGGCTTGGAAGAAAAACCGGCGAGCCGGTGTTCTCCCTTCCGGGACAACGAAAGGCCGGTGTGAAGATACAGGGAGAACCGGCGGATTCGGTTCGTGAACTGGTAAGGTTGTTAACCGAAGAAGCCAAAGCGGTTTAGGGAGGAGGAGAAAGAATGGCAAAGGGAATATGGATTTTTATCGAACATCACGACGGATTGATTCGAAAGGTATCATTGGAACTGCTGTACAGGGCAAAGAGCATCGCAGAAGCATCCGGTGACTCTGTGACAGCGGTGGTGCTGGGCAGGGATATCTCCTCTGTGGCAGAGACCGCAGGTACTTACGGCCCGGATAAAGTTATCGCTGTTGACGACGAAAAACTGGGAAATTACACCACAGGAGCTTATACTTCGGTGCTGCACAAGCTGGCGCTGGCAGAAGAGCCCCAGGCGATACTCATGGGAAACACAGCCATCGGAAAAGACCTGGCCCCCAGGCTGGCGCAACGGCTGGGAGTAGGAATGGCATCCGACTGCACCGGCATGGAGTGGGACGAAACCGACCTTCTCAGATTTCAAAGACCCATTTACGGCGGAAAAGCATTCTGTGAGCTGACTCTTATTGACAAACCCGTGGTGGCGACTATCCGTCCCAACACCTTCCCTTCCGGAGCCCCCGACCCGTCTTTCAAGCCGGAGATGGTAAAAGCCGAAGCGGTTATCGACGGAGCGGATTTGAGGGCCATCGTGAAAGAAGTGGCAATGGCTGCATCCCTGAGGCCTGAACTCATCGAAGCCGAGATCATCATCTCCGGAGGAAGGGGCATGAAGGGCCCGGAAAACTTCCAGCTGCTGGAGGAATGTGCCGATGCCATAGGAGCAGCCGTAGGCGCTTCTCGTGCTGCAGTAGATGCAGGCTGGAGGGAGCAGAAATATCAGGTGGGGCAGACGGGAAAAACCGTATCTCCCACTCTTTACATCGCTTGCGGAATATCCGGGGCCATCCAGCACCTGGCAGGCATGGGGTCTTCCAAAGTTATAGTGGCTATCAACAAGGATCCGGATGCCAATATTTTTAACCTGGCGGATTACGGTATTGTAGGGGACCTGTTTGAAATCGTTCCCCTGCTGACGGAAGAATTCAAGAAACTCCGGGGATAGCACCGGTAGATTAAGAGGAGGGTTCCCTATGTTTCCGTTGACAACGCAGAACATTCTGCTGATGGCGGCTGCTTTTGCTGCAGTCATGGTAATCTTTGTGATCTGTATCAGGAGGGAATTGAGATAATCATTTCCCTGATTCGGAAAGAAAGGAAAAAAAGAGGATGAGTTTCGCAGCATTCGCAATAGAGGTCTATTTTTTCACCTTTGTCATCTCCTTAGGGATGGCAGGGTTGATCAAGTTAATGCTTTTTATAATCCGACGCTTTTCGCCGAAGACCCAACAGGTGGCAGCGGAAACGCCAGGCGAGCAAAAGTGAGGTAGCATGATGGATTTTGCACAAACATTTCAAGGAATCGGAACCATGTTCTACCAGGACTCCAACATCGTCATTGCGCGGATTGTCTTAATCATCTTAGGTGTCATCCTGGTTTGGCTGGGTAAGCGTGAGACTTTGGAGCCCCTCATTATGATCCCCATGGGATTCGGTATGGCGGCGGTCAACGCAGGTGTCCTGTTCATGTCATCCACTGCCACGGGAACTCTTTTTGTAGACCCCATGGTAGCGGACACCGACGGGATCATGAATGTGCTGCAGATTTATTTCCTGCAGCCCATCTATACCCTTACCTTCAGCAACAGCCTGATTGCCTGCTTGGTATTTATGGGGATAGGGGTTTTAGCCGATGTGGGAAGCCTGCTTCGATATCCCTTTACCAGTATGTTTATCGCCCTCTTTGCAGAGCTGGGGACCATTCTTGCTCTCCCTATAGGAAAAGCCATGGGACTGACCTATGGTGAGGCAGCGGCCATCGCTGTCGTTGGCGGTGCGGATGGACCTATGGTGTTATTTGCATCCATGATGCTGGCTCCGGAGCTCTTCGTTCCCATCACCGTCATCGCCTATTTGTATCTCAGCCTGACCTATGGGGGATATCCCTTCCTAATCAGAGCTACCGTTCCCAGGAGCATTCGGGGCAATGTGGTAAAGCTTTCGAAAAAGACCTCGATTACCTCCGGGGAAAAGCTGGCCTTTGATGTGATTGCCTGCGTGGTTCTTTGCCTGCTTCTGCCGGTGGCGGCTCCTCTGTTCATGTCCTTTTTCCTAGGAAACGCCATCAAGGAATCGGGGATCGTCAAGTATACCAAAATGCTGGAGGATGTGATTCTATATTGGTCCACTTTCTTCCTCGGATTGTTGCTGGGGGTTCTTTGCGATGCTTCCACTATTATGAACCCAAAAGTGTTGCCGGTACTCATTTTAGGTGTCATTGCGCTGACCTTGTCCGGCATAGGCGGAATCATCGGAGGATATTTGGTGTATTTGATGAATGGGAAAAACTTCAACCCAACCATCGGAATCGCAGGCGTTTCCTGCGTGCCCACCACTGCCAAAATCGCCCAGCATGAGGTAGTTAAAGTCAACAAGAGGGCCGTCATAATCCAGATTGCCATGGGTGCCAACCTCAGCGGGGTTATCACCTCGGCTATCATTAC
>CAYOYO010000004.1:28150-33516 GCA_964408195.1 uncultured Oscillospiraceae bacterium | reverse complement strand
GGAAATTTTCAAATATTGAGATTTTAATAGACACGGAGCTGATTTTGTTATATAATACCATCGAGATATTTAAAATACCCGATGGCCGATCTTCTTTTGAAATCGTTGCCGCCACCCTATTTTAAATATAAATATTTTAAAAGAATTTCGGAGGAAAGAAAAGTAAATGGAAGACAAGACTCTCGTATGTCAGGACTGCGGTTCCGAATTCGTTTTCACCGTTGGCGAGCAGGAATTCTACAAGGAAAAGGGTTTTGACAACGAACCAAAAAGATGTAAAGTGTGCAGAGACAAAAAGAAACAGGAAAGAAGGCCATTCAAAGGCGACCGGGATTTCCAATAAGTATCTCAACCTACATCGTAATCAGGCCGGGCAATCGCCCGGCTTATTATTTGTCGGAAACCGCACCGAACCGAAGCACTTCTTTTTCCGGCCAGGTTCCGGCATATATTTCTCTTCCCTTTTCTTGCATAATTTTTTGAATCCCGATCATGGATTCGTTGCATTCTCTTATTCTTCGCCATATTTCATTGGCATATACGGACCACTGCTCATCACAGCAAAGTTCTGCTGTTTTCAGAACCAAATCCGTAAATTTTATAGATGGGGGAACCGTGTTCTCCGTATCCGGTATGTATGCCAGCTTTACTTCACCGTTACCGGGACGTATGAATATGGTGTGGGAGTTAATAAAAAAATCCCCGGCGCAAAAAAGATAGTTTTCTGCGGACAGGACACAGGCGAGTACTGCGGAAAGGGTTTCTGCAGTCTCAAGTGCCATGTATTTTCCGCTCCCTTTCCAATATCCGAAAATTTCCTTCAACTGCACGAAGCCTCCAAAGTCATAATACGCCCGAAGCTTTCCATTCTGATGGACGAAGTGCATGGGCAGGAGGGAATGACAGCAAAGGTTTTCCAATACCATCCTTCGATATCGGGGAATGCTTCTGTCATCCAAAAGTATAGAAAAAAAGTATCTGCCCCCCGACTCCAGTATCTCCGCTTCTACCCCGTTCACGATAATAGTAGAACCGTTACTACTCTCTCTCATTTTAACCTCCGCAATAGCTACAGGGACTGTATCCTCTCCCGATGGCTTCCTCTCTGTCAATGCCTGTGACATACCTCTCAACAATGGTGCAGCTGCCTCTGTGATAAGCCTTTCCCGATGTGTCGAAGCAATATACTTTGATTCCCCAAGGCAACGAGGCTGCATCGCAAAGCCTGCAAGGTGCATACTGTCTTCGTACAGACGGGGACAGGATCGTCTCCCTGGGATAGACTGCAATCATTCTGCAGTCCAACTGATGAAACCGTTCTCCGGCACGAGGAAATATGTACACGGTAAATGGGTCTCCCGGATCTTCCATGACATCAAATCCCATTCCTTCCCCATCTCTGTCCGCTCCGATGAACCCACGAAAAAACAAGCGTTGCTCAAATTCCAACTGCCGTTGGAAGCGGAGAGGCAAAGAAAGGTCGACCCAATAGGAGAGACTGCATCGGATGAGACCAGATTTATCATCTTCAGAAAACATGTAGTCAAAACGGTCTACTTCCATGTCCTGCAGGTCCATGTTTTCCTCTTTGTTTAACCTGTTCAGCATGCGAAGCTCAAGCAGTGTCCCGTGGGCAATTCCTTCCAGAAGCTCAATCGTATAGCTTTCCGGAAGGATCTCTAATTGCGTCAGATAGGCCTCCTTGGATACCTTCTGGCCTTCTTCCGTAAAGGCTCTCATGGTATTTTCTTCTACTGCCGTCAGACGAATCAATACGAATAGAGATAACACAGTCAACAGAAATGCGGGAAACAGCAGAGCCGTTTCTATAAACATAGAACCTTTTTTGTTCATGGCAAACCTCACGGCTTCAATAGACATGCACACCCTGAAACTCTCCGATGCGGAAGGGCAGCACGCCTGGAAAACCTTTGCTGCGGAATACCTTTGCATAATAACGGAAACCTGAGCAGCACCTGTTCATAGCAAAGTGTTCATTTACATTACCTTTCATATTTAGCTGGATCAGGTCCATAATACGAATCAGCTTGCTCTCCCTGTCCTTGAAGCAGAGGAGCAGAAAGAGGTACTCTTCATAACTGAGTCCGTCGGAGTGTCCGGACACGGTTTCCTCCCTGTCCAGGTCTCCTTCCAGTGCATTGTCCAGGTCAAGCACCCAGTCATCCGCCGTCTTGATCAACGGAACCCGCTCACCTCTTTCCAATCGTTGCAGATCCATGGCAGCCTCCGCGCCCGCCCAGATTGCTGTAATTGCTGCCGTTGCCGGCACGGTGGCCACACCTCCGCCTGCCAATGCGGCAGCCGCAGTAACGGCTTCCCATTTCAGTGCATCTCTATGGATGTGAGCAGCATTTATGATAGTCCGGAAAGCTAAAAGTGATAGATAAACAATGGTATGATTGGATTCGTCACTGAGCCGTCCCGCCAGAATATATTCCACCTCATCAAAGAAAAAGGTATTATCCCAAGAGGCTTGATCCAAATCGTGGCGAAAATATTTTACTATGTAAAGATTCAGGCAGAGTTCTTCGTAAGCGATTTTTCCAAAAGCATCCGGAGAGGGAAGGTCGAGGATGTTTTTCAGCCCACTGTCTATACCTTTTAATAGCCTGGAAGGCAGCTCCCCGATTATTTTTTCGTTCCGCAGCGTACGCATTTTCTTCTCCTCCGCGTTTTCCTGTTCTTCTTCCGTTATCATTGGAGTATCGTCCGCATCAAGATACCGCAACGCATCCAACAAGTGCAAAGCGTCGAAAATGACCCGATATCCCATGTGCTCCAGAATCTGCTGTTCCAGCAGTTCCGGATTTGTCAGGACGTGTTCGGAAGAGTCTATACGGATTTCTTCCAGAGTGAATGTTAAAAGGTTTGTCTTTCCTATGCCGGTTGTAAAACTTTCCTCGGCATAGTTCCGCATTCCCGCTTCCAACGCCTCCTCTTCCATGAGGAATCCAAAAATACCGTATTGGTCTTTCAATGCACGGTCATACTCGGACAACAGGGAACGTCCTGCCAGATCGAATACTCGGTTCCCATAGGATCGGGAAGCCATTCCTGCTGCAGCTTCTCCCAACACCCCTGCAAGCAGCAAAAGGGAAGAAAGGATCATGCAAAGAAATACGGTGGTGCTTCCTCTTTTGTCTCTTTTTCCTCCCGACACTCAATCACCTTCCGTCAGAAAATCAATCTTTCTTATGAAATCTCCCTCTCCCTTATCTATATCCTCACCCCTCATTGATGCTTCCCGGTCTTGCTCGTGGACCGCAATTTGGTTTTTAACCTCCTCATAACGTGTAATTCCATAAGTGATAACCAGCGACAAGGCTAGGATGAGAAGAGGCAGAATCATAGCGGCTTCGACGAACACAGAACCTTTGCGGTCCCGGTATCGCCCGTCAAAACCCACTGCTTTCCAGACTGTCAAACGTCCCATCGATAAAATCCATGATCCGCTCTCGAAAGATGAGCCCCAGGGTAACGGCAATGGCAATAAGGATGGCTACTTGAACCATTTCCATGCCTTTTTTGCTGTTGAGATTCATACGTTCATCTCCTTTCTAAAAATATTATATGGTGAGCAGTATCGGAGCTGTTGTAATCACCATGAGAGACAACAGGAGGAGCATCAGGGGCAGAGAAAGCTTTGTTTCCGCAAGCCTAGCTTTCTCTTCCGCCCGCTTCTTTCTTCCCATCCACAGAAGGGCTCCCTCTCCTTCCAGCTTTTCGCAAAGGCCACTGCCTTTACTGAGGTTGTCTTCGATAATGGCCGAAAATCGAAGCATTTCGCGAACGCCGCTCATTGCTGCATATTCTGACAACTCTCTTTGTAAAGGGACATTCGTTTCCTCTATTCTACCCATCATATCCAACAACCCTTCGTAGAGCGCCCTCCTGCCAAGAACGTTCCGGGACGTCCGGTAGTCAATGACGATCTTTTTCAAGGCAGCTTCCGTGACCATTCCCGCATTGAGAAGCAGTACCAGTTTGTCGATAAACTGGGGGAAATCGTCAATCATAGTTTCTTTGGCCTTAAAAACCTGTTTATCGATTCTCTCATAACGCTTTTTATATATAAGAAAGAATATTCCGGTAAAAATAAGGAGGACCAGGAGAGGATCCATCGGGTGTCCGCTTCCCCGGATGCTCCTTGCCAGTGACACGGTGAAGGACAACAGGAAGAGAAGCGATGTAAACAAATAGGTCTGCTCCATACGAATTCGAATCTTATGTATCTCTCTCTCTGCGTCTTCCCGTCGGTAAAGCTTTCCATACTTTTGTATTGCAATGTCCGGATTGGGAAAGATCCACTGGATTTTCATGTTTCCCCCTATAACGAAATACGGGTCATGCGGATTCCTAAAACCGCAGCTGCCGCCACTGCAAGGAATGCGCCTGTCATCAATATTCTCCCGCCTCCGGTTACATACATGATCTCCAGATAGGAGCCGGATGTGATTCTTAAAAAAACAAGCATAGCCAAAGGCATTGCGGACAATATGATAAATTCCATCCTCTTCTGAGCGGTAAGCGTTCGTATTTCTCTGTCCAAATCGATTCGATAGAGTAAAATCGCCACAGTCTTTCGTATGACTCGGTCCATATTCCCTCCCGTCCTCCTGCAGATGGAATAGATATCGGAAAAATTCCTGACATCTTCCATTCCGCTCCTCTGAGCGAAATCCTTCAATACAGCTTCTTCCGTTTCTCCGCTTTCTTCCATTCGTATCATCATGTTCTCCAGTTCCCGACATATGAGTGCCTCTTCTCCATAAATCAATCTCATAGAACCCTCTGCTTCCTTGAGGGCTTCCCGCATATGCCGTCCTGTAGCCATGGACGAAGAAAGACTGTAAAGCAAGTCACGGAATTGGCAGGAGAGCTCACTCATCCTCCTATGTGCTTTGTATTTGCCATAATAGCGGGACGTGGGCCATGCAAGGCATGCAAACAACAAAGCTGCTATTCCGTGATTGTAGAAAAGATAACCGCACCCCCCATACGTCAGTACGGCTCCCGCCATAAAAATCAAACGCTCCCTTCCTTTCAGGAGATACACGGTATAATCCCGAATCATAGCTTTATCCCTCTCCGATTTGCCTTATCCGTATTCTTCATGGAATTTCCCGTTGCTTCAAGTCCCCTATCCCTGTCGAAACGAAAGATGGGATTCACCACGTATCTTCCGTCCTTGAACCCCTCCACTTCAACAATTTCCACAACTTTTCGGCTCTTGTCCGGCATTCGTGACAAATGGACAATCACATCTATGGCTTCCCCGATCTGACTTCTGACGGCTTCCACGGGAAAGTTGGATGCGGTGAGATACATTGCTTCAAGCCTTGAAA
>CAYOYO010000004.1:0-28140 GCA_964408195.1 uncultured Oscillospiraceae bacterium | reverse complement strand
CCAAGGGAGAGTTACCATGCCCGGTACAAAGGGAGCCGTCGTGACCTGTGTTCATGGCTTGCAGCATATCCATGACCTCGTCGCCTCTCACTTCTCCTACGATGATTCGGTCCGGTCGCATTCGAAGGCTGGCGCGAATCAGCTGACGGATGGTTACCTCGCCCTTTCCCTGAATGTTGGCGTTGCGACATTCCATGCGCACTATGTTATCAACACCCTGTATCTGAAGTTCTGCCGAATCCTCGATTATGATAACTCTCTCTTCCGGCGGAATAAAGCCGGTTAACACATTCAACAAGGTTGTCTTTCCCGAGCTGGTGCTTCCCGAGACGAAGATATTGTTCCCGCAGACAACAAGCTTCTCAAGCAGCAGGGCTGCTTCTTCCGTCAAAGTGCCCCATTCCAGTAGGTCCTTCATGGTTATTCTCTGCTTGGGAAACCTTCGAATTGAGAGAATAGGACCATTGACAGCAACATTCCGGTTCACCCCGTGGACCCTGGAGCCGTCCTCCATTCTTGCATCAAGGATGGGATTCAAATCGTTGATTTCTCTGTGTACCTTTCCTGCAAGGCGATGTATGAGCTCTTCCAGTTCTTCCACGGTTTCAAATCGCCTCTCCAGCCTTTCCATCCTTCCGCAGCGCTCAATGAATATGTTTTCCGGCCCATTTACCATGATTTCGCTCACAGCCGGGTCATCCGCAAAGGGCTGGAGCAACCCCAGTTCCTTTCTCGTGGCACAGAAAACTCCTTGCACGATTTCCGACTTTCGGTCAAAAGTGCAGCCTTCCGTTCGGCTGTCATGGAGTACAAACTCTTCTATGAGCTCCAGAACTTCCGCATCGGTCAGCTTTTCCTCCCGACTGTTAATGACAGCCCGGACCCCTTCCGTAACCTCCTTCAAGCTTCTCAGAGATTCACAATTCCTCTGTGATTTGGTCTGCAATTTTTTTCACCCCCAATCCGAAGCCTCGATGCAGACTGATGTGGATACGTGCATCCGCGGCAAGAAAGCTGTCGTCGTCCCGCTCCGCCACAATCCTTTCCATCGGGATTTCCTCTTCTTGTCCTGTCCATTTATTCGTTACGAAGCAGAGTTTTTGCTGCATATCCTCGAATACCTCTTTTGGAAGCAACTCAAGAAAGCGCTGATTTTTCCAGAATGAAAGAGGCCTACCATCATCAACAAGAAAGATCTTGTGACAAACCTTTAAAAGATGTTCGGTATCGGCAGATACCCGCCCTTGAAAGTCAATCAATATGTAGAGAAAGCGACCGCTACCACACAGGGAATCAAGGAAGAACCTCTTCTGCTCTTCGGATAGACGAGGCAATTCGTTTATCCCTTTCGACGGGCGAAATGTGCAAAGTCCATAATTATCACACATGAGGAAGCTGTCTGTATAGGTTATCATGTTCTCTTTTCCCCGGATAAAAAGATAATAGAGATAGTCGCTGATGGATGCCTGCCCCCCATCCGGCGCGAAGTAAACCGGTGTTGATTCCGTTTCTTCAAAAGAGAGGTAAAGGGTATCCCGCCGGGAAGGAGATGTGAGTTCCCTTCCCGTGGCAATGGCAAGGCAGCTTGTGCCTACCCCGCCGGCACCGGAAGCAAAGCCGATAATCTTTACTCCGGAGCCCTTTAGCGAATAGAGTCCTCTTCCGGTAAGTTCCCCGTAAAGAAGCCTGAGATTCGAGGAAATCTTCTCCAGTCCTCCGTATTTATAGATGTAACCTTTCTCATGTTCCGGGACGGGAGTCTCGCTGAGTCCGATGAGTTTTTCTCTTCCGCTGCTCGCGTCATGCTCCGCCTGTTCTTTCCACTCACGATCTAAAAGGACCATGTCATAGGAATTCAATTCCCGCATGGCTTTGGACAGGTTTGGATTTTCCTCCGATGCCAATGTAATCCGGAAAATCGAATCCCTGATAGCTAATGATCTACCGAAAGCGGCAGCATATTCTGTATCCTTGTGGATGATAAACAGGCGGATGACATTCACGGTTTCACCAATGGTACATTATATTATTTGTGTTATTTATTTACATTTACTTTAGCAAATATCCCATATTTTTACAACCGTTATTCATCGACATATTTCGACATTTAGTCCTTATTGCTCCTCACCAATCATGGACTTGAGTTTTTCCAAAGCGTCTTTAAGGCCTCCCACCTGGTCGATCAGGCCGATTTCCACGGCCTCTTTTCCGTAGAGGATGGTGCCCACATCGTTTGCCATATTTCCCGTAGCATTCATATATCGTTCCACTGTGTTACGGTTAGCCGCCGAAGTACGCACGATAAAATCCACTACACGATCCTGCATTCTCCGAAAATACTCATAGGTTTGCTGGGCTCCGATGACCAATCCGGTCATGCGAATGGGGTGCATGGTCATGGTGGCGCTTTCCGCAATAAATGAATATTTGCTCGCCGTGGCCAGGGGAATGCCGATACTGTGACCTCCTCCCAGCACCAAAGACACCGTAGGCTTGCTCAGTGTTGCTGTAAGCTCTGCCAGTGCAAGACCTGCCTCCACATCCCCCCCTACTGTGTTGAGAATAGTAAGTAAACCTTTAATATGCTTGTTTTCTTCTACTGCAACAAGCTGCGGAATGATATTCTCATACTTTGTTGTTTTGTCCTGGGGAGACAGTACAGAATGCCCCTCTATGCTGCCGATGATGGTTAGATACTGGATATCACTTCGAAAATCAAATGCGTTGTTGATGACGCCAAAATCATCAATGTTCTTTTTCGTTTCGGAGGATTCCTCTGGTTTTGATTTCTCTTCCTTTTTATCCGGTTCTTTCTCCTTCATGATTTATCCTTTCTTCCGCCTGCATGAAATACAGTTTGTACGAATATACTTTACTATCATTTGAATTTGAGGTGGGAATTATGCGATTATCTGATCTGGGAGAAAAAGAAATCATCAATATTGCAGATGGAAGCCGCTACGGCGATTTGTACAATGCCGAACTCATGTTTGAAGAAAGGACGGGAAAAATACGAGTCATTATGGCGCCGGAGCACAAGGGCCGCATCAGTTTCACGGGCGCCCGGGACTATGTCCGTCTTCCTTGGGATTCTGTAAAAAAAATTGGCGAGGATATCATAATTGTGGATACTACACTTTGATTTTATAAACGAAAAATTTTTCTTGATTTTATTATAAAATTGATTTATATCAATGTAATTTCTTCCCTTCCGGTATAGTATAAAATCATCCGCAATAGGAAAAACATGTGAAGGGAGATTATTCTGATGAAACAAACAATTACAATCAATGGACAGACCAAACTTGGTGACCTTGTGACTTTTTTCCCTGCTATTACTTCGCGGTTAAATGAACTGCATATCGATTACTGCTGCCAGGGAGACCGCTCCTTGGATGCCGCCATAGCAGAAGGGGGACTGACCCCCGATTTCCTCGACGAAGTACAAAACATCTACCGGGATTATTTAGAACGCCCGGGCAAAGACCTGCCGGTAACGGAGCTTTCCGACGAGGAGCTGATCGATCTGATCCTGGACACCCATCATCTGACGGAGCGGGCTTTGTGGAAAGAACTGGACAAATTGGTCAACCTGATATTACTGGTCCATTACGACCACGGGAAAGACTTAATGCTGAAGGTACACCGAAGCTTCAGCGAATTGAAAATGGAGCTTGAGGAGCATTTCGCCAAAGAAGAAAAAGAGCTGTTTCCTGCCATGCTCAAGGAAGATAAGAGAGAGGAAGATCTAATAGCCATAAAGCTTCTCATCGATGAATTGGAGGGCGAACATGATGGGGCCGGAGTCATCATAAAGCGCCTTATAAAAGAAACCAACGATTTCACGCCGCCGGAATATGCTTGTCCCACTGTCAAAGCTGTCTATCAAAAACTTCATGAGCTAGTGGATGACATATTTCTCCATATTGCGAAAGAGAACAGCGTCCTATTCAAGCGATACCAATAATTGTATCCACATTGAGACACGGATAGATGGCACATAAGAAGGGAGAGAACCGCAATGGCAAAAGCAGAATTTCAATTGGAAGCATTGACCTGCCCCACCTGTGTAAAAAAGATCGAAACCGCACTGACCAAAGCAAAGGGTGTTGGTTCAGTAAAGGTATTGTTCAACGCAAGCAAGGTGAAGACGGAGTTTGATGAGGCTGAAATCAGCGGCGAAAAAATCAAACTCATAATCGAAAATCTGGGTTATTCCGTCCTGACCTCCAAAATATCCTAATTACCCGTTCCGCCATGGTCTCTCTTTGCAGACCATGGTTTTTTTTGCGCAATATAGTTCCAATTTGTTGTAAACTTGATTTTTATCAAGGAAGAAGATCTTTAAATCGAATATGCTTAAGTAAATCGATATGAACCCGACGTAGACAGGAGGAAAAAAATGATAAAGCATCTGAACCACCATAAAAACCATATTACAGCAATATCCGGGCTGTTAATCCTGATCGGCTTTTTCCTTCCTTTTACGGGATATGGAATTTACAAAGAACCGATGCTTCTGGCAGCCACTCTAATCGCCGTTATACCCATTGCCGTCAGGGCTTTCCAGGCTCTGCGCATGAAGGCATTCAGCATCGAATTATTGGTAACCATCGCTGTAGCCGGCGCCCTTTATATTCATGAGTATACCGAGTCCTCCGTTGTGACATTCCTGTTTCTGTTTGGCGCTTACCTTGAAGCACGTACTCTGGAAAAAACCCGTTCTTCCCTGAAAGCCTTGGTGGACATGGCCCCCCAGGAAGCAGTGGTCATTCGCGAGAGAGAAAGCCTGACCATTCCTGTAGAGGATGTGGTGGTAGGAGATCGGATTGTAATCCGTTCCGGCGGCAAGGTGCCCGTAGATGGCAGCATTGTCTCGGGAAGAGCTACCATAAACGAAGCCGCCATCACCGGGGAATCCGTGCCTGCTTCGAAAGAGACGGGAAATAAGGTTTACAGCGGTACGATCGTTGATAATGGTTATATCGAAATGATAGCGGAAAAGGTTGGGGCTGATACTACATTTGCTCGAATCATCGAACTGGTGGAAGAGGCTCAGGAATCCAAATCAAAAGCCCAGAAATTCCTGGATAAATTCTCCAATTACTATACACCGGCAGTCGTAATTCTGTCCATCATCGTGTTGGCATTGACCCGCAATCTGCATCTGGCCATTACCTTTTTAGTGGTTGCCTGCCCCGGCGCTCTGGTCATCGGTGCGCCTGTGTCCAATGTAGCAGGAATCGGCAACGGTGCGAGAAACGGAGTACTCATAAAAGGCGGAGAAATTATGGATCGCCTTTCCAAAGTGGATACGATTGTATTTGATAAAACAGGCACCCTGACGAAAGGAAAACCGGAAGTAACAGACATGAAAACCTTCTCAGATCTGGGTTCATTGGAATTGCTTGAAATAGTAGCCAAGGCGGAAACAATTTCGGAACATCATTTGGGACAGACCATCGTAAGAGAGGCGGAAAAGAGGAATCTCAACCTCCAGGGGGAAGTCATTGAAGGAGAAATCATAAAGGGCAACGGAATGAAAGCAACGGTTGACGGATATGCTTTAACCATTGGCAACAGGAAGTTGATGGATAGTGAGAATATCAGAGTTTCGGATGAAGTCTCCGCATATGCTTTAATCAGAGAGAAAACCGGAAACACAGCAGTCTATGCGGCTGTAAACGGTGAGATTGCCGGTATTTTCTCCATCACAGATCAAATCCGTGAAGATGCGGCAAGTGCACTGGCTCGGCTGCGGAGCAGCGGAATACGAAAGATTATCATGCTCACCGGTGACAACAAACATACGGCACAGCTGGTTGCGGAAGAACTGGGTCTTGATGAATTCCATGCCGAGTTGCTGCCGGAACACAAAGTGGAATTTGTGAAAGAGTTGAAGGCTACCGGCCATATTGTGGCCATGGCAGGTGACGGGATCAACGATGCACCGGCTATTGCTTCAGCAGACATAGGACTGGCCATGGGTGAGGGAGGTACCGACATATCCATGGAAACCGCCGATGTGGTCCTGATGGCAGATAAGCTGATGCAGTTTGCACATGCCTTCTCCCTTGCCAAGGTTACCATGCGAAATATGAAGCAGAATACCTTTTTCGCAGTTGCGGTTGTATTTGTCCTCTTAATTGGTGTATTATCTGATTATGTACATTTGGCATCGGGAATGTTCATCCATGAAGCCAGTATATTGATCGTAATACTCAATGCCATGCGTTTAATAAGATTCGGCATCAAACCGAGAAATCCAAAGCGATAAAGGGACGATGGCAGAAAAGAGGGTTTTCTATGTGCAAGCATACCTGCGGATGTGACGAGCACAGATCATGCGTCTGTCGAGTACCGATATTTAATCACCTTGAAGAGGAACAAATAGGAGAAATCACAGACGCAATCCGGTCCGATTTCTATAAAAAGGGGGCAATTATCTACCGGGCCGGGGATCGGTCTGATTCTCTCTATATTGTCAGGAGCGGAAAAATCAGGATTTATCGTTTGTCTGAATCGGGTCGGGAACAGCTGGTCCGGTTTTTGACCACTGGGGATTTCACCGGTGAGCTGGCTCTGTTCAGCGACTCCGTCCACGAATCCTATGCGGAAGCAGCGGAAAACACAGAGGTTTGCCGAATCACCCGGAACGACTTACAGAAATTCCTCATAAAATACCCTTCCATTTCTTTGAAAATCCTTTCAGAGTTCTCTAACAGGCTGGAACAATCAGAGAAGCAAACCGCCCGGGTTTCCGCCGAGAAAGTGGAAACCCGGCTTGCACTTTTTCTCGTCGAATGTCTGGAAGACAAGAAATCCTCCATGGAGTTTACATTACCCATGAGCAAACGGGACCTGGCTTCCTACTTGGGGACAACGCCTGAAACCATAAGCCGAAAGCTGGCGGATTTTGAAGATGCCGGGTATATCCGGCAAAAACCACAACGGAAGATAGAAATCCTGGATCCGGATATATTGCTCATGATTTGATTTTAGTGATATCTTCTACTTTATATTAGACAGAAAACTACTATCGAAAAAACCAGAGCAGGTGAAACCGTTTCACCTGCTCTGATGCAATCAATCAACTACTGGATATCCAGAAGGAACCGGGGATTTTCACAAGCCATCTGATGTATCTCACCGTCTGTGATGCCCTCACCTTTCAGAAGCTCAAAATACAGCTGCATTCCCTCTGGAGGGTCTACTGTCTGCTTTTGACCCAGATCTCCTGTGAGAATGGTGCGCTCCGGCCCGATATTTCTTATCTGTTCTGCAATCCGGGAAACAGGCAACCCGTCAATCAGCACAAGACCGTAGCTTTGTTCCACATAAACGCCTTCGTATCTTAACAGTTCGAGAAGTTCTTCCGTGGACAGATCCGTAGCTTTGTATGCGGGGTGAGTCAGAATAATTTTTCTTACTCCCGCCTTAGCAGCCTCCGGGACCAGATACTTGACTTCCGGCCCTGTCAGGTGCCCCGTAGCTAACACCAAGTCGTTTTTCGCGAGAATAGAAAGCACTCGATGGAGCCTTTCTTTCGTCTCAGGGTCAAAAATACTGATTGGACGGATTTCACTTAGTTTCTGACGTCCCCTAGAAGGAATCCCTCCCGTCCATTCTGCAGGTATGTCGTACTCCTGCCCATGTGAGATCTGCATGTGGTAATGACCCTCTGCATGGGATGTGGGCATCCATACCACCTTGAGACAGGATTTTCCTTCGTATTCAACCCCCAGGGATGCCAGTACTGCATGAGGATTGATTCCTCCCACATAATGATTCAGGACAATGGAGCCGAAGAGATTGCCGCAGCCATGTACCCGAGCCATATACGCCCAGGGAGCTGTGGAATGGAAGTGGGATTTGACAACCGCCCCACCCATTCCGCTTTCACTGATGCACCGACTCATTTCCAGAAAATCATATTTTCGTGGGATTGCTTCCGGCCCACAGTGGACGTGAAGGTCGTAACAGCCTTTTATATTTTGTTTGTTCATTGCAGCGGTTCTCCTGATTTTCATTCTGATTCTGTTTTTTACGATTCTGATGCAGCCGCGTTTGATACGGGTTCTCCATATTTTTCCCTGTCCTGAGCCTCATTGATCTCGGCAAGGTAACCGTGGAATCTTTCGACGCTGTCCGGCGAAGGAGCTGCCGTAAAGCGGCTTACGATGATAAAAGCAGCTACATTAAAGATCAATCCCCATACACCACTATGGATACCAAGGGGCCGCACGATGATAAATTGGGTGATGAAAAGGGCAATCACACCGAGGATGATACCGGTTACCGCACCTGATTTGGTTCCGCCCTTCCAGTAAATGGCTCCCATGAGAGCGGGAAGAATTTGCAAGCAGCCTCCCAGTGCCACTGCTACGATAGCTACCAGTAAAGCATTGGTGAACTGGGACATGAGGAGTGCAATGGCTGAGATGACCACAATGGCAATCTTCCCCACAAACAGCGTCTGCTTGTCTGTTGCTTTCTTGTTGATAAAGGGTCGATAAATATCAATGGTGAAAATGGAGCTGGATACATGCAGCTGAGAATCCGCCGAGGACATGGTGGCCGCCAGAGCTCCTGCCATGATCAGTCCTGTTAGCACCGGAGAGGCATAGGTAGATAGCATAGCCGGAAGCACCATGTCAGCCCTTTCCAGACCGGGCATCACCAGTATGCCCGAGAAGGCAATGAGGAATATAGGCACGTAGAAGAATATCAGATATATAGGCGATGTCACAGCCAGCCATTTCAGAGTGCTTGGATTCTTAACCGTATAAAACCTTACAAAAGAAGGCGGATAGATGGAAATACCGAACAGTGACATGAATGTTGTCATGTAAAGCGGCCAGTATTCTAAAGGAATCAGCAGCTTTTCCGGAACTTCTTCGGCTACCCTGGTCATCAGGACGGACCAATCCAGGGTGCCTGTCACTTCTCCCAAAACCACAGCACCCCCAATCCAGGCCAGGATTATCATCATGAGTCCTTGCATGGTATCGGTCCAGGCAACGGCTTTGAAGCCTCCCAGGAGAATGTAGCTGATCATGACTACATAGATAATCAAGGTACCAGCCCAGTAAGGAACCCGGCCGCCGGTTACGGTCTCGAAAATAATTCCCCCTCCCATCATCTGGGATTGCAGATAGGGGACCAGAAAAATCAGGCTGACAACAGCGATAACCATGCGGAGTGTCTTGCTCTCATAATAGCTGGAGAGAAGGTCGGCCTGGGTCATGAAATTGTATTTCTTACCAAGATACCAGACCGGACGCCCGATGAAGTAAATCATCAGAGGACTCACAACACAAGATGTGAAAACGGCAAAGAAGTTTATGCCGCTGGTATAGATCTGGCCTGCAGCCCCTAAAAAGGCAAAACTGCTGTGAAAGGTTGCCACATATGTAAAATAGGAGACGAAAGGCCCGATGGACCTCCCTCCTACATAGTAATTCTCAAGAGTACTGATGCCCTTGTCTCTGCTGGCTACCCCGATCAGGATGACAATGATGCAGTAAATTGCGATAATAATTAAGCTAATGGTCCATGGTTGCATAATCGATTAATCCCTCCATAATTTCCATGCCATCAATATACCTATGGCAATAAGCAGCGAATACGACGTCCAAAAATAAAACAAACTAAAGGGAACCCCCAATATAAAGGGTTCTATCCTGTGGCCTAACAAAGCCCCCACAGGATAATTGACCAGTGAAAAAACAGCGATCCAAAGAACCGTGAACAGGATAGCCTTTTTCCTCCTGGCCGGAAAACATTTTTTCTTTTCTTGCATCTCTTTCCTCCTCGCTTACGCTATTATAAAAATCAGGCGGAAGCACACCTTTCTCGGATATGCTTGGCCTGGTTTACTACTTTATCATGATGGCTTAATCACGCACGAAAGTGATTATATTTTACATAAGGGATTTTGTCAAGGTGAATTGGTGAAGTTAAATTGGTGAAGTTAAATTGGTGAAGTTAATGGTCGGTATATTTTCTAATAAATAAACAGATATCTTCCAATGCCCTTGTGGCTTCCGGAAATGATGACAAAGGGACGGGGTTATCGTCACACTAGTGTCAATAACCCCGTCCCTTTGTCACAATTCATAAAAAAGAGTATTGCCTCTTAAAAATAAGTGACAATACTCTATCTGGACTCCATTGCAAATTATTGTTTTACTATTTTTTTGCTTTCAGTACAGCCTGAGCCGCTGCCAGCCTGGCAATCGGTACACGGAAAGGCGAACAGGATACGTAGTTCAAACCGGCATTATAGAAGAATTCTACCGATGCTGGATCTCCTCCGTGTTCACCGCAGATACCCAGCTTGATGTCCGGCCTGGTCTTTTTTCCCAAATCCACAGCCATCTTCACCAGAGTGCCTACACCCTTCTGGTCCAGTTTAGCAAAGGGATCGTTCTCATAGATTTTCTTCTCGTAATAAGCTCCTAGGAACCCGCCTGCATCGTCTCTGCTGAAGCCAAAGGTCATCTGGGTCAGATCGTTGGTGCCAAAGGAGAAGAACTCCGCTTCCTGTGCAATCTCGTCGGCTGTTACCGCTGCCCGTGGGACTTCAATCATGGTTCCCACCATGTATTTCATGGAAATTCCGGAATTGGCAATGATAGCGTTGGCTGTCTGCACCACTACGTTCTTCACGTAAGCCAATTCTTTGATCTCTCCAACCAGCGGAATCATGATTTCCGGAACCATAGTCCACTCCGGATGATTTTTCTGGACATTGATAGCCGCTTCGATGACTGCGGTAGTCTGCATTTCCGCGATTTCCGGATAGGATACGGTGAGACGGCAACCTCTGTGACCCATCATGGGGTTGAATTCGTGAAGAGAAGTGATGACTGCTTTCAGGGCCGCAACCTCCATCTTCATCTCCCCTGCCAATGCCACAATATCTTCTTCGTCTGTGGGTAGGAACTCGTGGAGCGGCGGATCCAGAAAACGAATGGTAACGGGAGAACCTTCCATTGCCTCGTAAATTCCTTCAAAATCGCTTCTCTGCATAGGTAGCAGCTTAGCCAGTGCTGCTCTTCTCTGCTCTTCTGTCTTTGAGACAATCATCTCGCGCATTGCTGCGATTCTCGTGGAATCGAAGAACATATGCTCCGTACGGCAGAGTCCGATGCCTTCTGCCCCGAACTTTCTTCCCTGGGAAGCGTCGTGAGGCGTATCCGCGTTGGTTCTCACTTTCATGGTGCGAATCTCGTCGGCCCAATTCATGAGTCTGTCGAAATCGCCGGAAATGGACGCTTCAACCGTGGGGATTGCCTCTCCATAGATGTTGCCTGTGGACCCATCAAGAGAGATGAAATCTCCTTCATGGAACTCTTTTCCACCCAAAGTAAAGGTCTTGGAAGCTTCGTCGATGCTGATTTCACCGCAACCGGAAACACAGCAGGTCCCCATACCTCTGGCTACTACAGCCGCATGGGAGGTCATGCCCCCCCGAACCGTCAGGATGCCCTGTGAATAATGCATGCCTTCGATGTCCTCGGGAGAAGTCTCAAGTCTTACAAGGATAACCTTGGATCCGTTTTTACCCCATTCGGCAGCATCATCGGCGGTAAATACAACCTGACCACAGGCCGCACCCGGGGAAGCGGGCAGACCGGCACCTATGGGTTTCGCCGCTTTGAGGGCTTTTGTGTCAAACTGGGGATGGAGCAGAGCATCAAGCTGCTTGGGATCGATCATAGCAACAGCCTGAGTGGATGTAATCATGCCCTCGTCTACCAAATCACAGGCGATCTTCAGAGCAGCTGCTGCCGTTCTTTTTCCGTTTCTGGTCTGCAGCATATAGAGCTTGCCTTCTTCGATGGTAAACTCCATATCCTGCATATCCTTATAGTGTTTCTCCAGGGTGTAAACTATTTTGTAGAATTCTTCGTAGGCCTGCGGATTGATCTCTTTCAGATGGTCGATGGTCTGGGGAGTCCGGATTCCGGCTACCACATCTTCGCCCTGGGCGTTCATGAGGAATTCCCCGTAAAGCTTCGGTTCTCCGGTTGCAGGATTTCTCGAGAAGGCAACGCCGGTTCCGGAGGTATCACCCATGTTGCCGAAGACCATGGCCTGAACGTTTACTGCCGTTCCCCAGGAGGAAGGAATGTCATTCATCCTTCTGTAATAGATGGCTCTCGGATTGTTCCAGGACCGGAAAACTGCACGGACTGCTCCGAACAGCTGATCCACAGGATCACTGGGGAACTCAGCTCCAACTTTATCTTTATATTGCTTTTTGAAAAGCTCGGAAAGTTCTTTGAGATCGTCGGCAGAAAGCTCTGTGTCCAGAGTAACACCCTTCTTCTCCTTCATCTCGTCGATGAGCTTTTCAAAATAGGATTTTCCTACTTCCATGACCACATCGGAATACATTTGAATGAATCTTCTGTAGGAATCATAAGCAAACCGCGGATTTCCGGTCTTTTTTGCGAAGCTTTCCGTGACTTCATCATTGAGGCCAAGGTTTAGGATGGTGTCCATCATTCCCGGCATGGAAGCTCTGGAACCGGAACGAACGGAAACCAGAAGGGGATTGTTCAGATCACCGAACTTCTTACCGCTGATTTCTTCAAGCTTGCCGATATAAGTCATTATTTCAGCACGGATACTGTCGTTGATCACTTCTCCGTCTTCGTAATACTGGGTGCAGGCCTCCGTAGTAACGGTAAACCCTTGAGGTACGGGCATTCCCAGGTTGGTCATTTCCGCCAGGTTTGCTCCCTTGCCTCCTAACAGCTCCCGCATGGAGCCATTGCCTTCGTGGAACAGATACACATACTTTTTGCTCATACTCTATATCTCCTTTTAAAATGATATCTTGTCTTCGATGTAACCTTTGATCTGGGCTATGGGCAGTCTGATCTGTTCCATGGTATCCCTGTCTCGGATGGTTACGGTTTGATCCGTTTCTGTATCGAAATCTACGGTAATGCAGAAAGGAGTCCCTACTTCATCCTGTCTTCTGTAGCGTTTCCCTATGCTGCCGGGCAGATCGTAATCCACCATAAAGTACTTGGAAAGCTCTTCGTGAAGTGTGCCGGCAGTGTCGGCTTGTTTCTTTGTCAAGGGCAGTACAGCGGCCTTGAAGGGAGCCAGGGCCGGATGGAAACGGAGCACTACACGCTTATCCTCCTTGCCGTTCACATCCACGACCGTCTCTTCATCGTATGCGTCGCAGAGGAAGGCCAAGGTCATGCGGTCTGCCCCAAGGGAAGGCTCAATGCAATAGGGCACATATTTTTCGTTGGTTTCCGGATCCAGATAGGACATATCCTGGCCTGAGTGCTCCTGATGTTGCTTTAGATCATAATCGGTACGATCCGCAATGCCCCAGAGTTCTCCCCAGCCAAAGGGGAACTTGTACTCGAAGTCTGTTGTGGCGTTGCTGTAATGAGAAAGCTCTTCTTTTTCATGGTCCCTGAGCTTGATATGATCCATATTCATTCCCAGAGATTTCAACCAGTTTTCACAAAAATCCTTCCAATAGGCAAACCATTCCAGGTCAGTTCCCGGCTTGCAGAAAAACTCCAGTTCCATCTGTTCGAATTCTCTGGTACGGAACGTGAAGTTGCCCGGCGTAATCTCATTACGAAAGGATTTGCCAATCTGTCCGATCCCAAAAGGAATCTTTTTTCTGGTAGTCCTTGCTACATTGCGAAAATTAACAAAAATACCCTGAGCGGTTTCCGGCCGCAGGAACAGTTCTGCCTGGGAATCCTCCGTAACCCCTTGAAATGTTTTGAACATAAGATTGAACTTCCGGATCGAGGTATACTCACTCTTGCCGCACTCCGGGCAAGGGATGTTATTCTCAGCAATGAACTCCTGGAGCTTGTCATTGGACCAGCCGTCTACCGTAACGGCAATGTGATCTCCGGCTTTTATATAGTCTTCAATCAACTTGTCCGCTCGAAACCTGGATTTGCAGCTCTTGCAATCGATGAGGGGATCGGAAAAGCCTCCAACATGGCCGGATGCAACCCAGGTTTTCGGGTTCATCAGGATTGCGGCATCCAATCCCACATTATATTTGGATTCCTGGATAAATTTTTTCCACCAGGCCCGTTTCACATTGTTCTTCAACTCAACGCCCACGGGACCGTAATCCCATGTGTTTGCCAACCCGCCGTATATTTCGGATCCGGGAAATACAAAACCCCTGGACTTTGCCAAGGCAACAATAACGTCCAACGTAAACTCTTTGCTCATATTATCTTATTGCTCCATTCTCGATTCTTGCTTCTTTCGGTACTGCCAAACTGCATTATTCTGTCTTGTCCCCTTCTTCACTGTGGTCCGTCGATTCCTCTTCCTTCTCGGCTTCGCATTCTTTTTTCACAGCCCTGTTGATTGCGTCGTTGGCTTTGGATTTTACGCTTTCAAACACATCGCTGCTCTTTTCCTTTACTTCATCGGCAATGACAGCGCCCTTTTCCACTACGTCTTCAAAGGTATCGGTAGCCATTTCACTGATATCCACCACTTCCCCGTTGTCCTTGACCAGTTCGATGGTGCATTTGGTACCGAAAACGGCAATGATGCCGGCCACTGCTGCCCAGGGCGCCAGCACAGAGCCTATGATGCTTACACTCACCGGCAGATTCAACATTACATCATCACCTTTTCTGACGATAATCTTCGATACATTGCCTTTCCGGATAGCGTTTTTGATCTTTTCCACGATGATTGCACTCTGTTCGCCGATTTTGCTTTTCGCCTTGATGTCGATGGACTCCTCAATTGCGATAATGGCATCCACTACGCTTCCGTTAGATGCCTCTAGGGCTTCCTTTGCTTCTTTATAGCTGACGCCGGTTCTATCCTTTACCAATTCAATCTTCTCAAGTGTAATTTCCATAATACATACCCCTTCCTTCCAATATTGTTCAGTGATAACCACCTTACCGCAAGCCCCTTCGCTCCTTATCTTCTGCCCATGCATTCTTCACTTTTCAGACAGCCGATATCCAGATGATATTCGATATAGCTCCTCAGCACCTTTTGGATCCATTCCTGCTTATCCTGGTCCAATGCCAGGTTTTCAAGCTGGCTTAAAGGCTTCTCTGCCAGGAACTTTATCACATTTACTATATCAAATCCAGCATGGTAAATCAATCCTTCCTTTGTCTCCGGTTCCTGTCGGCACGATTCACAAATAGACCCTCCCTCCGCCACGCTGAAACCTGTCAAATGATCTGTTGCCCCGCAGAGAACGCAGTTTTCCAAACGTGGAGCGCATCCGCTCATATCCAAAGCCTTGATCTGATAAGCTACCAGCAGTGTCTCATATTTCTTCGAGCGATTCTCCATCATGTTGAGGAACTCGGTCAGCAACATGAAAAGCTTAGGAGCCGGCGCTTCTTCCGGTAAGATCTTATCCGTAAACTCCATACCGAAGGAAGCACACAGATATTTATCAATATCCTCTCCGATGGAATAGTGGCTGGCCAGAGTTTCGCAACCATTAACATGGTAGTAATCGCCGGACTTGTTTATCTGGTAATTGCCGTATGTAAATGGCCGCAAGGCCAAAGCGGCTCGGTTTTTTCCTCCTTCACGGATGGATGTTCCTGCGCTGATTTTACCGTATCGTTTGGTGAAGATCACCAGCATGCGCCTGCCGGTTGCCATCTTGGTTTGTTTCAGCACAATGCCTTCTGTTTCCGTGTACATGGTCTTCCTTACTCTTTCCGGTATCCGAATTCAGAAATGGAAAAAGAACTATCCCTCCAGTTTTCCCTGACTTTCACCCAGAGTTCCAGATATACCTTCGTGCCCAATAAACCCTCTATCTCCAGCCTTGCACTCTTACCGATGCCTTTCAGCTTCTTGCCCTCTTTGCCGATAACGATTCCTTTATGAGACTTTTTTTCACAGTAGATGACAGCTCCGATGCTGGTAAGGTTTTCTTTTTCCTCATACCGTTCAATCTCAACTGCAATGCCGTGGGGCACTTCTTCCTCCAGGTAAAGCAAGGTCTTCTCCCGTATAATTTCACTGACCAGAAATTTCTCCGGATGATCGGTCAACATGTCTTCAGGAAAAAACATAGGTCCTTCCTCGGTCATGGATTCAATGGTGTCCACCAATATAGGAACGTTCTTGCCTTCCAGAGCAGATACCCCAAAGATATGTGTAAACACACCCATGGCGTCATATTCCTCGTAGATACTGCGGAATCGATCCGGTGGCAGCAAATCGATCTTGTTGATCACTAAAATCGAAGGAGTTTCCGTCTGCTTTAAAAGTTCCAGTATATACTGATCTCCCGGGCCGATTACATCGTCTACAAGAAAGAGGATCACATCCACTTCCTTCAGGGTACTCACTGCCATGTCGGTCATGTAGCCCCCCAGTTTTGTCCTGGGCTTGTGGATGCCGGGCGTATCGATAAAAATCAGCTGGCAACCCGTACCATCCTCATAAACTCGGGTGTAGATTCCCCGAATGCTGTTTCTCGTGGTCTGTGGTTTGTCTGTTGTAATGGCGATTTTCTCACCCAATATGGCGTTAAGCAGAGTCGATTTACCTACATTTGGGCGGCCTACTATGCCAATAAATCCTGATTTCATGATTTCCTTTCCAGGCGGAAGCCTTCCGGGAGCAAATCCTGAATATGATAAACCAAAAGATGGTCCGCATCGTCCCCGGTAATAATCCGAAGGTCGTCACCGAACTCAAACATAAACTGACGGCAAATGCCGCAGGGCAACACCGCACCCTCTCCTGACACCACAGCGATGGCAATGAATTTATGACTGCCTTCCGAAATCGCCTTCACAAAGGCAGTCCGTTCCGCGCAAATAGTGGCCCCCAAGGATGAGTTCTCCACATTGACTCCGGTAAACACCTCCCCTGCCTGGCTGAGAAGTGCCGCACCCACGGTAAAGTTTGAGAAAGGTGCATAAGCATTCTTCAACGCCGTCTTTGCCATTAAATATAGCTCTCTGTCTCCTATCACAATTCTATCTCCCCTCTTTGCAACCCCAGCTTTTCCATAACCGTTTCTTCAAATTGCCGCATTTGCTTTTTTTCCGTTTCTTCCCCATGGTCATAGCCAAGAAGGTGCAGCATGCTGTGAACAAAAAGATAAACCAGTTCTCTTTCCGGAGAATGACCGAAATCGTCTGCCTGAAGCAGAGCCTGTTCCGTGCAGATGACCACATCTCCAAGAAGGATTGCACCCTGCTTTGGGATTTCATCAAGGTTATCGTACTGGGGGAAAGAGAGCACGTCGGTAACCCGGTCCACGCCCCGATAGAGGGCATTCAATTCTTTGATTTCACCGCTGCTGACAAAAGAAAGAGAAACGGTGACCCGATCCGACTCCAGGCTCTTTTCCTTCAAGCACAGCTCTGCAGCTTCGTACATTTTTTCCAGAATGAGATCTCCCGGTTTTCTTTCCTCACTGAATACGATTTCCATAGTGACCCTTTCTACTGCTCTGACTCTTATTCCTGCTCTTCCTCTTCCTTTGAATCCTGACGCCTCTCATATGCGTTGATGATTCTTCTCACAAGGGGATGGCGGACAACGTCTGCATCTTTCAGAAAACAAAATTCGATACCCGTTACACCTTCCAGGGTCTCATAGGCATCGATAAGACCCGATTTCTTTCCTTTGGGAAGGTCTATTTGCGTGATGTCTCCCGTGACAACTGCCTTTGATCCAAATCCCAGACGGGTTAAAAACATTTTCATCTGTTCCCTGGTGGTATTCTGGGCTTCGTCCAGTATGATGAAGGAGTTATCCAGGGTCCTTCCCCGCATATACGCCAGGGGGACTACCTCGATGACTTCCCGTTCCTTGAGGCGTAGCGTGCTTTCCCGTCCCAGTATATCATAGAGAGCATCATAAAGGGGCCTGAGATAGGGATCTACTTTTTCCTGCAAATCACCAGGAAGAAACCCAAGCCTCTCCCCTGCTTCCACTGCAGGTCTGGCCAGAATGATCTTTGCAACCTCTTTGTTCTTAAGAGCATTGATGGCCAGGGCAACTGCGATGTAGGTTTTTCCCGTACCGGCAGGTCCTATGCCGAAGATGATGTCGTGGGCTTTGATGCTTCTGGAATAGGAGGTTTGTCCCATTGTTTTCGGTCTGACAGGTTTTCCTCTATGGGTAAAGCAGATTACGTCCTTATTGACGTTGCTTTCCCGATAGGAGAGTCCTTTTTCCTTCAGACTGATCACATAGTTTACCTTCTGGGTGTCCAGAATCTCCCCGGAGCGCAGGATAGCGGTGAGTTCCTCTATGACTTCTTCGGCCTTAACTGCCTCTTTTCCCCGAAGTATAAGCTCGTCCTGACGCTGAACGATATCTACATCATAATTATCCTGAATAATCTTGAGATTTACATCCAGGTTTCCAAAAAGCTGATCGCTGTCATCTTCATCGTCAATCCTAACACGAATCTCTTCGATCTGTATGCTTTCCAAATGTAATTTCCTTCCTTCCCCTGTCAGAGAACCCCATTTTCATCTGTGAAAGGTATAAATGGCCTCTTTTCACCGATTTGTTCCAGAGCCTCGATCAGGATTGTAACCTTTATTATATTTTCTCCAGGCAAAAACTTCAAACTTTTATTTCGTATTTGCGCCGATCCCGGAATGTTGTCCCTTATCAGTTCCCTTGCCTGACGATTTGCCTGTTTTTCGATTTCTTTCGGCTCTCTCTCCATTTCGCTGAGAGAAAGCTCAGAAATGCGAGTGACGGCAAGTTCTAATGGGAATGGCCAAAAGAGCTTAAATAATTCTTTTTCTTCATAGGCTGAAGTTTCGTAGGGAACAAGCAGGTTCGCGGTACTCCAGGTGTGACTGCCCAGTGTAAGGCGTAGGCCGGGCATACTCCTGCCGGTTTTTTCCTTTCTTAGTTCCCGGGTTTCCTGATAGCAGATAAAGCGATATATTGTCCTTGCGTAAACCTCTCCGTCTGCTTGGACGTATCTGGATAAAACTCCCTGGGAACCTCTACTGTAGGTTTTATCTTCAATTTTTATTATACCCGAAATCAGCACATCTCCAACATGAACAAAGTCATCTTTTACGACGACCTCCTTTCCTTCCCTGGCGATGGCCTTTTCGATATATCCTTCCTTCGCAGCTACGATGTGACAGGGCTGATCCCCTTGGTCTGTTTCAACAGGTACTGTACCTTCGGCGATGACCACTTGAGCAAGCCCGCCGTTCAGTGTGATTCCGATCCAGCTAATCTTGTCCATACTTCGGTACATGCTGATTTCAACGCTGTCCAGATCGATTTTCCGACTGCATCCCACATATAGCCCTGCATCTTTCAGGCAAGTAAGGATCTCCTTTTCGGTGAGCTTCTCATAGCCATAGACCCGGATTTCCGAAATGAATGTGGTCTGTAGGAAGAGGAATAACAGGAAGACAGCGATACCGGCTACCGTGCTGCCCCTTTTCAATATCCTTCGGGCCGTTGGAGTCAGGCCCTTCTCTTTTATCATAGTGATTCGGTATCTGCTCCCCGCAACGCGAAGGAGGGCAGCCCAGTCTCTGCTCCTCACCTCCCCTGTAAACTCCAGACTGCTGCGAATGCTGATTTTCTGAAGTTCAATATTTTCTTTCAGACATAGGGAAAGCAGTTTGTGGATATCGAAACCTTCTGCCCGGAACCTCATAGAATGCATGGCCTACCCCTCGCTGCCCGATAATTCAATGGTGCGGATTTCCCCTCTGACGACAACCCTTTCGTCGGAAAGCTGTTTGATGGAAAGACCGGTGCCGGAAAGGGAAATGTATCCGGAACCGCATCCGGCCACAATATTGGTATCCGTCACTATGAGTAACTTCTTTACATGATCCAGCACGGCGGTTTTCCCCCCCGTCAATACCCTGGGCAGGTTGACGCTGAAATCATAAATCAATTCGTCTGTGACAAACATACATCGCCCTCCAGTCTCTATATCTTATGATTTCCCATAAAAAAAATAACCCGACTATGTCGGGTTATTCGATAAGCTATTGTCCTCTATTGCCGAAGAAAGCTTTCCACTGCCTTCTTCACAAGACCGCCGTCCGCCTTTCCTTTCACCTTGGGCATGACTGCTCCCATGAGTTTTCCCATGTTCTGCATCCCGCCGCCCATGGAAAGATCTCCGGCTGTCTCGCTGACGATTTGGGCAATTTCCATGTCTGTCAGCTGTTTGGGCAGATATTCCATCAAAATCTCTATTTCTTTGTTATAGGCTTCAAATAGGTCCGTTCTTCCTGCTTTTTCAAAATCGGAGAGGGCATCTTTTCTCATTTTTACCTGTCTGGTCAGAATATCCGTGACACCCTGATCATCCAGTTCTTCTCTGTGGTCCACCTCAAACTGTTTCACCGCAGCTCTGGCCAGACTCACCGTGTTTTTTCTTATTTCATCTCTGGCCTTCATGGCCTCTTTGTAGTCGTTTGCTAATCTGTCTTTTAAAGACATGAGCAACACCTCTTCTTAAAACTTCTTGTTCGCTTTTTTACGAGCAGCTTCTGACTTTTTCTTTCTCTTGACGCTGGGCTTTTCGTAATGTTCTCTCTTCCGAAGCTCAGACATTACGCCGTCTCTAGCGCAAGAACGCTTGAATCTCTTCAGGGCGCTTTCCAGATTTTCACCTTCTCTAACAACAACCTGTGCCATCTATCTATTTTCCCCCCCTCCGTGTTTAGGACTTCAGATGCACTATAACTCCGGCAAAGCGTTGGCTTTGTCCAAATGGAGTAAATGGAACGGTTCCGCCTACAACGAACCTATTATACACACTGCTATGGAAATAATCAAGATTTATTTCTCAAGGTTATTTGTTGATGTGACCGGAGCTCAACCCGGGGGCCAGAGCATCTTCCTTTTTCCCAGAAGATGAAAATGTAGATGCCTGACGGTCTGCATCCCATCCTCGCCACAATTGCATACCAATCGATAACCGTTATCCAAACCCAGTTCGGCAGCGATATCTTTGACTTTCGCCATGAGCCATCCCATCACTTCCACATGGTCGAAGGTCACCTGATCCAAGGATGGAATATGCTCTTTCGGTACAATGAGTACATGTACGGGGGCCTGTGGCTCCAGGTCATGAAACGCTACGATTACATCATCCTCATAAGCAATGTTGGCCGGAATCGACTTGTCGATAATCTTACAAAAAATACAGTTTTCCATATCTACACTCCTGACTGAAAACCAAAATGTTCTTTGGCACTTTCTTTACTATACAATGAACCGGGAACTCCTGCAACGCCTTTTATAAAACCTTCCATCCGGGCAAGAATGCCCCTTTCACTCCATCCAGATACACTTCGGTAAGGATCACCTGCGCAAGCGTATTCATAAGTTCCCTGCCTGGGATTTCATCGGGCACGGGACAGTAGACTCTGATATAATTATCCGAATACCCGCTGACCATGGTCCTTTCTTCATGATACTCTTCAAAAAGTACCCTTTGTCGGCTGCCCAGAGTCTCTTTGAGGAAGGCTACCGCCGAAGCTTCCGATTCCCGGATCAGCTCTGCACTTCGCCTCTTCTTAATCTTTGGGTCAACTTGATCTTTTCTCTTTGCGGCCTCTGTTCCCTGCCTCTTAGAATAAGGGAAGACGTGAGTTTTCAGAAAGCCCACCTGACGGACCAGTTCTCTGCTGTTTTGGAAATCCTCTTCGGTTTCACCGGGGAAACCCACTATTACATCGGTTGTCAGGCCGTAATGGGGGTCTGCATCCCGCAGAGCATTTACGATTGCCAGGTAGCCCTTTCTGTCGTAATGGCGGTTCATGGCTGTGAGTATCCTGTCGCTTCCGCTTTGGAGCGAGAGATGCATGTGATGGCACAGCTTATGGTATTTCAGGAGCCTCTTGGCAAGAGAAGCGTTGATAACCGTGGGCTCCAGCGAACTCAGACGGATTCGGAAATCTCCGGGGAGATCATTTAATAGGTTTACAATAAACTCTATTCCGTAAATATCATCGGGTTTATTTCCCCTTGTCTTTATCGGAGAGAAATCCTCCTCCAACCCGTAGAGGGCCGTATTGATTCCGGTGAGCACCAGCTCTTTGAACCCCGACTTCAACAGGTTCTCCGCCTCCGTCAGTATTGCATGAGGGTTTCTGCTGCGAATCTCTCCCCTGGCATAGGGTATAATGCAATAGGAGCAGAACTGATTGCAGCCGTCCTGAATCTTGATATAGGCCCTCGTCCTGCTTTCCATGGAAGTTATAATACCGTTCTCCTCATATTTTACCAGCTGTTCTTTTGGGAGAATGCGGACCATAGGGCTTGCCTTTGCCTCATCTCTTACCGGTACCCCCACTTCCTGTTTCCGCGCCAGAAGATCTTCAATATAATCCGGCAAAGTTGTCTTTTCATTGTTTCCGATTACCAGATCCACCCCTGCAATGGCTGCCGCTTCCTCCGGGCTCACCTGGGCATAACATCCGATGACCGCCACTATGCTGTCCGGATTCTGCTTTTTCATTTTCCGGATATACTGGCGAGACTTGCGGTCGGCCAGACCTGTAACGGTGCAGGTATTGACCACATAGATGTCTGCCCGTTCCTGCTCCTCCCCTATGATAAACCCTCTCTTTAAAAAACTCTCTTTGAGAGCCTGGGTCTCATACTGGTTTACTTTGCATCCCAAAGTATAGAAAGCAATTTTCTTTATCCGATTCAACGATGTCCCATCCTTAAACTTTTATTTATCCAGCTTATTCAGCTGTTACTCATGGTTTTGCTCGTAATCAGGCTACCGCATCAGAGTTCCAGTTCGTACATAATCATGGCCAGGGCCGCAGGGCCAGCCGTCTCCGTACGCAGGATGGTCCTTCCGAGGGATACGGACTTCCCGCCCAAAGCTTGCACGGCATGGGCCTCTTCCTTGGAAAAGCCGCCTTCCGGGCCGATAATGATAGCAATATTCTTTTTTGATTCTGTCAGATTACGAAGTACATCCTTGATGGTTGTTTCCTTTTCGTCCTCATATAGAAACAGAATCAGATCCTGTTCTTTCAGGCTTTCCTTTATCTGCGAAAACGAGGTGTTCTTTTTGATCTCCGGTACAATACCCCGCTTACACTGCTTCACCGCTTCTGCGGAAACCTTGTTCCATCGTTCCAGTTTTTTCTCAAAACCCTGTTTTTCAGCCACTACCGTCCTGTCGGTGAAGAGTGGGACGATTGCATGAACCCCCAGTTCAACGGATTTTTGGATGATGGTCTCCATCTTGCCCTGCTTTGGGACGCCCTGATACAAAGTGACCCTGATTTTCGGTTCCCGTGCAAACTTCTGTTTGTCCAGTATCCTTACGGTCACCCGTTTGGGGTCAAGAGTGAGAATTTCCGTCTCGTATTCAAATTCATAGGAGTCGGATATCTCCAACTTGTCCCCGGGAGAAAGCCTCAACACCTTAGAGATATGTTTGATATCCTCCTGATCGGTAATCCGGATATTACCGGCTATGATTGCATTCCGGTCCACAAAAAAACGGTTCATTTTTCCCTCCGTCACATTGCGGCGGCGATGGCACACCATTCACCCTCTTCGGGAATCTCCAGAATATGAAATCCCGAAGCCAGGAGCGCAGCAACTACCTGTTCTTTTTTTTCTATCAGGATACCGGAGGCGATAAGAACGCCGTTCTCTGACAGGTGCACGGCCGCATCCTCTGAAAGAGCGATTACCAAATCTGCCATGAGGTTTGCTGTCAGGATATCCCCTCGGAAGTCCAGTCCCTTCGTCAGGTCGCCGGCAATGATCCGGACATTTTCCGATAACCCGTTTGCAGCCACATTGCTCTTTGCGATAGCCACGGCAACGGGATCGATTTCCACTCCCAGTACCTGCTCTGCACCCAGAAGCGCCGCGGCGATTGCTAAAATTCCCGAACCACAGCCTACGTCCAGCACCCTTGATCTTCCATTCTCCATGTGTTTTTCCAAAAGTCTGAGGCAGAGCGCTGTGGTGGGATGGGTCCCGGTTCCGAAGGCCATCCCCGGGTCAATCTCAATAACCAGCTCCTCCCCTGCCTTTTCATAGGTCTCCCAACTGGGTTTTACAACCAGCCTCTCTGTAATTTTCGTAGGTTTGAAGTATTCCTTCCATTTGTATTTCCAATCTTCGTCGGATACTCCGGCTACTTGGATCTGCTGAATATCCGATGTACAAAGTTCCATTAATATTTCGTCAAGCAACTCGATTCCTTCCGGGGTATCTTCCAGGTAAAAGGTGAGATTTGGAGATACACATAGAAGCTCCTCTACAGAAGAATCCACATAGTCCCAGTCATACTCATTTTGCTTATTTTGAAACTCCCGATACATTGCCGGCTCCTGCAATTCAACACCGGCGACTCCCATGTCCTCCAGCGTCAAAGCCAAAAGCTCAAGGTTTTCAGCAGTTATATAAATTTTTACTCTTGTATAGTCCATGGGGTTCAACCTTTCCCTGATTTGGTCATGATGCAAGCCATATCATAACATAGGAGCCAATGGATGTAAATCCTTAAGACCTCCGGCTTTGAAGATAAAAAGGCCCACGGAATTGGGCTCCGTGGGCATGTGTCTTGCTTTGACGTATCGTAGATGAATCTTATTTGAAAAGCTCCTTGACGCTTTCCGTAAAGCTTTTTTTCTTGCTGTAGGCATCTTCACTCAGGACGCTGCCCATTTCCTTAATGAGCTTCTTCTGTTTGCTGTTGAGCTTTGTTGGCACCTCCAGGTTTACCTTAACATAAAGGTCTCCGGTTTTGTTGGAACGCAGACTCTTGATGCCTTTGCCTTTGAGGCGGAAGATCGTATCCGTCTGTGTCCCTTCGGGAACCTTATAACTCACCTTCTCCTTCAACGTGGGTACGATGATGTCTGCCCCCAGGGCTGCCTGGTCAAAAGAGATGGGGATTTCCAGCCATAAGTCGTTCCCATTGCGTTTAAAGAGCTTGTGGGGCTCCACAGAGATCACCACGTAGAGATCCCCTGCCGGTCCGCCGTTTTTACCCGGATCCCCCTGACCCTTTATGGAAATCACCGAATCATTATCTACTCCTGCGGGTACCTCCACTGCGATAGTCACCTGCTTGCGTATTTTTCCGCTGCCGCTGCATTCTTTGCAGGGATTTTCCACCACCTGACCGGTGCCTCCGCATTTGCTGCATGGCTGTACATTGATGAACTGTCCGAAGGGGGATCGTTGGGAAGTGCGCACCTCACCGGTGCCGTTGCAGGCGGTGCAGGTGGTCTTAGCCGTACCCTTTTCCGCACCCGTGCCATGGCAGGCTTCGCATGAAACATACTTGGACAGCTGGATATTTTTCTTCACACCAAATGCAGCCTCTTCGAAGGTAATCTTCAGGCCCTTCTGGAGATCGGCGCCCTTTTGGGGACCGGTCCGCCTGGCTTGGGCATAGTTGGCAGCGCCTCCGAACATATTGCCGAACAGGTCTGAAAAGATATCTTCGAACCCCCCTCCGCCAAAGCCGCCGCTTCCGCCTCCCGCACCGAATCCCGCATTAGGATCCACCCCGGCGTGTCCGAACCTGTCATACTTATCTTTTTGCTTCGGGTCCGAAAGAATTCCGTAGGCTTCGTTTACTTCTTTGAATTTTTCCTCTGCTGTCTTATCCCCGGGATTTCGGTCAGGATGAAATTCCATGGCTTTCTTTCGAAAGGCAGATTTGATCTCATCTTCCGTTGCTCCCTTTTTGATACCCAGCACCTCGTAATAGTCTCTTTTTTGTCCTGCCATCGGTTTCCGCTTCCCCCGTTACTATTTCGATTCCAGACTTGGCCGGCCACAGAGCCGTACCTGTCAGACTAAAGTGCTCTGGCACGGCTCTGTTCTATCCTTCCTCTTTTTCGATCCTTTTCCTGTTATAATTTAATCGTTTTTGTTGTCTTCGTCTACTACTTCATAATCCGCATCCACCACGTTGTCGTGAGGAGGTGCATCCTGACCGGCCTGGTCTCCCCCAGGCCCCTGGCTGAAGCCGCCTGCCCCACTGTTGGGATCAAAGCCTCCCTGTGCTCCCTGGGCCTTCTGGTAAAGCTTGGCGGAGATGGTGTGGAAATGCTCGGTAAGGGTCTCGGTTTTGGCTTTGATCTCCTCAAGGGTACCGTTTGCCAGAACTCTGCTCAGATCTTCCTTGGCGCTGACGATGCTGTTCTTTTCATCCTCGCTGAGGCTGCCCTCCAAATCCTTAAGAGCTTTTTCCGTTTCATAGATCAGAGTTTCTGCACTGTTTCTTGCTTCTACTTCTTCTTTTCTTCTCTTATCCTCTTCTGCAAACTGCTCCGCCTCCTTAATCTTTTGTTTGATCTCGTCATCGTTGAGCTTTGTGGAAGATGTAATGGTGATTCTTTGCTCTCTTCCGGTACCCAGGTCCTTTGCACTTACATTGACGATGCCGTTTGCGTCGATGTCAAATGTGACCTCAATCTGAGGAACCCCACGAGGTGCCGGTGGAATTCCGGAAAGCTGGAACCTGCCTAAAGTGATATTGCCGGCGGCCATCTCTCTTTCACCCTGCATGACATGGATGTCCACGGCACTTTGGTTGTCGGCAGCCGTAGAAAAGATCTGGCTCTTCTTGGTGGGAATGGTTGTGTTCCTTTCAATCAGTCTGGTGGCTACACCGCCTAGGGTCTCGATGGAGAGGGAGAGAGGTGTTACGTCAAGAAGCAGTACATCTTTCACCTCACCGGTGAGCACGCCGGCTTGGATAGCCGCACCGATGGCTACGCACTCATCGGGATTGATGCCCTTGAAAGGTTCTTTCCCGGTAATCCGCTTCACAGCTTCCTGGACAGCGGGGATTCTGGTGGATCCGCCTACCAGGATGACCTTCTCTAAATCCGCAGAAGTAACGCCGGCGTCTGCCATAGCTTTCCGCATGGGTTCGATGGTCTTCTCCACCAGACTACCCGTAAGCTGGTCGAACTTGGCCCTGGTCACATCCATATTCAGATGGAGGGGTCCGTCAGCGTTCACCGTAATAAAGGGCAGGTTGATGCTGGTGGTCTGAGATGCGGAGAGCTCCTTTTTGGCCTTTTCCGCAGCTTCCCGCAGTCTCTGAAGGGCCATTCTGTCCTTGCGGAGATCTACGCCGTTTTCTTTTCCAAAACTGTCTGCGATGAAATTTACCAGGATGTCGTCAAAATCGTCTCCTCCCAGTTTATTGTTTCCGTTGGTTGCCAATACTTCGAATACACCATCACCCAGTTCCAGGATGGAAACGTCGAAAGTTCCTCCACCCAGGTCGTAGACCAGGATCTTGTGTTGAGCCCCTTCTTTGTCCAGTCCGTAGGCAAGAGAGGCGGCCGTAGGCTCGTTGATAATCCTCTTTACATCCAAACCGGCGATTTTTCCTGCATCCTTTGTAGCCTGTTTCTGGCTGTCTGTGAAGTAGGCAGGCACGGTGATGACGGCTTCCGTGACCTTTTCTCCCAGATAGGCTTCCGCATCTACCTTCAGTTTAGAAAGAATCATGGCCGATATGTCTTGGGGTGTATAGGACTTGCCGTCGATTTGAACCGAATAGTCGGTGCCCATATGCCTCTTGATGGATGTAACGGTTCTCTCCGGATTGGTGATAGCCTGACGCTTTGCAGTTTCTCCTACCAGCCTTTCTCCGTTCTTCGCAAAAGCTACGATGGATGGTGTGGTTCTATTTCCTTCTGCGTTTGGGATCACTACGGGATCCCCGCCTTCCAAGACGGAAACGCATGAGTTGGTGGTCCCTAAGTCAATTCCGATAACTTTTCCCATTTCTTTTCCTCCTATAAAATCATTGAAAATCTTTCTCTTACTCAGCCACGATTACCATGGATGGTCGTATGACTTTTTTGTTTAACGAATACCCCTTTTGCAATACTCTGGTGATCTGGCCGCTGCTGTGTGTATCGCTGCTCTCCGTCTGCACTGCGTGATGGCAGTTTGGATCGAATTCCAGGCCATAAGCGGGGACTTCTTCCAGTCCGCACTTTTCTAGTACCCCTGTAAGCTGCCGCAGAATCATATCCATGCCGTCTTTCATGCCGGTATCAGCGGTCTCAACCGCTAAGGCCCGATCGAAATTATCTATTACATTAAGCAACTCCACCATGAGTTTTTCATTGGCGTATGCAT
>CAYOYO010000003.1:0-44950 GCA_964408195.1 uncultured Oscillospiraceae bacterium | reverse complement strand
AAGAATCAAACACTTGAACATGTGCGTGAATTGTTGTACCATCAAATCAGCTTTTCTCAGGAAATGGCCCATTATTTGGGAAAGAGTACCGCAGAGAGCGAAGAATTGGTGAAGAAGATAACGGATATCTATGACGAAGAAAAACAGCACAGTACATGAGGTGAGCTTTGAAATTTATTGAGGATATCGTAGAGCAGCGCTCCAAGCAGAATTACATCGTCTGCGGGGACATAACCATTTGCGAGCGGACCCTTGAAAGTACGTTTTTTGTCCTATGCGACGGCATCGGTTCCGGCGTCTATGCCAACATCGCTGCAATCACCTGTGCAAACCGTATGGCAGAGCTCCATCGTTCGGGAGTATCCATGCGAATTATGAGTGAGATGGTTGCCGATTCCATGCATCGTGCCAGGGAAGAACGGATTCCCTTCGCCGCCTTTACCGCTGTGAAAATATTAAACGACGGGCTTTTTATGGCCTATACCTATGAAGCGCCAAATCCGGTGATGATCCGGGACGGTCTGGCAGTTCCTCTCAAGCCGGCGGTTCATGCGGCAGAATACGAGGTAATCGGCGAAACCACAGGAAAACTGGAGCAGGGTGACAGCCTGATTTTGGTCTCCGACGGCATCACCCAGTCGGGTCTGGGAAGAGGGTCTTCTTTCGGAATCGGTACAGAGGGTCTTGTGGATTTTATTAATCGCAGGTCAAGCCACAGGACCAATATCCATCATCTTCCCGGTGAGGTGCTGGAAATGTCGGCCAGGATGTGCGGCGGCCGCTATGAAGACGACTCCACCGTGGCGGTTCTCCAGTGTCGTGAGGCCAGCCAGCTGGTAATTCTGACAGGACCTCCGGCTCTGCGCTCAAAGGACAGGGAAATCGTCCAGAAATTTATGGAGGCACCGGGGAAACATGTGGTGGCAGGCTCCACCACCGCGGATATCGTGTCCAGAGAGCTGGGGAGAGAAGTGGAACTCGTAGAAAAGGGCAGGTCCTTCAGCGCCCCACCGGAGTATAGAATAAAGGGGATCGATCTAGTTACGGAGGGTGCGGTGATGCTCAACCAGGTCTACAATATCCTGGATGAGGATAGCCATGATCTGGATGTGAGCTCTCCTGTGGAACGGTTCTGCTCCATGATGCTGGAAGCGGATGTGATTACATTTTATATCGGAAGCGCCGTAAACGACGCACATACCTCTCTGGTCTTCAAGCAGGTAGGGGTTCGACCCAGGCTATCCGCAATCCAGCTCATATCGAAAAAGCTCCGGGAGCTGGGAAAGCTGGTAGTGGAAGTAAAATACTGAAAACAAAGGTAGTGAGCCGTTTCTTGGCTCGCTTTTTGTTTGCTGAAACAACTTCCGCAACCGAAAGTTTCCTTATTATATTAGGTAAAAAGCGGGGGTTTCACCGTGCAGGTTTTGTGTTAAAATAAGGATGGAAAGTTCTGGTCCGGAGATTATGCGATAGGAGGCGGGAATATGTATATTGATGAAAAAATATTGATCGGTAAGGGGGGTGTCCCCGTGTATCTTTTACCGCGGATGGCCAACAGACACGGCATGATAGCCGGAGCAACGGGTACGGGAAAGACGGTTACGCTGAAAGTGATGGCCGAGTCCTTCAGCTCCATGGGCGTTCCTGTTTTTCTGTCGGATATTAAGGGAGATCTGGCCAGCCTCGCCGTTCCCGGCACGGACAGCCCAAAGATGCAGGAAAGGCTTGGGAAGCTGGGAATTGAAAACTTCAGTTACCAATCCTTCCCGGTCCAGTTTTGGGACCTTTTCGGGGAGAACGGGCTTCCTGTCCGCACCAGCGTTTCCGAAATGGGACCTTTAATGCTTGCGAGAATTCTCGATCTCAATGACGTGCAAAGCGGCGTTCTGAATATCGTGTTTCGCATCGCCGACGACCGGGGACTGTTGCTTCTTGACCTGAAAGATCTGAAGGCAATGGTCCAGTATGTGGGAGAAAATGCAAAGGAATTTGCACTGGAATACGGGAATATCTCCACACAAACCATAGGCGCCATCGTGCGCAGTCTTCTTACCCTGGAAGACCAGGGAGGCGAATACTTCTTCGGAGAACCGGAGCTGGATTTTTTTGATTGGATGAAAACCGCTCCCGACGGGAGAGGCGTGATCAATATTTTGGACAGTGTCAAGCTCTTTCAAAACCCCGTCCTCTATTCCACATTCCTGCTTTGGATGCTATCGGAGCTTTTTGAGAATTTGCCCGAAGCCGGTGATCTGATGAAGCCGAAGATGGTTTTCTTCTTTGACGAAGCCCATCTCCTCTTTGAGGATGCCCCAAAGATCTTGCTCCAGAAGATCGAACAGGTGGTCCGCCTGATTCGGTCCAAGGGGGTGGGGGTATATTTCATTACCCAGAATCCTATGGACCTGCCGAAAGATGTGTTGGGCCAACTGGGCAACCGGGTGCAGCACGCTCTCCGGGCCTATACTCCCGCTGAGATTAAGACGGTGCAGGCGGCTGCGGAATCCTTCCGGGTCAACCCCGGCTTTGATACGGCAACGGCCATCACGGAGCTGGCTACCGGGGAAGCCCTGGTCTCTTTCCTAGATGAAGACGGAAGTCCCTGCATCGTGGAGCGGGCTATGATACTGCCTCCTCAAAGCATGTTCGGCAGCCTGGATCCGGGATTGCGGCTTCAATCCATCGCCTCCTCCGGTCTGGCGGGCAAATACGCTACCACAGTGGACAGAGAGTCTGCATACGAAATTCTTCAGGCTCGCGTGGCCAATCAGCAGGCTGCACTGGAAGAGGAACAGCAGCGTCTGGAAAAGCAGAAACAGTGGGAAATGCAGGAGCAGGAAAAAGCGGAAAGACAAAGCACCCTGGGCGGCATATTCAGCACAAAGAAGAGAACTTCCTCCGGCGGATACACAAGACAGTCAACAGTGGAGAAGGCCACCAATGCAGTGGTTACCACCATTGGCAGAGAAGTGAGCCGGAGCCTGATTCGCGGCATCCTGGGTTCTCTTCGGAAATAGGCGGAAAAAGACATAAAGGATAAAGGAAGCGATATTTATGGATATCAGCAGCTCAAACCTTTTGACGGCGTTTGGTCTGACTCTGCTGGCCGGATTGGCCACCGGAGTCGGCAGCGCTCTGGCTTTTTATACTAAGCAGACAAATACCAGGTTTCTATCTGCCGCCTTGGGGTTCTCGGCAGGTGTCATGATCTATGTATCCATGGTGGAGATTTTCGTGAAGGCCAGAGACTCTCTGGAAGCGGTCTACGGATATCCCAAAGGTTATGCATACACCACTTTGGCTTTCTTTGCAGGAATCTTTGTCATGGCATTTATTGACAAGATGATACCCAGCGGTGAGAATCCCCATGAGATGCGGGATGTTGAGGAAATGAAAGAAGGGCCGGGGAAACAGTCAGAACTGCTCCGAATGGGCCTCTTTTCCGCTCTGGCCATCGGAATTCATAATTTTCCCGAAGGGATTGCCACCTTTACGGCAGCAATACAGGACCCGGCGCTGGGCATCAGCATCGCCATCGCCATTGCCATCCACAACATACCCGAAGGCATTGCAGTATCCGTGCCCGTATATTTTGCCACCAACAGCAGAAAAAAGGCCTTCAAATTGTCCTTTCTCTCCGGCCTCTCCGAACCCCTGGGCGCTTTGCTGGGATATTTTCTGCTCATGCAGTTTTTCAGTGAAGCCATGTTCGGGTTTACCTTCGGGGGCGTGGCAGGGATTATGATCTACATTTCACTGGACGAATTGTTGCCAACCGCGGAAAAGTACGGTGAACATCACATCGCCATCTACGGACTGATTGCCGGAATGATGGTGATGGCCGTAAGTTTGCTGGCTGTAGCGTGGTAGACCCGGTAGGAAGGATAAAGTAGAGTACGACAGTATGAGGCAAAGCTGGATAAAGGATACCGTCTTGTTTCTGACGAGCCAGACCATCTCTATTTTTGGCACTTTTCTGGTGCAGTACGCTATCATGTGGCACGTAACGCTGACATCAAAATCCGGTGTTATGATGACGATTTACATGATCTGCGGACTGGTGCCCACCCTTTTCATGTCTCCTTTTGCAGGGGTGTTGGCAGACCGTTTTGACCGGAAAAAACTCATCATGGTCTCGGATTCTTTTACGGCTTTCGTAACCTTAGCTTTGGCCATTCTCTTTTACATGGGATATGACATGCTTTGGCTGCTCTTTGTGGCAGCGGGGCTGCGTTCGTTGGGCGGGGCTCTGCAGATGCCCGCGGTCGGGGCATTTCTACCTCAGATTGTACCGACTGATAAGCTCATGAAAGTGAACGGGATCAACAGCAGCATTCAGTCTATGGTAATGCTCGGATCTCCCATGCTCAGCGGTGCTTTGCTCACCTTTGCTCCCATCGAGACGATATTTTTTATTGATGTGGTAACGGCACTGACAGCGGTAGTTTTCTTGGGTTTATTTTTGAAGATACCACCTCATAGAAAAGCTCTTGAGGCAGAGCCTATCCAATATTTCCGGGACTTGAAAGAGGGAATTCGCTATATCAGGGACCATCGGTATCTGAAGGAATTCTTTCTGCTTCTGGCCATCCTGTACGTCCTCATTTCTCCCGCCAGCTTTCTGACCCCTCTTCAGGTTGCGAGAAGCTTTGGGGATGAGGTGTGGAGACTGACGGCCATCGAGGTGGTTTTTTCCCTGGGTATGATGCTGGGGGGCATCCTGATTGCCTCCTGGACCGGGTTAAAAAACAAAATCCATGCCATCGCTCTGGGCTGCCTGATTTTCGCTGTCTGCACAATAGGTCTGGGTATCATTCCGGATTTCCGGGTTTATTTGCTTATCATGGGAATCACAGGTGTTTCCATGCCTCTCTTTAACACACCGGCAACGGTGCTGCTGCAGCAGAGGGTGGATGAAGATTTCATCGGCAGAGTTTTCAGCGTGATGACCATGATCTCCAGCACGATGATACCGCTGGGCATGCTTCTTTTCGGGCCCCTTGCAGACATGATTCCTATCGAATGGATCCTGGTGGTCACAGGGGTGCTTATGGTTATCGAGAGCCTGATTCTTCTTTGTAATAAGGCGTTGCTGGAGGCGGGCAGACCGGTAGAATAAAACAATGACATCGCATAATCAAGCCACGGGGACAGACCCTTTGTCAGGTAGTGGTGGCACCGCCACTACTACCTGACAAAGGGTCTGTCCCCGTGGCCGGTAGTAAGCAAAAAATTGAAGGGGAGGATTGACAAGTTCTACGGAGGGGAAGTATAATCATAACAGTTGAACAGTTAATCAACTGAACAACTGTTCAATCGTAAAAAAGGAGATGTGAAAGGATATGAAAAAGGAAGATATTTTCTGCGATTGCGATGTGTTGCATGCTGAGGTCGTTGAACGGGTCAGGGAGAAACTGCCTGAAGAGAACCTTCTCTACGACCTGGCGGATTTTTTCAAAGTCTTGGGGGACAGCACCCGTGCCAGGATAATGTGGGCACTGGATGAAAGTGAAATGTGCGTCTGCGATCTGGCCGTACTCCTCAATATGACCAAATCCGCCATCTCTCACCAACTGCGATCCCTGCGCCAGGCAAACCTGGTGAAATACAGAAGAGAAGGCAAGGTAATATTTTATTCGCTGGCGGATGATCATGTGAAACAGGTCTTTGAGATGGGACTTTTACACATAAAGGAAGATAAATAATAACGGAGAGGAAAATCATACATGAACAGACAATTGTTGCGCATCATTGCAGGGTCGGTCATATTGATTGCGGCCATCCTTATTGAGCCCCAACAGGAATGGATCGGGCTCGCTTTGTTTGTCACGTCCTATCTGGTCGCCGGGTATGATGTGGTTCTTTACGCATTAAAAAATATTTTCAAAGGAGAAGTCTTTGATGAGAACTTCTTAATGAGCCTTGCCACCATTGGGGCTTTTTTCGTTGGGGAATACCCGGAGGCCGTTTCCGTGATGCTCTTTTATCAACTGGGGGAGCTGTTTCAAAGCTACGCTGAGGATAAATCAAGAAGGTCTATCCGTGAGCTCATGGACATCCGGCCCGATTATGCCAACGTGTTGAAAGGGGACCGGCTGGAGACGATGAAGCCTGATCTGGTGAAAGTAGGGGATCTGATTGTGATCAAAGCCGGAGAAAGGATTCCCCTGGATGCAAGAGTAACGGAAGGCAGATCTGACATCGACTCCTCGGCTCTCACAGGAGAATCGCTGCCCATGGCGGTGGAAGTCGGCAGCGAGATTCTGGCCGGTTGCATTAATTTGAGCGGGGTGCTCACCGCTGAGGTCATCAAGGTCTACGGCGAATCCACTGTCAGCAAAATATTGGATTTGGTGGAGAATGCGGGGAGCAAGAAATCCCGGTCGGAAACATTTATCAGGAGATTTGCCCGCTATTATACACCAATCGTGGTGATGGTCGCCGTTGTTTTGGCTTTTGTGCCACCTCTGCTGATTTCCGGCGAGACGTTCGGTGACTGGATCTACCGGGCATTGATCTTTCTGGTTGTCTCCTGCCCCTGCGCCCTGGTTGTGTCGGTACCCCTAAGCTTTTTCGCCGGCATAGGGGGCGCTTCAAAACACGGGATATTGGTAAAAGGGGGGAACTACCTAGAAGCCTTGGCGCAGACGGAAACCGTCGCCTTTGATAAAACCGGAACCCTTACGAAAGGTGTTTTGCATGTGCAGAGGGTACACCCGGTGGGAATGAGTGAGGAAGAGCTGCTGGAGCTGGCTGCTTTGGCAGAGAGCTTCTCCCGTCATCCTATCTCGGCTTCTTTGATTCGCGCTTACGGCAAAGAAGTAGACGGAGGCAGGGTAAAGGAGGTTAAAGAGATACCGGGGCATGGGGTGTCTGCAACCATAGACGGGTGCAGGATTCTTGCGGGCAACGAAAAGCTCATGAATGCACACGGCATATCGATACAAAGTGAGACTGGGGAAGCGGAGACTTTCGTATACGTGGCTTTGGATGACAGTTACGCAGGTTTTATTTCCATGGGGGATGAAATTCGGGATGACGGAAGGGAAGCGCTTGGACTCCTGAAAGCCGAGGGTGTCAGGGAAACTGCAATGCTGACGGGGGACAACGGGCATGTTGCCCGAAAGGTAGGGGAGCTTTTGGGGATCGACGCCATCTATTCGCAGCTTCTCCCCACTGACAAAGTAGCGATACTGGAGAAGCTCTTATTGCAGAAATCGCCGGGAAAGACCCTAGTGTTTGCGGGTGACGGCATAAACGACGCACCGGTGCTGGCTAGAGCAGATGTGGGAATCGCCATGGGCGGATTGGGATCCGACGCTGCCATCGAGGCGGCCGACGTGGTAATCATGACGGATGAACCATCTAAAATTGCGACGGCCATTCGCATCTCCAAAAAGACTCTTAAAATAGCGAGGCAGAATATTGCTTTCGCGGTTTCCGTGAAGATATTGGTGCTGCTGCTTGGCGCTTTCGGTATGGCTACTATGTGGCAGGCTGTTTTTGCCGATGTGGGTGTCACGGTTTTGGTGGTGCTCAATGCTTTTCGGGCCCTTCGCACCTGATTTCAACCAACCCCGGGGACAGACCGTTTTTCAAGGTTTCTACGGAGCATGTCCCGCTGTGGGCTACCGCTCTCTGTGAAAGGGTCTGTCTCCGGGGCTTATTTTTTTTTGCATAAAGATTGACAGTATCACAAGAGTGATGTAGTATGAATATGATATTAAAATGATATCATATTTAGAGGAGGTTTGAAATATGTCAGAGAAGCAAATAAAGGAATCAAAGCAATTGCACACGGAGGAGAAAGCGGCCTCATATATCAATGGCATGCTGATGCTCATACTGAACATCTTGCTCTGCATCGGATCCGTTGTGGGCTTTATCTACAGCCTTTTCGGATTGGATGGTGACGGACCGGCCGGAAAATGGATCCTGCTGGTTATCGTTTCCTCACTCTATCTGTTCTTGGTGGGGCCGGTGCTCTTTATCGGGCTAAAAATCCTTAAACCCAATGAAGCCCTGGTCCTGACCTTGTTCGGCAAGTATTACGGCACTTTGCGGGGAGAGGGTTTTTATTTCGTAAACCCCTTTGTCAGTGCAACCCATCCGGAAACGCAGTCCCCGTCCACAGCTACGATCGTGACAGAGAAGAACCCCCAGACCGGAAAACTCTCTTCGCAGGGAATAAACATTCCCCTGCGTGTCAACAAAAAAATATCCCTCAAGACCATGACCCTGAACAACGACAAGCAAAAGATCAACGATAAGTTGGGAAACCCCATCATCATCGGTATTGTAGTGATCTGGAGAGTGGTGAACACGGCAAAAGCTGTCTTTAATGTAGACAATTATGGGGAATTTCTGTCCATACAGTGCGATTCAGCGCTTCGCAACATCGTGAGACTTTATCCCTATGATGTATCCGGCGATGACAATGAAAAGACTCTCAGGGGCAGCAGTCAGGAGGTCGCCGAAAGCCTTAAAGCGGAAATTCAGTCCAAGGTTGAGATTGCCGGGTTGGAGATTCTGGAAGCCAGGATTACTCATCTCGCCTATGCTCCGGAAATCGCTGCCGCTATGCTTCAAAGGCAGCAGGCATCCGCCATCATTGACGCAAGGCAGATGATTGTGGAAGGAGCCGTGGGTATGGTGGAAATGGCCTTGGCAAAGCTCAGTGAAAACGATGTGGTCCATTTGGACGAAGAGCGTAAAGCGGCCATGGTAAGCAATTTAATGGTGGTGCTCTGCGGCAATAAGGATGCCCAGCCCATCGTCAATAGCGGTTCCTTGTACTAACATGCTGAATTCATGAAAGGAGGGTGATGGATGGAAAAAAAGGATGAAAACAAAGACAAAGAGAAAAAGCAGATCCTCCTTCGCTTGTCACCCTCGCTCTGGAAGGAATTGGCCGCATGGGCGGAAGACGATTTCCGTTCCGTCAACGGCCAGATCGAGTATTTGTTGAGCGAGAGCGTTAAGCGCCGGAAGTCAGGGAAGGACAGAATTCCCTCAAATTGACAGGCTCTGTCAACCGGTCCCGGCCCACAAAGACCGTTCCGTCAAATTTTGTTTGATAACTCCACTTTACCAACCCGATACTGCCGTCGGCGATTTCCAGTGCCGTGATGCATCGAGGGTGTACGCAACTTCCGTCATTGAAATAGCAGACTTCTCCAGGCTTTGGGAATACCGCCCGATGGGTATGACCGGCTATGAGGGGCTGCTTTTCTTTTTCTGCCCATCTCATCAACTTCTTTTCTATTACTTTTTTTCTTTTCGGATTTGCCGCTGCACTGGTAGGATCATTTACGCCCAGCAGCTCCAACGGCCTCCAGAGGAAGCGCACAAGAAAGGCGCTGAGCGGCCAAAGTCTGTGGTTGAGAAAATCCGCCTGATGCCCGTGAAGGAGGAACAACTTCAAGTTCGCTTCCTCGTGCCGAAGTATCAGCCCTTCATGAAAGCGGATTCCCGGAAAAACCGGGGAACAGTGTCCGTCATCTCCATCCTCACAGTGAACCAGCCGGCTGTGAAAGGAACCCTTCCTGCCCTTAACAATGTCGTGGTTTCCGTACATCATATAGAGTCTTCCATCTATATAAAATTTCGACAAAAGCCAAAAAATATTGTCATAAGCCGAGAGGAGTTTCGAAATTTTATCGTTTTCCCAGAGTTCATCTCCGTCTCCCAGCTCAATATATGTGTACTTATGATAATAGTACTGATTCAGGGCCGCAAAGAATAGGTTTTGGTTGTGGGCAAAATCATCTGCATAGCTGCCATCTCCTCTGTGACAATCGCTCATGATTACAAATCTTGCACAATCGTCAAAAGGAATCTCTGTTGCCATTTGGTAGACCTTTGAAATCCGGGTATGAGCAAACATTGGAGATCCTCATTTCTTAAACAGCTTATGGGGCTTTCCCATATCAAACACCAAATCGTACAAATCCGGTGCTTTCTCGAAAAGGGAGGTCAGTTTATCCAAGCTGTTCGAATACCCTTCCGTAAGCTGACGGAACCGGTGACAGAGGGTTTGGTTGTTTTTCTGTATCAGGGCGTCTGTAACGGGGGTACGGGTAAGGGGTTGGGAGGAATAGGGCATAAAGAAGGACAGCCATACCGTAGTGTACAGGACTTTCATGTTGTGGGAAGCGTATCCCAATTCTATCAAGGCATTCACAAAAGCCCGGCACATTTCCCTGTCCTTCAAAGTGATGCTGACTTCCATCTGCAGCTCTTCCGGGTGAGAAAACTCACCCAAGGCAAAGCCCGTAAGCCACCAGTGCCTTCCCTCCCTGCTGAAAATAGCCCTTCCGTTCTTGCGCAGAATAAAGGCCATGTAAAGCTGATCTTCCCGGTCCGCGCAATCGTAAAAGACCTTGTCCGGGTCTGGAAAATTTACAGCATCCGTCTCCATGGTCGTATAGACTCCGATTTCAGCACCCGTCGTCATACCATACTGGCCCTTCCAAAGCTCAATGAGCCATTTTTTCCCACCGTAAAGGAATCTCACCGGCTCGCAGTCGATGATCATACCCATGGGGGCGGCTGCCTCATCGTATATACGGCTGTAACCGAAACTCTTTTGCCAGGCATCCATCCGGGACCAGAAAATGTCCTGCCGTGAATCATAGGCGTAACCTGCCACGGCCAGAGCATCGAGTACCTGCTGTTCTTCCGCATGGCGCTTATGGGATTGCTTCCGGAGGGACCATAAGATTACAATGGAAACCGATACCAGGAGAAAAATCGGTATATAATAGTTAATATTTTCATCAATCATAATGTGACCTCAACGCGTTACGACATATTTTTATCATAATATTCCGATGAACCGAAATCGGTTAAGCCCCTGATTAAATCGGACAACTTGGGGTATGTTAATAAAAGCACAAAGGTTTTTGATGTGATAATTTGTTTTTTGTGTTAAAAAACTAACACTTTATGGCAAAACTATCTGTCGTTAACCTATTGACAAATCATGTCGCTTTTGAGAGAATTGAAAATATTTTGAGTAGGAGGACAGTATGGGGACGAAGATAGTAATTGTCGGTGCCGGGTATGCAGGTATCCTCACCGCAAAGAAATTGGCAAAGAAATTCAAGAAAAATGATGAAGTTTCCATCACCATTATCGACAAAAACCCTTTCCATGCGCTGCTTACCGAGCTCCATGAAGTAGCAGCGAACCGCGTAGATGAAGACAGCATCCGCGTCAGCCTGAAGAAGGTTTTTGCAGGTCGCAAAGTAGATGTGAGACTGGATACCATAACTTCTTTTGACTTTGATAATAAGCGTGCCATCGGAAAACTGGAAGATTATGATTATGATTACCTTGTGTTGAGTGCAGGATCCAAGCCCACATTCTTTGGCGTACCTGGGGCCGAAGAGCACTCTTTCAAGCTTTGGTCTTATGACGACGCGGTTATCATCCGCCACCACCTGATTAACCTGTTCCGCAGGGCATGCCGCATTGCAGACCGGGAGGAACGGCGCAAGCTTCTGTCTATCTACATCGTGGGCGCCGGATTTACCGGTGTGGAAATGGCAGGGGAACTGGCAGAATATCTGCCTATCATCTGCAGCAAGTTCGAAATCGATCGGGAAGATGTAAATATATCACTGGTTGATATTCTGGACCGCACCATCCCCAACCTTCCGGCAGAGCTCTCGGTGAAAGTGGAGAAACGTCTGAAAAAGATGGGCGTCAACATCATCCTTGGCACCAATGTATGCGGTATCGGTCCTGACTATATTGAAACCAGGTCAGGCGATGTATGCATCCGGAGAGACGCCTCAACCGTGATTTGGGGTGCCGGCATCGAAAGTGCGGACATTACCGGAGAGGCGGCAAAGGTGCTGGAATCTGCCAACCGGGGAAGAATCAAAATCGATCCATATTTACGCTCCGTGGATAATCAGGATGTGTTTGTCATAGGTGACAATATGTTGTACACCCCCGAAGGTGCCGAGAGACCGGTTCCACAGGTGGTGGAAAACTGCGAACACAGCGCAGCTACAGCTGCCCATAACCTGAACTGCCTGATTACCGGAAAGGGTGAGCTGGAAAAGTATGATCCCAAATTCCATGGATTTATGGTTTGCATCGGCGGTCGCTACGGCGTAGCCCGGGTAGGCTTCCCCAACTTCATGATCAATCTTCCGTCCTTCTTTGCCATGATGGCCAAGCATATGATCAATATGATCTACTTCGTTCAGGTGCTAGGATGGAATAAAGTCTGGAGCTACAGCAGACATGAGTTCTTTACCATCCGCCATTGCAGAAGCTATGTGGGCGGACATTTCTCCAACCGTACACCCAGCTTTCTCATGGTGCCTCTAAGGGTATGGCTCGGTGCCGTATGGCTCTTTGAGGGTATTATGAAGTGGACGGAAGGGTGGCTTTCCGAGCCTAAGCTAGAAGGTTTCTTCGGTGGCGCCAGAGCTTGGTATAACAGCATCATCAATCCCGGAGCCGCAGGTGCCGACAGTATGACCCAGGCTACCGGTGAAGCGGCCGGAGCTGCTGCAGGAGCAGCGGCGGATGCAGTGACAGCTGCCACAGGAGCAGGCGGGGGAGAAGCCGCTGCCGCGGTAGGTACTACCATAATCAACTGGGACTTTTTAGGTTTCTTCCAAGCGATTTTTGTCAGCGGAAAAGAGATCGCCCACTCCACTATCAGTGATTATGCATTTAAATTTGATATTCCCGTCATGAATTGGTTCCTGGATACGGTTGTCCTTGCCGGAAGCGGAATACAGGTTGCCATGCAGGCCTTCATCGTCATCGCAGAGATCCTCATCGGTCTGGCGTTGATCGGCGGATTGTTTACCACACCTGCGGCGGCGCTTTCCCTGATATTGCAGTTTATGTTCGTTTGTACCACCGGACTCTACCTCGGTACCTTCTGGATGATATTTGCAGGTGTTGCGGTACTTATCGGCGGAGGGAGATCCTTCGGACTGGATTACTATGTACTGCCTGCCATGAAGGAAGGCTGGAAGAAAATCCCCTTAGTTAGAAAGCTGTATATCTATAATGACTAACGGATCCATCAAAGAAAACAATCAGAATGAGCGGTTAAGCTTCGAAAATGCTTATGAACGAGTCAAGGAAGAGGTAGATAGAACCTTATCTACCTCCCCTTTTCTGATTCGGGACTACATGAAGCATTTGACCCTATCAACGGGAAAACATATTCGTGCGGTTTCCCTGCTGGTATCGGCTTTAGACCGGGATGACCTGATTCACAAAGACGCGGTAAAGCTTGCGGTTGCTATAGAACTCGTCCATCTGGCTACCCTTGTCCATGATGATGTAATCGACAATGCGGAACTTCGCAGAGGAGAGCTCTCCCTGCAGAAGAAATACGGAAAGCGGACAGCGGTAATCTGCGGGGACTATTTGCTTTGCATCGCGCTGAAGACAGCGGCCCTGGCGGAAGACAAAGAAGAATATGTAAAACTCAGGATTCCGGACTATATGAGCAAGGTCTGCCTGGGAGAACTGGACCAACATGTCAACAACGGTAATTTCGACCTGTCTGTCTATCGGTATCTGAAAATAATTGCCGGGAAAACTGCGGCTCTGTTTGAGGCGTCCTTTTATGCCGGAGCTTTGCTCAGCGTGAAAGAGGAGGCCAAGGTAAGGCAGTATGCCAAGCTTGGTAAGTATTTAGGGATGATATTCCAGCTTACCGATGACTGTATGGACTTTGAAACAACGGAGAAGATCGCAAAGAAACCGGTCAGGTCCGATTACGAACAAAATGTCATCACCCTGCCTCTGATCCACGCCTTCAGGGAGATGGATGATTTCAAAGAAAAAGCGAAAGCCCACACTCTTTCCCGGGAAGATATCGACCGGGCGGTCCAAAAAACCGGCGGATTGGCCTATACCCGTTTTGTGGCAAAGAAGTATTACAATAAATCCCTGCAAATCATCGATGAAATGGTGCTTACCGAAAGCAAGAAAGAAAAGATTCTTTCCTTGCTGGAAAAAGCCTATCGAATTTTTTAGGAGGAACACAGTGGTCGCCGGATTTCTCAGCTATGTAGAGATTAAGACGAAAATAACGAGCATCTTCGCTTTTCTGATGACGCTCTGCTACCTTTTTTATCTGGAGCAGCCCATCCTGGTTTCCCATACTTTGATTTTCTTTGGGAGCATGTTCCTTTTCGATCTGGTCACCACTGCCATTAACAACTATATTGATTCCAAAACCAACGACCAGATTCTTCCTTTCAAAAGAAGTACTGCCCTGATTATCATCTTCGTCCTGCTTACGGTGAGCTCTTTGCTGGGAATATGGCTTGTGGTTCTGACGGATATGGTGGTGCTCTTTGTTGGGGGGATTTGCTTCCTCTGTGGTGTCCTGTACACCTACGGTCCGGTCCCCATATCCAGGCAGCCCTTGGGAGAAGTCCTGTCAGGGGTGTTTTACGGGCTTTTCATCCCCTTCCTGCTCCTGTATATCAATATGCCGGAAGGATACTATATGACTCTGGAATTAAGCTTTGAAACCATAAACATGGGGATTCGGGTAATACCTGTCATCACGATCCTGTTGCTTTCCGTAAATCCCGTTTGCTGCACAGCCAATATCATGCTGGCAAACAACATCTGTGATGTAGAGAAGGATGTGTTGGTAAAGAGATTTACCCTGCCCTACTATCTGGAGGAAAAGGCCCTGTATCTGTTTGCGGGGATTTACTATATGACCTATTGCGCTACCCTTGTCATGGTGTTCATGAGCATTCTCCATCCCATATGTCTGGCTTCTCTGATGACCATTGTGCCGGTGCAGCGCAATATCAGGCTGTTTTTTTCAAAGCAGGAGAAGGCAACCACCTTTCTTGTAGCGATTAAAAACTATGTCATGATTATGACGGCATTTACGCTGACCATTTTCTTAAGCGGGCTTATCACATGAGGCAGGAAATCACATGAAGTTTTTCAAGAAATCCGACGTGGTGATCATAGCGGTAATCCTGATGGCCAGCCTGGCCTCCTTCGTTCTCTACAATTTATATGCAAGAGACGAATCGGTGAAAGCAGAGATTTACTACTATTCGCAACTGATAGAAACCGTATCTCTAAAAGGAGAGGAACGCACATTTTCCATCCCACAGGATCCCAATGTGGTCATTCGACTGGATGGAGAAGGCAACATTGCTTTTATAGCATCCGACTGCCCCGACAAGGTATGCATCAACACGGGAAAGCTTCACAGAGCAGGGGAATATGCTGCCTGCCTGCCCAATGGAATCATCGTTAAAATCGTTCCCACAAAGAGGGACGAAGACACTGCCGACATCATCTTATAAGAAAAATGAGCCATGGGGACAGACCCCGTGGCAGGAAGCGGGAAGACAGGAAATGGCTGAAAGCAGGATGGAGCAAAATCCATTGGAAAACCTGAGCAAAACACAGAACATGGTGTTGGCGGCAATGATATTTGCCGTGGCTTTGGTGCTCTCCATCGTGGAGAACATGTTGCCGCCTCTCCCCATCGCGGTACCCGGGGTGAAATTCGGCCTTTCCAATATCGCGGTCATGTATGCCCTGTTTTTCCTGGGAAGCAAGCAAGCATACCTCATCGCAATCCTAAAGGGAGGATTTGTATTTATTACCAGAGGCATCATAGCGGGTGCTTTGAGCCTTTCCGGGGGAATACTATCCATAACTGTTATGCTGCTGCTCCTCTTGCTGTTTCGGGAAAAGATTTCCTATCTCAGCATCAGTATATTCGGAGCGGTGTCACATAACATTGGCCAGTTCCTTGTTATAATCCTCCTTTATACGGGTATGAATATACTGCCCTATCTCCCGGTGCTGCTCATCTCGGGTGTAGTTGCGGGGATTATTACATCAACATTATTGCGGTTTATACTGCCGGCTTTCAAAAGGCTGGTATGATATAAAAAAAAACTTTATTTTTCGGAGGAGAAGAATGAAAAAGAAACTTGCATTGGTATTAGTACTGGCATTGGCTGTATTCGCTTTTGCCGCTTGTGGCGGAGGAGAGACCACCCCTCCCGTCGAAGAACCGGAAACACCTGAAGTAACCGCCGTTAAGACCGGCTATGCCGTTATTTCCAAAATGTCAAAATCAGCTGACGCAGCAGATGCAGATGGTCTGGCTCAAGCTGATTCCACAATCGTTGCAGTTACCATCGACGAGAATGGTGTTCTCACCAATGTGGCCATCGACCACGCACAAACAAAGATCAATTTCTCAAAAGATGGAAAAATCGTTACCCCACTTGATACCGTTTACCCTGGAAAGCAGGAACTGGGTCCCGCTTACGGCATGGCGAAAGCCTCTTCCCTGGGCAAAGAATGGAACGAGCAGGCAAACACTCTGGCACAATATGTAATCGGCAAGACGGTTGAAGAAGTCAAGGGCATTGCCGTGACAGAAGAGGGCGTTCCCACGGAAGCCGACCTCACTTCTTCCGTAACCATTAAAATCAATGACTATGTAAAAGGTATTGAGATGGCTGCTGCCAACGCACAGGATCTGGGCGCTTCCGCTGATGATCTGCTGGGCATCGGCGTCGTGACAACCATTGACAAGTCCAAGGATGCCGCAGAAGAAGACGGGGTTGCCCAGGCTTACTCAAACTATGCAGTGGTTACGTTCAATGCGGATGGTGTTGTTACAAGCTGCATCATCGATGCATCCCAGACCAACATCAACTTCTCAAAGGAAGGCAAAATTACATCCGACTTAACAGCAGCATTGAAGACAAAGAACGAACTGGGTGCTGACTACGGTATGGCGAAAGCCTCCGGCATCGGCAAGGAGTGGAATGAGCAGGCTGCTGCATTTGCCGCTTATGTAATCGGGAAAACAGTAGACGAAGTTCAAGGAATTGCCCTGACCGATGAGGGTGTTGCAGCTGACGCAGACCTTGCAGCTTCCGTAACCGTTCATATCGGTCCTTTCATGAGCAACGTCGCGAAAGCCTACGAATTTGCAAAATAGTCAAATCGTTTGATGAATCAATCGAGGGTTGGTCTCGGTATTCATGTAGAACAAGAGAGGCAGATTCGTCTGCCTCTCTGCTTTTAGGAGTTTACATTGATAAAAAAATGGATTGCACTATCGGTGGCTATACTGATAGCCATAGGACTTGTTTCATGCGGGACTCCTGAGAAAAAGCGCTTTGAGGGAGAGTTCCTGAATCTCTTTGATACCGCAACCCGGATTATCGGATATGCGGAAAGTGAGGATGCGTTTCGCAACTATGTCCAGCTCATCTATGACGAACTGGAGATTTATCACCGGCTCTATGATATTTATAACGATTATGAAGGCATCAGCAATATAAAGACCATCAACGACAATGCCGGAATCCAACCGGTTAAGGTGGACCGGCGCATCATAGACTTGCTTCTCTTTGCCAGGGACGCTCATGACATGTCGGAAGGCAGAATGAATGTGGCTCTGGGAGCCGTGCTGAGTATCTGGCATGATTACAGGGAGGAAGGCACCGACGATCCGGAGGCAGCGGAGGTTCCTCCCATGGATTTACTTCGAGCTGCTGCAGAGCATGTTGATCTTGATAATATGGTCATTGATGAAGCTGCCGAAACAGTCTACCTGAAGGATCCGGATATGAGCCTGGACGTAGGCGGTATCGCAAAGGGATATGCGGTTGAGCAGGTTAGCAAATACATTATGGAGCATGGTTTTACCGACGGATTGATCAGCGTTGGAGGGAATGTTCGATCCTTCGGCTATAAGGGGGAGGACAGGGAACTCTGGAACATTGGTGTTCAGAACCCGGAAGCGGGAGGTCCGGACCTCTATACGGTGCAGATTACGGATCGGTCTCTTGTTACCAGCGGCGATTATATCCGGTATTATACGGTGGATGGGAAGCGGTATCACCACATTATAGACCCGGAAACCCTCATGCCTGCCGGGTATTTTACTGCAGTAACCATCATCTGTGAGGATTCGGGAATGGCAGATGCGCTCTCCACAATGATTTACAATATGCCCTACGAGCAGGGAAGTGAGTACATCGAGGAGCTTCCAAGTACAGAGGCAGTCTGGGTATTTCCCGACGGCACCAGACAGTACAGCACAGGCTTTGAGGCTCTGCTGAAGAGATAAGATTTATGTATTGAAATGGACATCTTGTCATATGTATACTGTGGGGGTGATTTGATTGATCAGCACACAGGATATCCGGGACAAAGAAGTAATAAACATCTATGACGGCAAAAGCCTGGGCTTCGCAGACGATATGGAAATAGATCTGCAGAAGGGTACGGTGGAAGGTATTGTCGTTCCGGCAAGGCAGCGGATGTTCAGTTTTTTCGGCAGGGAAGAGGATCTGGTTATACGATGGAAGGATGTTAAGAGGATAGGCGAAGACGTGGTCCTTGTGGATGTGCCCACGGGAAACAGCTTGCATAGGCCTGTGGGAATGGTTTATAATGAGCAGAAAGAAGAGTCCGGGGAATAGAGTAAAGGCAGCACTTGCAGCATAATCACAGGGAGGTCATCCTATGAAATGCCCCTTTTGCGAAACCAGTGACACCAGAGTCATCGATTCCAGACCTACCGAAGAAGGACATGCCATCCGTCGCCGCAGGGAATGCGACAACTGCGGAAAGCGCTTCACCACCTATGAAAAAGTGGAAGAAATGTTCTTTATGGTAATCAAAAAAGACGGAAGCAGAGAAGCCTTTGATCGGAATAAGATTCTCAACGGCATCCTGAAAGCCTGTGAAAAGAGACCCGTTCCCATAGCTGATATTGAGCGGATTGTTGACGAAATTGAACGGGGTCTAAACAACATGATGGAGAAGGAAATCGAAAGCAAGGTAATCGGGGAATTGATTATGGAACATCTGAAGGATTTGGACGAAGTGGCTTATGTGCGATTCGCATCGGTCTATCGTCAATTTACAGATGTGAATACCTTCGCAGCCGAAATTGAAAAACTCTTGAAGAACGGAAAGGGAAAAAACTAGATGTCCGTGATTTTTCAAATTGCCATCGACGGACCTTCCGGCGCAGGAAAGAGCACCATTGCGAAAAAACTGGCCCTGGCCCTGGGAATCGACTATATCGACACAGGCGCAATGTATCGGGCAGTCGCTTATAAAATGCTTCGGGAAGGCATCGGCATAGATCAAAAAGATGCCCTGAGGGATATGCTCAAGAGAACAAGTATGGATTTCCGTAATGGGGAGATTATTCTTGACGGTGTAATCATAAGCACAGCTATCCGTACTCCGGAAATTTCCATGCTGGCATCCGACGCTTCCGCACTGCCGGAGGTCAGGGAGAAACTGGTTGCCCTTCAGAGAGATATGGGTAGGGCAAAGAGCGTTATTATGGACGGAAGGGACATCGGAACCAATGTGTTTCCAGACGCCCGATATAAATTCTTCCTCACCGCTTCCGTGTCGGAAAGAGCCAGAAGAAGATGGCTGGAACTGACAGGAAAAGGACAAGCGGTTAAGTTGGCCGATGTGGAGGCAGATATTTCTGCCAGAGATCACAACGACAGCACGCGGCCGTTGAATCCGCTAAAAAGAGCGGAGGATGCAATCGAAATCGATACCACGGATATGGATATCGAACAGGTAACTCGGCATATTCTTAATCATATTATAGTTTAAGTGACAAGGGGACGGGGGTAGTGTCACACAAAGTGACACTACCCCCGTCCCCTTGTCACTACCCTTGTCACTTATTTACAGGGTATGAATCAGCAGTCCGCTGCCCAGTTTCGGTTCAAACCAGGTGGATTTGGGTGGCATGATCTCCTTTTGATCGGCAACGGCAAGCAAGTCTTCCATGGGAACGGGATAGATGGCAAAAGCCACCGCCATATCAAAATCTACCCTTCTCTTCAATTCTTCAAGACCCCGAATACCTCCCACAAAATCAATACGCTGATCTGTCCGGGGATCTGAGATGCCCAGCAGAGGGGCCAGCACATGGTCCTGGAGGATAGAAACATCCAGACCTCTGATAATATCGTCGGAAAGGATGGCTTGGCGGGCCGAAAGCCGATACCAGGCCCCGCCCAGATACATGGAAAATACGTGCTTTCCATCCGGTCGGAAAGGGCCATTTTCTATCTTTTCCACATGGAAAAGAGCGTCGAGCTTTTCGATAAACTCCTCTTCGCTCATGCCGTTCAAGTCTTTTATGACCCGGTTGTAATCATAAATCCCAAGGTCTTTGTCAGGAAAGACAACGGCCATAAAGAAGTTGAATTCTTCGGCACCGGTGAAATCCGGGTTTTCTTCACGTCGTTTGAGCCCCACCTTAACTGCAGAAGCAGAGCGATGATGGCCATCTGCTATATAAAGGGCAGGGATTTTTTGGAAGCATTCTATGATGAGATGAATCGTGTCCGGGTCATTGACTACCCAGAGTGCATGGCCGATGGAGTCGGAAGCGGTGAAATCATAGACAGGGGCGTGATGGGTTGTCCAATCCCCGATAATTTCCTTTAGGTCTTCTCTATGTCGGTAGGTTAGAAACACCGGTTCTGTGTTGGCGTTGCATGCATCAAAATGATGAATCCGGTCAAGTTCCTTTTCCACCCGGGTAAGTTCATGCTTCTTGATCCGTTCCTCCAGATACTCATCAATGGACACACAGCCGGCAATCCCCGTCTGTATTCGTCCATGCATAGTTTGTCGGTAGATGTACAGGGCGGGACAGTCTTCCCGTATAAGGATACCCTTTGAAACAAAGGCTTCCATATTTTCCCTTGCACGCTCATAGACCTGTGGATGATGAGGGTCCTCGAGATGAGGCAGGTCGATCTCTGAACGGCAGATATGGAGAAAACTCAGGGGGTTGTCACCTGCAAGTTCCAAAGCTTCACGGCGATCCATCACATCATAAGGTAGAGAAATCACGTCTTCTGCAAATTCCTTTGCCGGCCGCAAAGCAGAAAAAGGTCGGATAAGAGCCATAATGAAATTCCTTTCCTATACGTATTGGTAAGGTGGTATAAACTGCTGAGTATGTGTTTGATTATAGCATAAACCAGCGGAAACAAGTCAAGGATAAAAATACAGATCAGAATAAGTTAATGAGAAACAGATAACTTTACAAAATCGGAGGATGAGAATTGAAGAGGCGACTTTTGAGTATGTTCCTCCTGGTAATGCTCCTGCTATCGGCGCTGGCCTTTCGTCTGGCGGCAATTCAACTCATAGAGGGATCAAAGTACAGGCTGCTTGCAGAAGAGCAGAGCCGGGTTGACCTGTCCGAAATTCGTCTCCGAGGGACCATTTATGACAGAGAGAACCGCCCCTTGATCAATCGTGACAAAAGCTACATTTTCCTCATCGAAGACCGAAAGATGGATAAAAAGGTGGAAGAACTGTTGCGCAAGGTAGGTGCCAGGGATGTGGACAGTGGCAATGACAGGTATCGCACTTACAGCATTTCTACTGTAGATCGAGCTGTTTTCCGGCGCTTGTGCAGGGATTATGGGGCTCTTGTCGTAGAATCCCTGCAGAGGTACAGCGAAAACCAACCAGCCATGCATCTCATCGGCTATGTGAGTGCAGCCGACCAACTGGGTGTCTGCGGAATCGAAAGGGACTTTGATGGGGTGCTGTCCTCCGTACAAAAGCAATACTCCGCGCAAAATGACGGACTGGGATATATCATTCCGGGGAGGGGGGTCTATGTCCGAGGTGATGGAAGAGAATGGGGGGTACTTACCACCATCGATATGGACCTGCAGGAGATGGCAGATCAAGTACTGAGGGACAGTGGCCTCCGCGGAGCTGTGATCATAACAGATATCTCCTCCGGTCAAATCCTGGCCTCGACCAGTGCACCGGGATATGACCCTTACGAAGTTGGCGGCAGTACGGATCATCAGGGAAGTGAGCTTCTGAATAAGGCGGCAGGCTGTCTGTATCCGTCGGAGATCCTGTACCGCATCCTGATTGCTGCAGCAGCACTGGAAAATGGCCTAGAGGTACCCTGTTCAAGCTTTGACTGCAGTGGTTCTTCGGAACCTGAGCTCTGCAGGAACACCTGGCTCGGGATTGCGCAGTTGGCAGGAGAAGAACGGATATCGGAAACCGCTATGACTTTCGGGCTTTCGGAAGAACCCGTAGCCCTTCTTTCAGGACAGGCGAAAGGAGATTTCCCTCCGTCTGTTCAGGTGTGGAGTCCGGAGAATGGAAATCCGGCACGGCCTTTCGAATCATATCTGATTTCCCCAATGCAAGCGGCACGGGCAACCAGAATCATTGCATCGGGTGGATGGGATTCCCGGCTTTCTCTGATACGGGGTACAGTAGAGGGGGTCAGGGGCGCCTTGCTGCTCTCAATCCCGAAAAAAAAGCAGGTGATTTCAGAGGAAACAGCCCGAAAGTTGAGAGATATGATGGAAGAGACCGGAGATTTTCAAAACTGGTTTACCGGATGGATCCGTGCAAAGGGGTCCCTTTACGGAATAACGGTTTATGTGGAAGACAGTGTTAAAGAAGAACAATCGGCCGGGTCTCTATTCAGAGAGATTGCCCGTGGCCTTTACAGGATATCCTCTTCATCGTAATTGGGGAAGGCTTGTTTCAGCTTCGTGATCGCCTTCTTTTCAATGCGCGACACATAGGAACGGCTGATCCCTAACTGCTTTGCCACCTCACGCTGGGTCTTCCCCGGGCCTCCGTCCAGACCAAAACGCTTAATGATTACGGTCTGTTCGCGCTGGGAGAGCAGCTCGCGGATTCCCTTATACAATTTTTTTATCTTTATCTTCGTTTCAAGACCATCGATGATATCATCCACATCGCTTCCCAATATGTCGTTGAAACTGATTTCGTTACCGTCCTTGTCCGTGCCGATGGGATCGTTGAGGGATACTTCTACCTTGCACTTCTTGGACATGCGCAGGTGCATGAGAATTTCATTCTCTATGCATTTGGCCGCATAGGTTGCCAACCGGACTTCTTTTTTGCGGTTATAGGTATTAACAGCCTTTATTAGCCCGATAGTGCCGATGGAAATTAAATCATCGGGAGAGCAGCCGGCGGCATTGTATTTTTTTGCTATGTGGGCAACCAGCCGAAGATTATGCTCAACGAGAATGTTTTTGGCCGAGGGGTCTCCCTTCTCAAAAAGAGCCAGAAAATGGGTTTCTTCTTCTTCGCTGAGAGGCTTTGGAAAGGAATTTCCCATAGAAACATAGGAGGTCAGGAGCACCAGAGGGTTGGAGAGCAGAAGAGAAGTCAGCACCAAAGATAAACTCATTATGTATTTGCTCCTTTCCGCCGCTTTCGGGGTTTTTTGTGTTAGTAGTATATGCGGCTTTCCGAGGCCTCGTGTATGTCCCCTCCAAATAAGGACTTGCAAGGCTTTGAGAGAATATTCGCGGCCTTTTTAAGGAAACAATATATTTTTCACCTTTCTTATGATAGAATAGGATACGGTGTCGCATGGGTACGGTACGGGGGCTTTTAAGGTCGGGTTCACACAGGACGGGATACTGTCTTGGAGGAACACGAGATGAACAAAATAGTGAAAGATGATCATGTCACTATCAAGGAACTGCCTGCGGATGAAAGACCCAGGGAAAAACTCCTGCGGTATGGATGTACATTCCTGTCCAACAGTGAGCTATTAGCTATTCTCATAGGGACAGGAACCAGAGACCGCTCTGCCATTGCAGTGGCTGACCGGATTTTATCCATGGAGAAAGCAGGGCTGTCCTTTTTAGCGGATTGCACCCCGGAAGAGTTGTGTAGCGTTGCTGGAGTCGGCGTTGCCAAATCCTGTAAAGTCATTGCGGCAGTAGAGCTGGGAAAGCGTATTTCCGCAAGTTCTGCCGAAAAGCGATTCTCTGTGGGGAATCCCGGGGAAGTGGCCTCTCTATACATGGAGGAGATGCGCCACCTGAAAAAGGAGCATTTCAAAGTATTGTTCCTGAATACGAAAAACGAGATTTTGTCTGCCGAGAACACTTCCATCGGCAATTTAAACAGTTCTATCGTCCATCCTAGGGAGGTCTTCCGGATGGCGGTAAAAAAGGGAGCGGCAGCAATCATCGTCATGCACAATCATCCCAGCGGTAACCCTCTGCCCAGTCAAAACGACCTGGACATCACCAGGAGGCTTACGGAAGCGGGACAATTGTTGGGAATACCGGTCCTTGATCATCTGATCATCGGAGACGGCACCTATATCAGTTTAAAGGAAAAAATGCTGATGTAAAACATCGGCTTATGGTTACGGGAAAGGAGCACACAGGAATGTGTCTGGGTTTTTTTACGCAGGATATCGGGATCGATCTTGGCACTGCCAATACTCTCATTTATAAAAAAGCAAAAGGAATTGTTCTTAATGAACCCTCCGTTATTGCCGTAGATAGCAGCACTATGAAAATATTGGCGGTAGGCAGACCGGCAAAGGAAATGATCGGCCGGGCACCGGAGCATATCAGAGTCGTGCGCCCCCTGCAGGACGGGGTCATTTCCGATTTTATGATGACCCAGGCTATGCTGAGGGAATTCCTGCGCAAGGTATTGCCGGAGCGAGCTCTTTTTACAAGGGCCAGAATTGTGGTGGGGGTACCTTCCGGTGTAACAGGGGTGGAAAAACGGGCAGTGGAAGAGGTCTTGCGCCAGATGGGAGCCAAGGAAGTCTACATCCTCAATGAGCCTATGGCGGCTGCCATAGGCGTCGGCATTCCGGTGGACGAGCCAAACGGGCATATGATTGCGGACATAGGAGGGGGAACTTCTGATATTGCTATCATCGCTCTCGGAGGGATCGTCAACAGCGTTTCCCTGCGAGTTGCCAGCGATGAGATGGATGAAGCCATAGTGGCGTACATGCGAAAGAATTATAACTTGTATGTAGGGGAAAAAACCGCTGAGGAGCTGAAGATCAATATAGGTTGCATCTATCCGGATCCCCAGGGCACAGAAAACAGGCTGACCATGGAGGCAAAGGGCAGAGATGTAATCACAGGTTTGCCCAAATCGGTGGTTATCTCATCTACGGATATGATTAAGGCTTTGGAAGAAACCATCACCATCATAGTAGAGGGCATCCGAAATACATTGGAGAACGCCCCGCCGGAGTTGGCCGCCGATATAGTGGCCAACGGCATCGTCCTGGCCGGCGGAGGGGCTTTAATCAAAGGTTTGGACAGGCTCATCGAACAGCAGACAGGAATAAAGGTGGTCGTCGCCGAAAACGCACTGGAAGCGGTTGCCGAAGGAACAGGGAAAAGCCTGGAAAAAATCCAGAATATCAGACGTTACACCATGAGGGACAGAAAGTACTAGGTGTCGGCTATGAAGTGGTACCGGGAGCACAAGAGGCCTGCCATAGCGGGAATCATTTTATTGTTGCTTCTCAGTCTTACCGTTGCATCTTATGTAAGCCAGGGTTCAAACTCCTGGCTTGGCATTCAGTTGGAACGGGTAAGCGCATTCTTCCAGGAACCGGTAAATGATGGGGCAAACGCCGTCTCTGTTACGATAAAAGGCATCTTTCAGTTCAGAAAATTGCTTGAAGAAATGGAACGGCTTACGGAGGAGAATGCACAGCTTAAGAGAGAGCTTGTGGAGCAGTCTCTGTCCCGGGACGACTTGGCGGAGCTGAGAAGCCTCAGAGAGGCCATGAGTTATATTGATCCTGCAGAGATTTACCGTTATGTGACCGCCGGGGTCATTGCCATGGACGGGTCCGACTGGTATCAGATTTTTACCATTAATGTAGGCACAAAGCAGGGTGTGAAGAAAAATGCAATTGTAATCAACGGAGACGGCCTTGTAGGCAGAGTCCTCGATGTAGGTCCGGGCTGGGCCAAGGTCATTTCGGTCATCGATGAGAGCAACGATGTGAGTTTTCAGGTATTTCGGGACCCGGGACTCCTCGGTGTTCTCTCCGGCGACGGCAAGGGAGAAATCACGGGATACATGCTGGACGAAGATGCCTCTATCATCGAAGGGGATGTTCTCATAACCTCCGGCATGGAGCTCTATCCCAGAGGGATACCCATCGGGAGAATCAGCCGCATCACCTGGGATAAGGATGCCCTCCTGCGCACGGTAGAAATTGAACCGTCAGTGAACTTTACCAATATAAAGAAGGTAACGGTAATCATCACAGAGGGTGAAGAAGGCGCGGAGCAATGGGAACAATGAAATATTGGAGTGCTTTTTTATTTTTTCTGGTGGGATTTTTGCTCCAATCCACCATGGTGCTACATTTCAGCATTGCAGGAGTCACGCCAAACTTGCTGCTCTGCCTGACGGTGCTTTTTTCCTTTTTGTATCCGGGAAATCAGGGAGCCTTGATGGGGGTGGTGTTCGGGTTGCTGCAGGACATTGCGTTTTCCATCCTCATAGGTCCTTCCGCCATGCTATACTTTTTAATCGCCCTGCTTATGGCCGAGGTGAGGCACTATTTATACCGAGATAGTATATTAAACCTGTTCTTTGCTGCTTCCATCGGCACCGGCTTGTATTATCCGGCTTTTTGGCTGATACTAATGGTCTTTAAGGGGAATTACAGCTTTCTTTATATGCTTAAGGATATTCCGGTACTCCTGATTCTCCATTTCGCCTTTGCCGCAGCCTTTTATCTGACGGTGGGGAAAAGAGCTGTCCGTCATCCGGAGGATCGATACTTCAAGAGCAGAAGGATGTACATTGACTGAAGGAAATATGTGTTCTTATGAGATGGATGAAGTACAGACACAATCAAATATTGCTTGCAGTGATGATTCTGATGGTGATGCTGCTCGTGAGACTTTTTGACCTGACAGTGGTGGAAGGAAGTGAATGGGAGAAAGAAGCCCAATCCATCAGTATCAAGAGGGTCTATTCCTCTGCCCCCAGGGGAGAAATCCTGGATCGTTATGGACGTCTCCTTGCCGGGAATCGGCCCAGCTTTACGGTGTTCTTTTCCGAAGGGGATTTGAGTAGCGAAGAAATCAACAGGCAGGCACTGCAGCTTGTGAATATGCTGGAGAAAAACGGGGACAGGGTGAACGATAATCTTCCCATCATCCGCAACGCCGATGGGATGTTTTACTATACTTACCAGATAGCCATTGAGGAATGGCTCAAGTCTCAGGCTATGCCGGCAAACTATACTGCGGAAGAAGCTTTTAACGAAATCAGACAGAGGAATGCCATCGACGAAGGGTTAGACAAGTTTGAAGCCCAGACGCAGCTGCAGACCGTATACAGCATATATCCCCCCATTTCCGTGAAGAACATGAAATACCTTCAGACTCTGGAGAAAGAAGGGTTTCTTGGGCGGTATTATCTGGAGTACGACCTCTCGGCACAGGAAAGCTTCAACGCATTGCGGGAGTACTTTACCATTGATCCGACACTTTCGGATGAAGAAGCCAGAAAGATCATGGTGGTCCGCAATGAGTTGGCTGCCCAGGGATATCTGAGCTACATTCCTGCTACCATTGCAACCGACATCTCCCCTCAGACCATCGTAACCCTGGAAGAGCGGGGGTCACAATTTTCTGCGGTGGATGTTGTGGCGGAGTCGGTCAGGTATTACCCCAACGGCACCACGGCTGCCCATATCATCGGCTATCTGGGCAAGATTTCCGAGAGCGAAAAGGCCGGCTACCTAGAAAAGGGCTACAGCGCCAGTGATATGGTAGGTAAGGATGGGATAGAGAAGTCCTTTGAAGAGCTGCTCAGAGGAGTAGACGGCGTTAAAAATGTGGAAGTGAATGTCTATGGGGATCCGGTCCGCATCATCAGTGAAACAAAGACTAAAAAAGGTAGGAACATCTATACAACAATAGATCTTGAACTGCAAAAAACTGCCGAAGCGGCACTGGAACAGGTTCTGGAAAAAATAAGGACAGCAGGTACCTTTGAAAGTGTCTACGGAAATTACAAGTTCAGCAAAGCGTATAAGAATGCAAATGTTGGTGCGGTAGTGGCCATTGAGGTGGAAACAGGAGACGTGCTGGCCATGGCATCCTATCCCGCTTATGATCCCAACCTTTTTGCCACGGGAATCAGCAGCACCGATTGGGACTCGCTCCAGTCGGTGAACCCCAGGGATCCGCTGGCGCCGCTGCCCCTGTTCAATGTAGCGGCAAGAACAGCTGTCCAGCCCGGCTCCACTTTCAAAATGGTTACTGCAACGGCAGCCCTGGAAAGCGGGCTGGATCCGGAGCGAAAGCTCCGGGACGGCGGCGCCGTCCGTAGCGGCAATCGCACCTACGGCTGCATTGTTTGGAATATGTACGGGGGAAATCATGGTTACCTGAACCTTTACGAGGCCATTGAAGTATCCTGTAACTATTACTTTTTTGACATTGCCACAGGCAGAGATTTCTACCGGGGCACTTCTTTAGGGCTGCGGGATACCATGGACATCGGAAAAATCACCGGCTATGCGGAGCAATACGGTCTAGGGAAGCCAACAGGGATTGAGGTCACGGAAACTGTGGTAGCAGTGCCCAGCGAAGAACGCAAGATGTCAGCCATGAAAACCTACCTGAAAAATGTTCTCATTGGTCGTGCGGAGATGTATTTCAATCAGGAGACCGTCAGCAACAAGGAACTGCTCATGGAACAGATCGGAACCATCGTTGGCTGGACCGAGGAAAACCCAAGCCGTAATACGATTCTTGAGCGTCTCAGCAAGCTGGGAGTTCGCGAAGATATGATCGAGACCGTTTGCGATCTCTGCAAGTTCTCTTATTTCAACCAGGCGGCCTGGACATTGGGTGATGAACTGAACATTTCCATCGGACAGGGAGAGAACGCCTATACACCTCTGCAGATAGCTAATTATGTAGCCACTATCGGGAACGACGGGATAAGGAATCGGGTCAGTCTTCTCCGGGCTGTGGAGGATCAGGGCTTAATTCAAAAGGAACCGGGTACGGTCATCGACATAGAAGACACGGATATCCTCAAAGATATCACAGAGGGTATGCGCAGGGTTGCTCATGGGACAAGGGGCAGCGCCAGAGCTCTCTTTGCCTCTTTTCCCGTTTCTGTGGCTGCGAAGACCGGTACCGCGGAGAGAGCAGGCAAAATCAACCCTGTGGATGAAGTGGAGTATCTTAAGATGCATTTGAGAAGTATCAACTCTTCCTTGTCATGGGAACAGGTGGAAGCAGAGATGGAGCGGCTTCTCAAGGAATATCCCGATGTTTATACATCCAGAAACGCTGCGGCCAGGCAAGCGGTTCTCAACCTCTCAAGAGGGAAGGTGACCACGGCTGCCATCGATAAATTCAAAGACGATTACGACAACTTTTCCTGGTTTGTGGCAATGGCCCCGGTAGAGGATCCCAAGATAGCGGTTGCGGTGCTTTTGTTTCAGGGAGGAAGCGGCGGATATGCAGGTCCTGTAGCCAGGGAAGTAATCGGCAAGTATCTGGAGCTGGACAAAGTCTATGAAAATTACAATTTGAGAACGGAAGCTACGGAATAGTAATAAGATCGATAGGATTGAGGAGATAAAATGGGTGAAGTGATCGTTGTGGTCTCGGGGAAAGACGGCGTCGGCAAAACGGTGATAGCGGCAAATCTGGGTGTTGTCTTGGCCCGGAGTGGGTATTCGGTGCTGCTGATGGACTTAAATGTGGGATCGCGCAGCTTGGATATTTGTATGGGCATGGAGGATCGGGTGATTTATGATCTTGCGGACGTGATGACGGGTGTATGCCGGATCAAACAGGCCATGGTCAGGGACAGGAGGTTTCCCGGTCTCTTCCTCTTATCGGCACCGCAAAGCAGGGAAAAAGCACCCATAGCCGAGAAACAGTTATGTGCTCTCTGCAGCCAATTAAAGGGTGTATTTGACTTCATTCTCATCGATGCACCGGCAGAAGCCGAAAAGAGTTTGAAAACGGCGGTTTCTCCCGCAGACAGGGCCATAGTTGTAACCGTTCCGGAGTACGCGGCCATTAGAGATACGGAGGCTGTGGATGCACTGCTCGCGAGGATGGGAATCACCGATCGAAGTGTTGTAATCAACAAAATCATGCCGAAACTCCATAAGACGGGGCTCCTGCCCGATCCCGAGGAAATCGCCGAGATTCTCAGATTGCCTGTGGCGGGGTTGATTCCTTACGATGAAAACATCCATATTTCGGCTAATATAGGCCTCCCCATCGCTGCAGCGGAGGGAAACTATATCTCCGGGAATCTTATGGGAATCGGAGGGAGAATTGTTTCTAAAAGTTTATGATTTTGCTGCGTATGCAGATATTCAGGACCAGACCCAGCGCTATCATGTTGGTCACCACTGAGCTGCCTCCCGCACTGATAAAGGGAAGGGTGATGCCGGTTACCGGCATCAATCCCATGGTCATACCCACATTTTCGAAGATCTGAAAGAAGAACATACCGAATATTCCGATGACGATCAGGGACCCGTAGAGGTCCTTTGCATTTCTTCCGATGCGAAGGATACGATAAAGGAAGAGAGCATAAAGTCCGATGAGCACTCCGCCTCCCAGAAAACCCCATTCTTCGGCGATGACAGAAAAAATAAAGTCGGAATCCTGCACCGGAAGAAATTTCAATTCCTTCTGGGTCCCTTCAAAGAGGCCTTTTCCGAAGATCCCTCCCGATCCGATTGCCACCTTGGACTGCCAGACGTGGTAGTTCCCAGGGAGGGCCAGATTGCTGGGGTTGAGGAATGCGTCGATGCGATCCTTCTGGTGTCCCGCCATGAACTGATATACGAGAGGGATACAGAGAAGGATTGCTGCCGCTGTCTTTGCGAAAATCTTACCGTCTGTCCCTGCGGCAAAAAGCATGATGGCAGCGATGACACAGATGACGATGGCATTGCCCAGGTCATTCTGAAGTACGGCAATGACACCGATAATGGGCAGGACTAGGCATCCGGCAATGGCCAGACCTTTAAAGGACTGCAGGCTCTCCTGCCGACGGGAGAGAAACTCCGCATAGCAAAGGATAAAGGTGATTTTCACAATTTCGGCGGGCTGCAGATCCACGGGGCCCAGATTCAGCCACCCTCTGGAACCGTATTGCTCCAGACCTATGACAGGAAGGAAAACGGTCATCAGGAAGAGAAGAGAAGCCACATAGATGATCTTGCCCATACCATCCAGAATTTTATAGTCCACAAAAAGCACCAGGAATAATAAAGCCAGACCAAGGCAATATGCCAATAGCTGTACCTTCATACTTCGGGTGAAGACGAAGCCGTCGCTGTAAGCTGTACTGCCAATCACCGTTACACTGATCAGTGCGAAGGCAAGGGGTAGAAACAGCAGCAGCAAATCTATATTTTTCAGCAATTCTCTAAAATACTGCATGAACGACACATCCTCATTTATCTTGACATGAGACGACTTGTTAAATTATAATATATGTTGTGTAATTATATCAATATCTAAATGCGATAGTACAAAATATAAAAAACCAAAGAAGGAGGTGTTTTGCTATAGAGGAACTAGTAATTCGAATCATTATCACAATTGCAGCCCTTGCCTTCGGGCTTTTGATTGGATATATATTCAGAAAGACAATCGGAGAAAGAGCTATCGGCAGCGCTGAGCAAAAAGCAAAAAACCTGATTTTAGATGCGGAAAACAGATCCGAAACGATAAAAAAAGAAATCGGACTGACAGTTTCTATTGGTGTATCCTTTAATCGAAGCGATATCGAACGGGAGGTACGGGAACGGAGAGCGGAGATCTCAAAATCCGAGCGGCGGCTGATCCAAAAGGAAGAGGCCATTGACAGAAAGACGGACAACCTGGAAAAGCGAGAAGAGGGTCTGGTAAAAAAAGAACAGAAACTCCAGGAAAAAGCTCAGGAGCTGGATGGCTTTATTGCAAAGCAGATCGAGGAGTTGGAGCGTATATCCGGATATTCGGTGGAAGATGCCAAACAGCTCCTCCTGTCCAATGTAGAAAAAGAGATTCGCTACGAAGCTTCTGTAATGATCAAGGATATCGAGACAAAGGCAAAAGAGGAAGCGGACAAGAAAGCAAAGGAGATTATCACCGGAGCCATACAGAGATGCGCAGCGGATCATGTGGCGGAAAGCACGGTTTCCGTGGTTGCCCTGCCGAGCGATGACATGAAGGGACGCATCATCGGAAGAGAAGGAAGAAACATCAGAGCCATCGAAACCCTTACCGGTGTGGATCTGATTATCGACGATACTCCCGAAGCGGTGATATTATCCGGCTTCGATCCGGTGAGACGGGAAATTGCGAGAATCGCTTTGGAAAAACTCATCGTCGATGGGCGTATCCATCCCGCCAGAATCGAAGAGATGGTGGAAAAGGCAGAAAAAGAAGTCAACAACATTATAAAAGAAGAAGGCGAACAGGCTACTTTTGAGGTGGGGATACACAACCTTCATCCCGAGCTGATCAAACTCTTAGGACGCCTGAAGTACCGGACCAGTTACGGTCAGAATGTTCTGAAGCATTCCGTCGAAGTGGCTCATCTTGCGGGTCTCATGGCCGGGGAACTGGGCATGGATGTGAAGCTTGCCAAGCGGGCAGGGTTGCTTCATGATATCGGAAAAGCCCTTGACCATGAGGTGGAAGGCACCCACGTGGACATCGGCATGGATGTGCTCCGGAAATACAAAGAATCTGAGGCAGTAATCAACGGCATGGCCGCTCATCACGGGGACTATGAGGCAAAGAGCTTTGAGGCGGTGCTCATAACGGCAGCCGATGCCCTTTCCGCAGCACGGCCGGGAGCCAGAAGGGAAACTCTGGAGTCCTACATAAAGAGACTACAGACCCTTGAGGAAATTGCCAACACCACACCGGGAGTCGAGAAATCCTTCGCCATCCAGGCGGGTCGGGAAATCCGCATTCTAGCCAAGCCGGAAGAAATGAACGACGAGGAAATCGTATTCCTGGCACGGGAAATCAGCAAGAAAATCGAAAACGAGCTGGAATATCCCGGACAGATCAAAGTCAATGTGATACGGGAGACCAGAGCCATCGAATACGCAAAATAGATATTGATATGCACAATCAACGGGCGGCTCTGCGAGCCGCCTTTTTTGTCTGGCAAGCATCGGGGATGACAAACAAAGCGTCCCCGTGCCACACCGCCGGATGCAGCACTGCTTTATGGAGGAGCCATGAAATTCGATACTGTAATATTTGATCTGGACGGGACGATTCTCTTTACGCTGGAGGACCTTTACGACAGTCTGAACGGAGTTTTAACCGAGGAAGGATATCCTTTGCGGAACATAGAAGAAGTAAAGGCTTTTGTCGGCGAAGGATACGGGCTGTTTCTTCGGCGAGCCCTACCGGAAGGGACGGAGGAAGCGGAAATCCAACGTTGTACCGAATTATTCCGAGAGCGATATTATGAAAATATTGCAAACAAGACAAGGCCTTACGATGGGATACCGGCTCTGTTCCATGAGTTGAAAAGCCGAGGAATCCGTATCGGCGTGGTGTCCAATAAGATGGATGAAGCCACCAAAGAGGCTTGCAGGCATTATTTTAACGGGTATGTGGATGTGGCTGTCGGCGACAGCCTCCTGCGAAAGAGAAAGCCCGCCCCGGACAATGTATATGAGGCAATGAAACAATTAGGATCCCAGAAAGAGAAGACCATCTTTGTCGGGGATTCCAATATAGATGTACAGACAGCAAGGAATGCAGGCTTACTTTGTGTCGGTGTCACCTGGGGTTATCGTTCGAGAGAGACTTTAATCCGGGAGGGAGCCGATTTCATCATCGATGAGCCCCGGCAGCTCCTGCCCATACTCCAATAGACCAGCCACGGGGACAGACCCTTTGTCTGGTTTTTGTCTTTCCACACAAAAACCAGACAAAGGGTCTGTCCCCGTGGCTGGTCTGTCCTCCTAGCATCAAGTTTGATTGGTAGTGCATATAATAAAAGGTATGCCCCTATGGTGGCATCATATGTAAACTTGCGGGAGGTATTCGTTTATGTCTAAGTATGGTGTTGAAAATCAACAACTGAGAAACAGCTTGACTCTTTCCGGGCAGGGTCAGGTGGCTGCGTCACCGGATCTGGCGATTATTCATTTAGGTGTACAGACTGCCGGGTATGATTTGGCGGCAATGCAGTCGGAAAATGCAGCCCGGATAGAGGCTGTCATACAAGCGCTCAGGCGGATGGGAATTTCAGAAATAGAGACGGTTCAATATTCCATAGATAAGAACTATGTCTACGAGAATGGAAATCAAATCGACAGGGGCTACACGATACGAAATATACTACAGATCCGGACAAATCGGATGGATGAAGTGGGAAATATTATCGACACGGCAGTCAATGCGGGCGCCAATCTTGTGGAATTCATCTCTTTTGATCTATCCGACCGGGGATATTATTATCGGCAGGCATTAAACATGGCACTGGATGACGCGCAACAGAAAGCCAGGTCAGTGTCAAGAAATTTAGGGATACAGATTGACCCTATACCGAACCGGATTGTTGAAAACAGCGGACTTCCCATTCAGCCATTTATGCTTCAGAGAGAAGCGGCAGGCACCCAAATCCTCCCGGGCACCTTACTTGTTGAAGCTTCTGTAACCGCGGAGTTCCTATACTGACAGAATGACCACATATAAAGAGACACATTGGCGCCAGCAGATACAAATAGCGTAAAAGTTTCTAAACTGATACCAACACTCTTTCATCCTGCATATATTATATTGTCATAAAAAACAAATCTAAATAAGATGAAGAAGGTTATGATATCGTTTTATATCATAACCTGTTTTTGTAAATGGCTGTTGCTTATTGCTTACCATTTTAAGGACTGAGAGGTATATGGAATGAAAAGACTGAATCCGGAAAAACTTTATGTGGAATACAGAAATGGAGTAACAACCACAGAACCCATAGTCGGGCGTAAATATACATTGACACATTCTGATGAGACCGGTGACCTTTTTCTGACAATCGGCCTGGAATATGCATTTGATCAGATAAACCAAATGAGAGACGAAGTTCTTGCCGAATGGCAAATTGATGAGGGAACCCTCCTTTTTTATGTGTATGTTTATGTGGGTCAGTTTGGTCCTATAATAACTCCCATTCGTAATACTGTTTTTCAACGGGAATTACCCTTAGCCTTGGAAGCTATGTTCTATGGAGATTCTGAAATCTTCAAGGAATATCCTCAGCTCTATCATGCACCAATCTGGATCTATTTTGACTTTTCAAATCCTGAATACAACAGATTTGAATATTGGGGCACCCCCAAAGATTATGCGTAGGTCCATCCTGTATAAATCACCATAAGTTCCATGAAAGGGGAAGTAGAAATAAAGATTATGAAAAGTTTAAAGGTTTCTAGTGGGGCCTTGTAGCGGAAAACCAGCAGAAATATGGGAATGAGATAAAATCAGCATACATGGCACAGAAACCTCGGTCTGATGTATGTAGCAGACGAGCGCTTCAAAGCATATTACGACAGCATAGCCGAGGGGTGTGCAGAGTTTCTGAGCAAAGCTCTGGATATCTACTGCGCAGAGTAACCACCAAAGAGATAAACCTCTAACACCCTTTATCCGGCCTCCTATGAGGAAAAGCTAGGTATAGGCCTATCTTACATGGCTATTTGCTTGACTGAGCCTATTTTCGCTACTAAAACATGATTTTCAAGCCTCAAAAGCTAGCAAATAGGTCTAATATTGCCACATTGGATTTGATGTGAGCCTAGTACTCTGTAACACCTAAAAAGTTTACATATGCTTGCCTATTTTCCCAATTGCGGTGTTGTCGTCGCTCACCATAGCTACGGCTATGCCTCGTTCCTCCGCCTTGCACTTGAAAAAATATTCGGCGCATCTGTAACAACATTTAGATGTTACAAAGTACTAGACATAGCTTGCATGCAACACTTGCGGATGGGGAATTTAAGCTGTATAATTCAAATGTGATTTCACGTAATGAAGGTTGCGGGGGCTATTGGGGATATTTTTCAGACAACATAGAAATACACGAATAGAACGGTCAAAGCAAGGAAAGAGAGAAGAACGCCACACAGTGTCAATCGTGGCATAAGAAAGAAGAAAATGTATGTATATTTAGACAATAGCGCAACGACAAAACAATATGATCAGGTAACGGAGAGGATGATCCGTTTCATGAACGAGGATTTTGGAAATCCATCCTCTCTCCATCGAATGGGCGTTACAGCAGAGCGTGCAGTGAAAGAAGCGCGGCAAGCCGTGGCTTCTTCTTTGTATGTAAGAGACGAAGAGATTTATTTTACCGGCAGCGGCACGGAAGCGGATAATACGGCTATTTTTGGAGCGTATGATGGGAAAAAGCGCAGAGGGAATAAAATCATAACTTCGGAAGTAGAGCATCCTGCGGTTCTGGAAGCATGCAAGAAGCTGGAAGCAACCGGCGTTCATGTGGTATACACAAAGATTGACAGCAAAGGATGCATCGATATAGAGGAACTTAAGAGCAATCTGGACGATAACACCATCTTTGTGTCGATTATGACTGTCAACAATGAACTGGGTACCGTGTTCCCCATTGAAGAGATAGGAACTCTGGTGAAAAACAAGGGAGACATTCTCTTCCACACGGACGCGGTACAGGCATATGGAAAAATGACCGTGGATCCGGTGAAATGGAATGCAGATCTGGTAACGGTGAGCGGTCATAAGATTCACGGACCGAAAGGCACCGGGGCCCTTTTTATAAGAAAGGGAGTCCATATAAACCCTCATATTTACGGAGGAGGCCAGGAGAGAGGAATTCGGTCCGGCACGGAGAACACACCAGGCATCGCCGGCTTGGGACTGGCAGCGGAAATAATGAGCAGCAACCTTCAGGAACGGATTCGGTCGATGGAAGTCTGCAGGGAATACCTCCTGTCAGGGCTGAAGGCGGAAATTCCCGATATCGGGATCAACAGTCCGGAAGAAGTTTTTACGGTTGAAAAAGCTGCTGGGAGAAATGAAGGGGGATTGGGTTTAAACGGGGGAAGAATCCCCCTATCGAGCCCGGGAATCCTGAATGTAAGTTTTTTAGGATGCCGCGGCGAGGTGCTGCTCCACTCCTTGGAGCAGCGGGACATATACGTGTCCACCGGCGCCGCCTGTTCGTCCAGGAAGAAGGGAAGCAGGGTGCTGGCGGCTGCCGGCCTCGCCGCCCCAGTCATCGACAGTGCAATTCGATTCAGTTTCAGCGAATTCAACACGGTAGAGCAGATGGATTACCTCCTGGTAGAATTGAAAAAAGCAGTCACGTCCATGCGTAGACTGACGAAAGGGAAGTAAAGGAAAGGAGCCATAGTTGGAAGAACAGAAATTGTACATCGTCAGATGCGGCGAAGTCGCTCTGAAAGGAATGAATAAGCCTTATTTTGAGAGAATGCTGGCAGAACGAATTCGTAAGTCCTTAAAGAAGCACAAGGGCATCGAGATTCGTCGTGAAGAGGGTCTTATTGTGGTTCGCACTGCTCCTGACATACCTGCAGAAACGGTGATCCGTGAAATATCCAAGGTCTTCGGCGTAGATTCTATCAGCCCCGCCATAGAAGTGGAAAGCAATATGGAGGCCATAGAAGAAGCCGCCGTTCTTTATATGCAGAAGCTGGTGGAGGAAAAGGGCATTCATACATTTAAAGTCGAGGCAAAACGATCGGATAAAACCTTTCCCGTAACGTCTCCCGACATCGCCAGAAAAATCGGAGCGAAGATTCTTATCGCTTGCAAAGTCCTGAAAGTTGATGTTCACCAGCCTGAATGCAGACTCTTTATTCATGTGCGCAGGGAGAGGACCTTCCTCTTTGAACAGAAGGTATCTGCATTGGGTGGCCTGCCTCTCGGGACAAACGGAAAAGGGCTGGTTTTGCTCTCCGGAGGAATCGACAGCCCGGCAGCCGCGTTTTTATTAGCCAAAAGAGGCATGTTTATAGAGGCTGTCCACTTCCATTCCTATCCTTATACCAGCGAGAGGGCCTGGGAAAAAGTAAAGGATCTGGCACAGATCCTGGCCGGTTATTGTGGAAATATCAAGATTCACAGCGTCAATCTGCTGCCCATACAGGAGCAGATTGTACAGCACTGCCCGGAGGAGGAAATGACCATCCTGGTTCGGCGGTTTATGATGAAGATAGCAGAGCGTATCGCACAGGAAACCGGCTGCATGATGTTGATCACAGGAGAAAACCTTGGCCAGGTGGCCAGCCAGACTGCAGAGGCATTGGTGGTGACAGACGCTGCGGTGAACCTGCCGGTTATGCGGCCCCTGATAGGGATGGACAAGGTGGAGATTATAGAACTGGCTAAGAATATCGGCACCTACGACATTTCCATTCTGCCATATGAGGATTGTTGTACCGTATTTCTGCCCAAACATCCAAAGACTAAGCCCAAGTTGTCAGCCATTTTGGAATCAGAGAACCGGCTGGACGTGGAAGAACTTATCGGATCCGCTCTGGAAGCAAAGGAGACCGAAACGGTTCGCCCAAAGTAGCATCGGCAAAAACAGACAGGAATCAACATAACCTCTTAAAGACAAGCCCCTTTGCTTTCTGTATAATTATAAGAAGGCAAAGGGGGTTTTCTTATGGAAATATCATTTGAAATGATCGACGATATCCTTATTTGCGTGCTTTCCGGCGAGTTGGATCATCACAGCTCCGGCCAGGTTCGGGATAACATCGATAACACCTATGACACATTTCAGGCAAAGCATATCATCCTCTCCTTCGAAGGAGTCGCATTTATGGATAGTTCCGGGGTAGGGCTAATAATGGGGCGCTATAATAAAGTTCGGCAGCAGCATGGCAGAATTGCCGTGGCGGGCTGTAGTGAACATATTAGCAGAATACTTGATATGGCAGGAATCTTTACGATTGCCGGTTGTTATGCGTCAATAAACGAAGCGGTAGCCGCTGCAAAAGCAGGAGAGGAGGGAGAGGAATGGAACCTATAAACAGAATAAAAATAGAAATGCTCAGCAAATCCGAAAATGAAGCCCTTGCCAGAAATATTGCCGCTGTGTTCGCTGCACCCCTAGACCCTACCGTTGAAGAGCTGACGGAAATAAAAACAGCGGTATCGGAAGCCGTAAGCAATGCCATTCTGCATGCCTATAGCGGGGAGGAGGGGCAGGTCCGGCTCGAAATGGAAGCCTTCGAAACAGGGAAAATAGTCATTTCGGTTATAGACAGTGGAATCGGGATCCCAGATGTAAAAAAGGCCATGGAACCCCTCTTTACAACCGGTGACAGCAGGGAGAGATCCGGTATGGGCTTTACGGTGATGGAAAGCTTTATGGATAAGGTCCAGGTGGATTCGTCTCCCGGAAAAGGGACAAAGGTGACGCTGATCAAGTCACTGGATCGCACACATGGCTTCTGAGTATAAGCCCCTGATGAAAGAAGATACATACCGACTGATAAAAGAAGCCCAGTCCGGGAACGAAGAAGCCAGAGAGCAGCTTATTGAGCAGAATACCGGCTTGGTAAAGAACATCGCTTTAAAGTTTATCGGAACAGGGTACGAATTTGAGGATCTGCTCCAAATCGGATTTATCGGGCTGTTGAAAGCGGTGGATCGGTTTGACACCCAATATGGTGTCATGTTCTCTACCTATGCGGTGCCCATGATTCTGGGCGAGATAAAAAGATATCTGCGGGACGATGGCAGGGTGAAGGTGAGCCGACAGATCAAGCAGGACGTGCGTAATATGAAGAGGGTTTGCGACGAATTCTGCCACCATCATGGCAGATCCCCAAAAGTCAGCGAGTTGGCTGAAAAAATGGGCATCTCTGCAGAAGAGGTGCTGATGCTGATGGAGGCCGATGATGCCATGAGCAGGCCGGAAAGCCTGGATGACCCGGATCGGCCGGAAACCTTAACAGACAGCGGATACGGGGAGTCTGAGGAACGCAGGGTGGATCTGATATATTTAAAGAGTGCCATCGGAAGGTTGGCAGAGAGAGACCGTCAGGTGATCGTCCTTCGCTACTTCAAGGATATGACCCAGCAGCAGATCGCTGACAGGCTGGGAATCTCACAGGTTCAGGTGTCCCGCATTGAAAAGAAGGTCCTGTCTAACCTGCGCCAGGAGATGGTATAATAAGATGGAGTCAGGTAGCATAGTATAAAAGTAATCGGAGGGCATGACACCCTCCGATTTTCTTGCATATCGAAGTCAAATAGCAGAGATCAGAATTCCACTGCCATGCCGTTCCATTTTTCACTATCTCTGTTCCACTCGGGAAAATCGAGGATTTCCGGAGCGGGATAATCCACTCCCAGTATTCCCACTACGGTTCCCTCGCTGGAATAGACGGGAGCAAATGCAGACCATACGGGATCATCCACGTCATTGTCCCAGGCAGAGAGGGCGGCACAGGGCTCTCCGTTATAAGCCACATAGAACTGCCCTTCTTCCTCGTACTGGACCATCCAGTCGTCGGGTTCCTCCGAACCGTCCACCGTAATCTCAAAATAGCCGTCATCAGGATTCATATCTGTCAGAATATAAACATAATAGGCCCCTGACTCGATCCGGAACTGGTCCAGGGTGGCTTTCAAATCATCATAACCTGCATAATCCCTTCCCTTGTCGGAAGCAAGGCAGGCAGCATATTCGTCTGCCCATTCCCCATCCAGCTGCAGCGCGTAGTTGGCTGCCAAGCTTACTGTGTTATCCATGACAGCCTGTACCTCCGGCGGAATTTCCTCGGGAGCTTCCTCCGGAAGCTCCGATTCCACACCTCCGCAGCCGGCCAGCGCCAACAGAACGAAAGCCGCAATCAGCAACAACGACAGCCATGCAGAACGTTTTTTCATACACTACCTCCTCCGATGAACATAGAACGAAATCATATCATCTATACCATAACATTTTTTTACAGCAAGGGCAAGGAAGTTTCTGATTATTCGAATTATATAAACATATTGGTTTTGGAGAGAAATTGACAATAAACAGTTGATTTTTATCGATAAATAGGTTTTAATGGATGCAGAATTGTTAATTTAATAACAACATTCCGGCAAGCTGTATTTCGCTTAGATGCACACCCAGCTAAAAAAAGTGTAGGAGGCAAAGATAACATGAATTTTCAACTAACAAAAGAGCAGGAATTTGTAAGGAAAACGGTCAGAAAGTTTGCAATCAATGAGGTTGAGCCCATTGCTGCAGACATCGACAAGGAACACAGATTCCCCACCGAAACGGTAGAGAAAATGGCCAGGTACGGGCTGCTCGGAGTACCGTTTCCCAAAGAATACGGGGGAGCCGGTGCGGATAACGTATCCTACGCAATTACTGTGGAAGAGCTTTCCAGAGTATGCGGATCCACGGGGGTAATCTGCTCTGCACATACATCTCTCTGCGGTTGGCCTTTAATGGCATACGGCACAGAAGAACAGAAGCAAAAATATCTGATACCCGTAGCAAAGGGAGAAAAGCTGGGTGCTTTCGGGCTTACGGAACCCAATGCGGGAACCGATGCCGGCGGACAGCAGACCAGGGCAGTGGATAGAGGAGATCACTGGGAACTCAACGGTGCCAAGGTCTTTATCACCAATGGCGGATACGCGGATGTTTTTATCGTCATGGCTATGACGGATAAGAGCAAAGGTACCAGAGGCGGCATCAGCTCCTTTATCGTTGAAAAAGGTTTCCCGGGTTTCTCCATCGGCAAAACGGAAGACAAGATGGGCATCTGTGCTTCCTCCACCACAGAGTTGGTGTTCCAGAATTGCATCGTCCCGAAAGAGAACCTCTTAGGACAGGTAGGCGAGGGCTTTAAGATCGCCATGTCCACATTGGACGGCGGTCGTATCGGTATCGCTTCTCAGGCCTTAGGCATCGCCCAGGGCGCCTTTGACGTTACGGTCGAATACATGAAGTCCAGAAAACAATTTGGAAAGAGCTTAAGCAAATATCAGGCACTGCAGTTTGAAATGGCGGATATGAGGACTCGCATCGAAGCCGCCAGACTGCTGATTTACAACGCAGCTGACATGAAAGACAAACACTTGAAATACGGCCCCTACTCTGCAATGGCGAAGCTCTACGCGGCGGAAACGGCTATGTACGTCACAACAAAAGCCGTTCAGTTCCACGGCGGTTACGGTTATATTAAGGACTATCCGGTAGAGAGAATGATGCGTGATGCGAAAATCACGGAAATCTATGAAGGTACCTCCGAAGTGCAGAGGATGGTCATCGCTGCGGATATCTTCGGTAAATAAGGATAAGGGAGGAAGGAAAAATGGCATTGAAGATAATTGTATGTGCAAAGCAGGTTCCTGATACAAACGAAGTAAAAATAGATCCGGTAAAAAACACCCTGATCAGAGAAGGCGTTCCCAGCATTTTAAACCACGATGATGCCAATGCGTTGGAAGAGGCTTTGAAAATCAAGGATCAATACCCGGATACCCACATTACCGTCATTACAATGGGTCCGCCTCAGGCCAAGGATCTTCTCATAGAATGTATGGCTATGGGAGCCGATGAAGGCATCCTTGTCTCCGATAGAGCACTGGGCGGCTCCGATACTTGGGCTACTTCCAATGCTCTGGCTTCAGCCGTGAGAAAAATCGGTGATTACGACCTTATTTTTGCCGGCAGACAGGCTATTGACGGCGATACCGCTCAGGTTGGACCGCAGTTGGCTGAAAAACTCAATTTACCCCAGGTCACTTATGTGAAGGAATTCTCCATGAAGGAGAAAGAAATAACAGTAAAGAGGGCCTTGGAGGATGGATATGAGTTGATCAAGATTCAGCTTCCTTGTGTGCTCACAGCCATTAAAGAGCTCAATGCCCCCCGTTACATGTCCATCGGTGGTATTTATGATGCAGTGAAAAAGGGGATTTCCGTATGGGGTGCCAAAGAACTTGAAATCGACCTGAACACCGTAGGCCTGGAAGCATCGCCTACAAATGTTTTCCGTTCCTTTACTCCTGCACCCAAGGGAAAGGGCATCATGATAGAACGGGATACCGTTGAAGAGACTGCCAAGGCTTTGCTTGAAAAGCTGCAGGAAAAGTACATCATAGCATAGGAGGAGGAATAGAAAATGGCTGTTCAAGTTATCAACGATAAATGTAAAGGGTGCAAATTGTGCGTAAAAGCCTGCCCCTTTGATGCCATAGACATGGTAGGGAAATTAGCTGTTATCAATGAAAAGTGCACCGCTTGCGCCCAGTGTATTGCAGCATGTCCTTTTAAGGCCATCGAGCAGACTGCGTCCGATGAAGGGCCGGTAGATCTCTCTGCCTATAAGGATGTTTGGGTTTATACGGAGCAAAGAGCAGGCAAGCTCATGAACGTAGCCCTGGAATTGCTGGGAGAAGGCAGTAAGCTGGCAAAGGAAATCGGCGACAGAAAGGTCTGCGCTATCCTGATTGGACACGAGACGGATCACTTGGTTCCGGAACTCTATGCCTATGGTGCGGATGTTGTCTATCAGATAGACGATCCCTTGTTAAAGAACTTTACAACAGATGGATACACCAAGGTCATGACCGATGCCATCAGAGTATACAAGCCGGAAATCGTGCTTTTCGGAGCTACCCATATCGGAAGGGACCTGGCCCCCAGAGTGGCTGCCAGACTGGACACCGGTCTTACGGCAGATTGCACCAGACTGGATGTAAACACAGGTAATTATATCAACTACCTGAATAAATACACCACCTTGGACACTTCCGGAATGGATCCGAGCTCCGATGATAAGAACCTGAAGCAGACCCGTCCGGCATTCGGAGGCAACATCATGGCCACGATTATCTGCCCCAAGAAAAGGCCCCAGATGTCCACCGTCAGACCCGGCGTTATGAGCAAGCTTGAAAAGGATCTCTCGAGAAAAGGCGAGCTTGTTAAAGTAAACTATAGCCTCAGCAAATCGGATATCCGTACCGAGGTTGTCGAAGTAGTAAAAGCAGCCAAAGAAATGGTCTCTCTCACCGATGCGGAGATTATCTGTTCCGGTGGTCGTGGACTCGGCGATCCTTCCGGATTTGAGCTGATTAAACAGCTTGCGGATACAGTGGGTGGCGTAGTGGGTTCCTCCAGAGCCGCTGTTGACGCAGGGTGGATCGATCACTCCCATCAGGTGGGTCAAACAGGAACAACCGTTAAGCCCAAAATCTATTTTGCCTGTGGCATTTCCGGAGCCATTCAGCACTTGGCGGGGATGCAGACTTCCGATCTGATTATCGCCATCAACAAAGATCCGGATGCCCCAATCTTTGAAGTGGCTGATTACGGTATTGTGGGCGACTTGTATAAAGTGGTTCCCAAGATTATCGAAGAGTGGAACCACGTAAAGGAAGAGCACAACAAGTAGCAATTTAATGCAAGTTTAGTAAATGAAAACCGACTGTAGGGAAACCCAACGGTCGGTTTTTCTTTATACGATAGAGGACAGACCCTTTGTCAGGTTTTAAACTGCGCCGGGGCGGGAGTACCCCCTCGGAAACCTACGGCATTTTTATGGGCTTACCAAGTGAGCCCATAAATGCCTCGAAAGGTTCAAGGTTTCTACGGGGGTACACCCCACCCCAGCGCTTCCATATCAGACAAAGGGTCTGTCCCCTTGGCTCGTTCTAAATGAAAGCCAGTGTAATCTCTATGGGGCGGTGGTGCAATTCCGCCGCCCGATAGAATGCAAAGTTGTCTTTTCTCGAAGCCTTTCAGTAGAAGCTCTCTAATTCCTGTTTGATTCTGGTCCAGGGGAATCCGATCACATTGTCGTAATCTCCCATAATGCGGGTCACCATTTTTCCCCAAGCGCCCTGTATCGCATAGCCGCCGGCTTTGTCATAAGGCTCGTCGGTCCGGATATATGCCCGAATTTCCTCGTCGGAATATTCCTTAAACCGGACTTTCGTAATTTCGCAAAAAACTTTCTTCTCAAGAGTTCCCAGCTTCAGAATCGCCACCCCGGTAGCCACAAAATGCTCACGGCCACGAAGATGAGAAAGGATTTGGA
>CAYOYO010000002.1:38617-46182 GCA_964408195.1 uncultured Oscillospiraceae bacterium | reverse complement strand
TAACGGAGATTTGAGGAATCACTCCGGAGGAAATGGTATTGTTATAGAAAATCTTTCCGAAACCGGAAAGGGAATTCACACCCTCCTGAATTCTGGCTCCGCCGGAATCGTTCAGGCCTACGATGGGAGCTCCCATTTTCAGTGCCATGTTCTGGATTTTTACGATTTTTTCAGCATGGTATTCCCCCAAAGAACCTCCCAAAACGGTGAAGTCCTGGGCGAAAGCAAATACCAATCTGCCGTCTACAGTACCGTAGCCCGTCACAACTCCGTCTCCGGGGGCCTTGGTTTCAGCCATGTCAAAATTGTTTGATCTATGATGGACAAAGGTATCCGTTTCCACGAAGCTTCCTTCATCGAACAGCAAGGCGATGCGCTCCCTTGCCGTCAGCTTTCCCTTGGCGTGTTGATCGTCGATCCGCTTCTGCCCGCCGCCAAGTTCGAGCGCTTCTTTTCTCATGCGAAGATCTTCAATCTTGTTCATACGATTCTCCTCCTAAGTTAATTATTAAATATGATGGCATTATAAAATATACTAACGACCGCATATACAACCCAAATTTATAGGGTCTTCTTCGTACACAGACACAATATACATTATTTTTAGTAAAATTACAACAATTTTTCTTTCCTTTGATATATCTACGGTTAGAGTGCCTTCACTACCTTCTCGATTCGCTCCAGGGCCAGTGCGACAATGAGCCCGGGAATCACGGTGGTCTCCATGATATCGATGCCCAGGATGTCCCGAATCCGCTTCAGCCGGTACTGGATGGTGTTGCTGTGAAGAGACATGAGCTTTGCCGTAAGCGTTGTTTTCATACCGGAGTCCAAAACAAAGGTTTCCAGAGTCTCCAGCAGCTGACGGCTCTTATAATCCCCGGCTTTCCGAAAGGGTGCCAGCAGATCCATGTAATACTTTTTGATTACACCACCCTTGAGAGAGATGCTGATACAATTTCCCGCAAGAGCCAGTTCAAATTTGGTGAAGCTTTTCTTATGGGGAAATATGTATTGCATAAACGGCCATGCCTCATTGATCATCTGATAGGCATCCGTCGCCGCCTCTATGCTGTCCATGCCGTTGACATAGAAAACCTCTTCTGCGCCGGCTGCTTCCAACATCTCACAGAAAACGCACTGAAGGGTTTCCGATGTGGGCGTCTCTCCGGTCTTAGTAAAGATAACGCCGTAAATCTCTTCGCCTTCGGCGATTTTAAGCACTCGTAATCCCGAATTGATTTCGTATTGTGACAGTGCTTTAAAAGCCGCTTCTTTTTCCAGCCCCCCCGCTGCAAACACGGCGCTCATCTCCTCACCGTCAAAATCGCCTTCCTCTTTCAAAGTATAGGCAAGACTCCGGTTTCCCCGGCGCAGGGCTTTGAGGAATTCTGCCGTAATATCCCGTACGGGGCTGTATTTCCACATGCCCATAGCAAGTTCGATGATTTCAGCCAGTCTGGTGATTTCTTCCTTTGAGTAACTGTCCTCATTGTCCACCAAGAGGAGAAAATGCTTAACTCCGTTGATCCTTACGGGACCCCAATAGGTAAGAACGCCCTCCACGTTGATCATGGTAAGGGGGCCGGTGCCGACGCCTCCCTGAATCCCCCGCCTGACCGCTTCTTCTACCGTGGTCTTATGACGGGTCTCAACGGTAAATACCGGATTAAAATCCTCACTGAGCAATACCATCTGAAAATTATTGTTGATGGCAGCCTCCCTGGCAGCAGCCTGAAAGCTCCCGTGCTTTTCAAAGTTCAACAGGTGGTAAATCGTATTGTTGATCAGGTTGTTGGAAAAGGTTTCGCTCACTGACGGATTTCTCCTTTCTTATCTGTCTTATTGCTCTTTGTCCTGCCCGCTATGGTCTTCTTCGTAATCTTCACCCGAGAATTCCTCTGAATCTTCTTGGTCATTCTCATCGGATTCCTCCGCTGCAAGCTCCGCAAGATGTTCCGCTGCTTCTTTCGCATTGTTCTCTTCGATGGCCCGGGCCTGCTCCTGGGTATCTGCAATGAGTTCTTCTGCAGTTTTCTCTCCTGTAAAGAGTTTTTCAAACTGCTCTGCATCCAGAGTTTCCAGCTCCAGCAACACATTTGCCACCAGATGGAGTTTATCGACATTTTCGGACAGAAGTTCTTCCGCCTTCGCGAAGGCTGTTTCGATGATGTTCCTCACCTCTTCATCGATTTCCTTGGCCATCTCCTCGGAGTAGTTCTTTCTGGTGGAGAAGTCCTTGCCCAGGAATACCTCATCGGAGGAGCTGTAATTCACAGGGCCCAGACGATCGCTCATGCCGTATTTGGTCACCATGGCCTTGGCAATTTCTGTGGCACGCTCGATGTCGTTGCTGGCTCCGGTGCTGATGTCGTGGAGAGTGAGCTTTTCCGCCACCCTTCCTCCCAGCAAGTGAACGATACGCTCCTGCATATCCGTCTTTGTCTGGAAGTATTTGTCCTCCTTGGGGAGGATCATGGTGAAGCCACCTGCCAGGCCACGAGGGATGATAGTAATCTGATGGACGGGATCCGTATTGGGAAGCAGTCTTGCAACCAAGGCATGTCCGGCCTCATGATAAGCCGTAAGCTTCTTTTCCGCTTCGCTGATGACCCGACTCTTTTTCTCAGGACCTGCGATAACCTTGGTGATGGCTTCCTCAATCTCATCCATGCGAATCACTTTCCCGTTTCTCCTGGCGGTGAGCAATGCGGCTTCATTGAGCATGTTTTCTATGTCTGCGGGAGTAAATCCCGGGGTCCTTCTTGCCAGGACTTTGGGGTCCACGTCTTCCTGCAGGGGTTTGTTACGGGAATGGACACGGAAAATGGCTTCCCTTCCTTTGATATCCGGAACACCGATGACCACCTGCCGGTCAAATCTTCCCGGCCGCAGCAGCGCAGGATCCAGAATGTCTGGGCGATTGGTAGCTGCCAGTATGATAATGCCGCTATTATCGGCAAAGCCGTCCATCTCAACCAACAACTGATTCAGTGTCTGCTCTCTCTCGTCGTGTCCGCCTCCCAGACCAGCCCCTCTCTTTCTTCCTACCGCGTCAATCTCATCAATGAAGACGATGCAGGGGGAATTTTTTTTGGCCTGTTCAAAGAGGTCTCTTACTCGCGATGCACCGACGCCCACAAACATTTCCACAAAGTCGGATCCGCTGATGGTAAAGAAAGGTACGCCGGCTTCTCCTGCCGCCGCCCTTGAAATATAGGTTTTTCCCGTTCCCGGAGGACCCACAAGCAGGATACCCTTGGGGATCCTTGCGCCTAGATTTCTGTACTTTTTCGGGAATTTCAGAAAATCTACCACCTCTGCCAGCTCTTCCTTTTCTTCGTCAAGACCCGCCACATCCTGGAAGGTCACATGTCTGTGGTCATCTTCCTTGTGGAGTTTGGCCCTGCTTTTGCCGAAGGACATGACACCCTTTCCTCCCCCCTGGCCCTGTTGCATGAACACAAACCAGAAAAGGACAAAAATCAATACCATGACCACCGTGGGGAGCAGCGAAAGAATCCATGAGGTGCTGGAAGGCTTTTCACTGGTCAGAACCAGTGTCCCCGCCTCCATCTGAGGGAATATATATTTTTCACTGAGCAGCATGAGCTCAACAGCAGTGGGTGCATAGGCGCTCACCTTTTCTCCGGACTTGAGAGTACCCAGAAGGCTGGATTCTATTATGGTCAGCTCTTCAATCTGGTTCCTCTGTATATAGGTGACAAATTCGGAAAACTCGACCTCCTTAATCTGCGATCCCTGGTTTCCCTGGTAGACCCAGGTAATTCCCATAACTAACGCCAGGATGATTATATAAACACCGATATTTTTGGCGATTCTGTTCAACGATAAAATTCCTCCTTTAGTTCTTTAATTGACGGATTTCAATTCCAAGTTTCTGCAAAAGTATCATATTATTTTATCATAGTAACGGCATATATTCAATACAAACCATCTCTGTTGTTTCTTCTGTAACCTTATATTTTTCACTGATGCGGTACCCCACTACCCATAGAACTTCACTGCCCAGGCACAGCAGCGGAATTTTGTCCCGGTCCTCTCGTTTGATCTTCTCATCTACGTAGAAATCTTGGATTTTTTTTGTCCCTTTCATACCCAGGGGGAAAATATAATCTCCGGGCCTACGTGATCGAACAGCTACTTGACTAGCCACTGAATTGCCCGCTTGATTGCCGGTCCCCTTTCCCGTCAGATCCAAACAAGCGGAAAAGCGATTTTCTCCCAAAGGCTTCGTCTGCCGCCCCGCCTGCAAGATTTTAACCTTAAGTAAGGCATTTAATTCAGGTATCGGCGTTATCCCGTTCATTCGAACCGGATAACGAAACGCTGCCCCTTCTTTCCTTTCTCTACGGCCCCGGATGTCCGAATCTTTCCCGAACAATTCCCCGGTGTCATAGGTCATCCGAAGACCATATCCGCCGGGAAAATCCATGGAGTCACCGGTCCCGCCGTTGCGGAGAAGTCGGTCCGCCCCATCGAGATGGACTGCCGTCATATCCTGAATCAGTCCCAACTCCTTCAGGGATGCGGAAACAAGCCGTTTTCCAATGGCCGGGTGCAGGCCGGAATACGCTTTTCTCGGAATCCTTAAGAGGTGGCCTTCTGCTTCGACCATGCTCTTTGCTTCATCAACCTGTTGATAGAGATATTCCTTATCTTCCCCGGCAATCTGGGCAAGGCGATTAAGGGCTGAGAGGATGTTTTCGTTGTATTGGGACTGCAACAGGGGAAGAAGCTCCAGCCTGAGGCGATTTCTGGTATAGATCGGTTCCAGGTTGGTCAGGTCCGTTCTGGGAAAAAGTTCATGCTGCCTGCAGTATTCTTCAATTTCAGCCCGGGTAACATCGAGGAGGGGCCGGATAATGACCCCATCCCGGACATATTCCATGCCGGCCAGTCCGTCCGTACCCGTACCCCGAATGATGCGCATGAGCAGAGTTTCCGCTTGATCGTTCATATTATGAGCCACGGCGATCTTAACCTTCGGGATTCCTGAAGATTGTATTTCTTTTTTCACTCTATGAAAAGATTCGTATCTGGCGTTTCTCCCCGCCTCCTCTGACGTGATTTTCTGCTCTGCGGCCATAGATTTTACATCGTAGCGAAAGACATGGCACGGAACTCCCAAGTTTTTGCACAGGCCCTCTGTATAGTGCTGGTCTGCATCCGCATCCTTTTCTCGCAAGCAGTGGTTTATGTGTACTGCATGGAGAGTGAGCCCCCGTTCTTCTGCCAGTTCCCGGAGCACAGAAAGAAGGCACACCGAGTCCGGGCCTCCGGAAACGCCCAGGACAATGTGCTCCCCGTTTTCGATCAGCTTGTGCTGCTGAATGGTTTTCCTTACTTTTTCCACAACCATATCGGTATTATACCATGAGTCTAAAATTTATCACTCTTTTTTTGTGCAAATCTACAAATACCGGCCACAGGGACAGACTAGCCATGGGGACAGACCCTTTGTCAGGTTTTTGTTCGACTGAACAAAAACCTGACAAAGGGTCTGTCCCCATGGCTGGTCTGTCCCTGTGACTGGTTGTGCCGGCGGGGAAAATGTGTATAATAGAGATGTTAAATAAAGAACAAGGAGAATTTTTATGGATTATACCCTACTGGCCGAATTGCTTTTTCCCCATATTGCAAAAACACCGGAGGATTACGAAGCCCTTTATCCGAAAAGGCAGCTCCCCGCCGGTGCAAAGGTAACCCGGTTGGGCCCCAGCCCCACAGGTTTCATACATCTGGGCAACCTCTACGGCGCCTTTGCCGATGAACGGCTTGCCCACCAGAGCGGCGGCACCTTTTTCCTTCGCATCGAGGATACGGACGAAAAAAGGGAAGTGGAAGGCGCGGTGGAAGCCATCATCTCCTCCCTTGCCTATTTTGGCGTAAATTTTGATGAAGGTGTCACCGTGGACGGCGAAGCGGGAATTTACGGCCCCTATTATCAACGGCAGCGAGGAGCCGTTTACCAATGCTTTGCCAAGCAACTGGTAAAAAAAGGCCTGGCCTATCCCTGCTTCTGCACGGAAGAAGAAATAAGCGAAATTCGGAATCGGCAGGAAAAAGCAGGAGAGAACCCTGGCTACTACGGTTCCTTTGCCCGGTGCCGCAATCTGGAGCTGGCGGAAATCCGGGGGAACCTGGCAGAAGGAAAGCCCTTTGTGCTCCGTTTCCGTTCAGAGGGAGACCCATCCCGGAGCTTTCAGATTGACGACGGCATCCGGGGTACTCTCTCCATGCCGGAAAACGTTCAGGATGTAGTACTCCTGAAGCAAAACGGGATTCCCACCTACCACTTCGCCCATGTGGTGGACGACCACCTGATGCGGACCACTCACGTGGTGCGGGGAGAAGAATGGCTTTCCTCCCTCCCCATTCACGTGGCTCTCTTTTCCGCTTTGGAGTGGGGCCTGCCCATTTACTGCCACACCACGGTGCTCATGAAAATGGAAGGAGAGAATAAGCGGAAGCTCTCCAAGCGGAAGGATCCGGAGCTCTCCCTGAATTATTACCGCAGCCTGGGATACCATCCGAGAGCGGTGCGAGAATACCTGCTGACCATACTGAATTCCAATTATGAAGAGTGGCGGCTGGCCAATCCGGACAGCCCCATGGAAGAATTCCCCTTCACCACAGAGAAAATGAGCAACTCCGGGACCTTATTCGATCTGGATAAGCTCAACGATGTAAGCAAAGAAGTTCTGTCCGGATGTCGGATGAGGAACTCTATGATTTCCTGCTAATCTGGGCACGGGATTACCGAAGGGAACTATTGTCACTATTTACCGAGAAAAAACAAATGCTCCTTCGCATCCTTGCCATGGACAGGCATGGGGAAAAACCACGGAAAGACCTGATCTACTGCGAGCAGATCTTCGACTATATCAGCTATTTCTTTGACGAGCATTACAAGGCCCAGGACCCATACCCGGCAGAAGTTCCCGCTTTGGACCTCCGGTCGATTCTGGAATCCTATGTGAAAACCTATGACCACGAGGATGACCCTTCCCAGTGGTTTGAGAAAATTCGCAATCTGAGCACCATTTTGGGTTATGCATCCAAACCCAAAGACTATAAGAAGCAGCCGGAACTTTACAAAGGCCATGTAGGCCATGTGAGCACAGTGATCCGAGTGGCCCTCATGGGCAGAGCTTCTTCTCCGGATCTTTGGGAGATTCAGCAGATTTTAGGCGAAGAGCAGACTCTTTCCCGCATCCGGAGGGCGATCGCCACGTTATAAATTTTTCCACGAACCAATTCACATTAAAGCCTGCCCCTGAATATCCTATACTACAATCTAAATCTAAATCTTGGATAGAAGCAGGTGATGAATGATGTCAGGTAGATGTGGTGGTCTCCTCGGTGAAGGAGAAGGAATTGATACCAGCTTACTGTTTTTCTTCTTATTGTTGGTTATCATATTCTGCAACTGTTATTCGGGATAAAAGATAAGTGGCCCGCGAACCTTTCGGTATGCGGGCCTTCTATCATTTTTGCAAGGAACAAAAGGGGACACACCCTCACACAATTGCCACACAATT
>CAYOYO010000002.1:25371-38517 GCA_964408195.1 uncultured Oscillospiraceae bacterium | reverse complement strand
TGTGTCCCCTTTTTTACTATATGTTCCAGCTTTGCAGATACGCCTTTTGTTCCTCCGTGAGACGATCGATTTTGATTCCCCAAGCTTCAAGCATGCGCTCTGCCACCATAGTATCGATTTCCTCCGAGACATCAATGACCCTATTTTCCAGTCGACCTCTGTTTTCTTTGATATAAAGAGCGGATAAGGCCTGTACGGCGAAGCTCATATCCATCACTTCAGCAGGGTGGCCGTCGGCAGCGGCGATATTCACCAGTCTCCCTTCTCCGATGACACAGACCTGCCGGCCGTTCTCCAACCGGTATCCCATCAGATTTTTTCGCAGTTCCTTCTTTTCCACCGCAGCTGCTTCCAGCCCCTCCATGTCGACTTCAACATTGAAATGGCCTGCATTTGTGAGTATGGCCAGGTCTTTCATGGTCAGCATGTGGTCCACGGTGATGACTTTCTTATTTCCGGTGGCGCAGACGAAAATATCTCCCCTTGGCGCCGCCGCTTCCATGGTCATGACTTCAAAGCCATCCATCACCGCTTCGATGGCCGCTACCGGGTCGATTTCCGTGACAATGACCCTGGCTCCGAGGGCTTTCGCTCTCATGGCAATCCCTTTCGAGCACCATCCATAACCCCCTACCACCACCTGTTTCCCCGCGATGATCAGATTCGTATTTCGCATGATGCTGTCCCAGGTGGACTGGCCGGTGCCATACCGATTATCGAAGAAATGCTTGCACTTCGCATCGTTTACAGCCACCATGGGGAATTTCAGGATGCCTTCCCTCTCCATGGCCTTGATGCGGATGACTCCGGTGGTAGTTTCCTCGCAGCCGCCCCAGACCTCAGTAGCCAGATCCGATCTGAAAGTATGTAAAGCGGTGACCAGATCTCCCCCATCGTCGATGATGATGTTGGGCTTCTGCGCAAGGACCATCTCGATATGCCTCCGGTATTCTTCCGCCGTGGCCCCGTGATAGGCAAAGACCTTAAGCCCCGCATCCGCAAGAGCGGCTGCCACATCGTCCTGTGTAGAGAGCACATTGCTGCCTGTTACGGACATTTCTGCCCCCCCTGCAGCCAACACCCGGCATAGGTAGGCCGTCTTCGCCTCTAAATGGATCGAGAGGCTTATTTTTATGCCTTCAAATGGCTTTTCTTTTTCAAACTGCTCCTGCAAACGCCGAAGCAGAGGCATATGGGCAGCAACCCATTCGATTTTCTGCATTCCCGAAGGAGCAAGAGATAAATCCCTCACTTCAAATTCTTTCATTGCTTCCTCCCTTTTCCCTCTGTTCAGTTCAACCGACTTGTAAAAGGATCCACGGCATCATAATGTCCCATCAAACTTTCTACAGGTTCACCCTTCACCAGAAATTGAACCTTGTCTACATGACGGCTGTCTTCGAACAGTTGACCATTTCGGATAACAGTCTCCACAATCTGGCCGATGAAAAAACCTTCCTGCATGGATCCACCCCCGACAGGGACCTTTTCAAGGTCTACAATCATAAGTGTCTCATCCTCTGGACTGACGGATACGTTTTCAAAAACCACATCCTCGCCGATGGCGGTTCCCATCCCTTGACCGGTGGGAGTTTTCAGGGCTTCCAGAATTGCCGACAAGGGATTTTCATCCGCAGCCACTTCGATCTGTCTGCTTTCCATCAAATAATGTTCCATCGTTTCATCGCCGGCCTCCGCATAGGCGTCGTTGACAAAATATAACTCCGCATCATATTTCACTAAAACAGGAGGTTCCACTCCTCCATCATCCCGGACACACCCGGACAGCATGGCCAGAGCTATCACCGAAATCAGGCACCACAATGCCCCTTTCTTCCCTCTGAAAATCAATTCCAACACCTCTCATTTCATGTCGAAAACGAACAAGTCCGTATACTTACCAGCTTCTGTAACAATATAATGCCCATAGTCGGAAATGTCAAACCCGGATGCCGTGGATTTTGCCGGATCACCCATGAATTATAATCATCTTTTCGTTTTTTATAGAAGCTTTGAAATCTCCCTGGCCGCTTCCATAAGAGGTATGCTAATGGTTTTTATGCGATGATCGGTCATTCTGTTGGTTGGACCGGAAATGCTGATGGAGGCAATTATTTTTCCCGAGTTGTCTTTAATTCCACAGGCGATGCAACGGGCCCCCAATTCACATTCCTCATCGTCTATGGCATACCCTCTTTCACGGATATCCTGTAATTCTTTCAATAACTTCGCTTTTGTGGTGATCGTATTAGGGGTAAAGGCAGACAGTCCTTTTTCTGTGATAAAAGAGTCAATCCTAACCTCATCATAGTTTAGCAGCAAGCATTTACCCACTCCGGTGCAATGTAGTGGGGATAGTTTGCCGATATGCTGCATAATTTTCAGCATGCCATCAGGCCCATCCACAACATCCACATACAAAGCCATCATATCATTGTCCATAGCTGCACAGGAAGCCTCCCTGTAGTCGTATGACAGTCTGACAAGATAAGGATGCACAATATCCCGGATGTTAAAGCGTGAGGCCACCATAGAACCAATTCTGGTGAATTTTAAAGTTAGGAAATATTTTAGTGAGCTGCTATCCTGAGCAATATAGCCATACTCCATTAATGTGGTAATCATGCGCAGAGTTGTACTGGGAGGCATGGATACCAATGCCGCTATGTCCTTAAGCCGCATCGGTTCGGATGCCCCGGCAAGAATTTCGATTATTTTCAAAGCCTTGCCCACTGATTGATTCCCATATGTTTCCGTGACAGCTATAACAATCCCCTCCCGATTTCAATTATTGATATCATCATATAATTATTGAAATTTATTGTCAATGGCATTGACTTCAACAAAAGAGAGCGATAAAATAGTTATACTAATTAAAATTCAATTTCATTATTTGAAATCAAGGAGGATTACCATGAAGAACTTGCTGGATAACATTCAAAATACGCTGCTGCTGGGCGCAGGCCCCAGCGGAGTCGCGCCTGATACATACTATGCGCTTTCACGTAGTACCATCGGGCATCTTGACCCTTATTTTATTCAAATTATGGATGGGGTAAAATCCGGACTTCGTACGCTTATGGGTACCCAAAACAGATTAACGGTACCCATGTCCGGAACCGGGTCAATTGGTATGGAAGCGGCTTTTGTCAACATGATAGAGCCCGGGGACAAGGTTTTGGTGCTGCAAAATGGCGTGTTTGGTCAGCGTATGGTTGATGTGGCGTCCCGATTGGGTGCAGATGTAAAGGAAATGGCCTTTGCTTGGGGAACCCCTGTTGATGTTGAAAAGGTAGCGGATGAACTTCAGAAAACAGATTACAAAATAGTTGCTGTTGTATATGCCGAAACATCCACCGGTGTACGCAATCCAGTCGAAGAAATCGGCAAATTGTTAAAGGGAAAAGAGTCCTTCTATTTGGTTGATGCGGTTACGGCTTTAGGCGGCATGCCTGTTGAAGTGGACCATTGGGGTATTGATATTTGTTATTCGGGCTCGCAGAAGTGTCTTTCATGTCCACCGGGAGCATCGCCCATCACTTTTTCCGATAAGAGTGTGGAATATATCAAAAACCGCAAAACGGCTGTGCCTAACTGGTATTTGGATATGTCTCTGCTGATCAAATATTGGGATGGAAACACAAGAGTTTATCATCATACGCCGCCAATTAATATGTTTTACGGACTTTACCAGGCAATCCATAATATACTTGAAGAAGGTCCGGATGCCGTATTTGCCCGTCATCAAAACGCCCATGAACTCTTGGTAAAAGGTGTTGAAGAGATGGGCTGGAAAATGCTTGTTGAAAAAGCATACAGACTTCCTATGCTAAATGCGATTGTCGTTCCGGAAAGTGTTGACGAGGCGGCTCTCAGAGCCACATTATTAAAGGAATATAACACTGAAATAAGCGGCGGACTTGGCGCATTAAGCGGTAAGATCGTAAGATTAGGGCTGATGGGATACAATGCTCAAAGCTACAATGTGGAATTTGTTTTAAATGCGCTTAAAGAAATAACCGGCAGGTAACTATTCTCAGGCGGATATTCCAAGGGGGTTGTAAAACAACCCCCTTTAGACTGTCATTTCAGGATTGCGGAACATGCCATCCCGGCTTTCAGTAAATCATCCTTGTTATCAATGTTAATTTTAACGGGAAATACCTGGCCCGCACCGAAACCGACAGGACTGATATAGGTAATCTTGCCATCCAGGGTCTGCTCAAGCGAGATTACGTTCACCTTGATTATCTGATCTTTTGACAGCTCTCCCAGCCAGTTCTCCGGCACATTGACCGACATCACCATCTCGGTAAGATCCACAACCGTTGCAATCGGGGTCCCCGGACTCAGAGAATCCCCTGCTTTCAGGTTAAAGGCCGTAACGATTCCCTTGCCGGGACTCGTGATAGTGGTTTTCTCTGTCTGTTCTGACACGAGATTTGCAGTGCCTCTGTATTGCAGCAGAGACGTATTTCTCTGGGTCTCCGATTGTCGGAAGACCATCTCGGAAATGGCTCCCTGTTCGTACAGGATCTTGTTCTTCCGGTAGGTTTCCTCCGCAAGATCGTAGGCTGCCTTCAACTTTAATAAAAGTTCATCGGTGGTCCCCCCCTGCCCGGCCTGAATCTGCACGTCCGTGGGATCCTGCTGCAAAAGAACCGTTCCCTGTTCTACAAGGTCCCCGTTCTCAACCATGATACTTTCCACTTTGCCTACCACCGAAGCAGCAATGGAATAACTCTGCACCGGCGCCAAGACCCCGGCCAGAACCCTATCAGCATCTGCTGTATCTTGATTTTCAAAAGCTCCGGCGGAGTTGCTTAAGGCTGCTTCCATGGCTTTGTTTATTTTGGCGGTCTGATAGATCTGGAAACCGACAAAGCCCAGTATCAATGCCAAAATCACAATCCCTATCCGCTTCATTTTACTCTGCATTCCATTCACCCCTTATTTCACATGAATCTTGATTTCAGCATTCATGCCGACTTTGAAATCCTTTTGATAATCCTCAGCAAAAGAAATCTCTACCGGAATCAACTGCGTGATTTTGGTGTAATTTCCGTTGGAACTCGCGGAACTCATGCTGGAGAATACAGATATGGCCACTTCGCCTATGCTTTTCACTCTCCCAAAAAACACTTCACCGGGATAGGCATCCATTCGGATTTCAACGCCCTGTCCGATTGCGCATTTACCGATCTTTGTTTCTTCTATATTTGCGCTGATGTAAAGGCTGTTCATGTCTGCTATGACTGCAGCCACCTGACCCATGCTCACCGTCTGTCCCTCGTTGACATTTATCTTGACAAGAGTTCCTGTGATCGGTGCATTCAAGCTACTCACCACGGTTCCTCCATCCACAGTCCCCAGTTTTTCGTCCCGGGTAACCAGCTGTCCCAGATTGCCGCTAAAGTCGATTAATTTACCGGCTGTCTGGGGAGTCATATTGGACATCTTTGCATTCACCCTTGCATCGATGGTGGAAACATAATACGTCCCCTGATACCAGTAAAACGCCAGGATCAAAGCTGCAAACAAAACCACTGCGGCTATCACTGCCAATACCTTTCGCTTATCCAATTTCATGGCTCTTTACTACTCCTTTTCTTAATAAAATGGCGGGTAGTACCGCACATAATGTTATGATTCCGGTGATGATGAAAATGTCGTTGATGGACCTGACATAAGCTGTTTGAAAAATCATCTGGCCCAGTGAGGCAAACAAGGTTGCAGGCTGCACACCGCTGCTGATTGCAGCCCCGATGCTATACTCCGGCAGGGTCCAGCTGATCATGGCAGAATGATAAGAAAGCCGGTTTGTCATAATCATTGCCAGAATAGCGATTCCAAAAGATCCGGAGACTCTGCTGATAATATTGTTCATTGCGGAGGCACTTCCTACCTTTTGTTGGGGAATCTCCGACATGAGTCCGGTTTGAGCCGGCATCATGGCCAGGCCCATACCGATAGAGCGTACGCTGTTCCAGAATATGATAAAGGAAACCGGCGTAGCAATATCAATGTTATAAAACTGATAGGTACTGAATGCAAGAAGGCAAACCCCTATGGTGGCAGGGACCCGGGGTCCATATTTGTCGTACAAGGCACCGCTGACCGGCATGGCAACCGCCGATACCAAAGCAGGCGGCAGCATCAGGAGGCCTACTTCCAAAGCGCCCATGCCCCTGACAGCCTGCAGAAAAATCGGGATATAGAACAACACCCCATACATTCCCACAGTAATGAGAATCAGCATGAAATTGCCCACACTGTAATTCAGGTTCTTAAAAATCCGAATGTCCAAAAGAGGATTTGGAATCTTAAGTTCCCACCAGATGAATCCACCCAAAAATACAATAGACGCATAAATGAGCATCACACTTTTCAGCGAAGTCCATCCCCAGCCGCTGCCTTCTGAAAGTACCACTAAGATTGACAGCATGGCGCTTGAGGAAAGGAGTGCACCGATTCGGTCGAACTTGCCGGGATCTTTACCGTTCATAGTCGGAACGACGAGAATACCCAAAAGAATGCCCAGAATACCGATGGGCAGGTTGATTGTAAAAATCCAGCGCCAATTTATATATTCAACCAGATACCCGCCTACAGAGGGGCCAATGGCAGGGGCCACTACAAATACCATCCCATATCCGCCCATGGCTTTCCCGATGTTCTTTCTTGGTGTAATTTTGTAGATCATGGACATGGTGATCGGCATAAGCATACCCCCGCCCACAGCCTGGATGGCTCTTGCAAAAGTCAGCGAAGGAACGTTCCATGCCATGGCGCAAAACAGGGAGCCTATTGTAAATACAGCCATGGATAACAGGTAAAGTCTTTTCAATCCAAAATAATCGGCCAGCCAGCTTGATGTGGGAACGGATACTCCAAGTACCAGCATGTAGATGGTAAGTATCCAATCGATTTCATCGGAACCGACCCCAAAGGCGGTCATCATGGGAGCGATGGCAACATTTACGATGCTGGAATCCAGCATGGACATGAAGCCTCCGATGAGGATTACTACCAATACCAGAGGATATGGTGCGGTAAGGGGTACCAGCTCCTCACTGTCGTCTGTTTGACCAACCTGGTCTGTCTGGTTATTTTTTGTTTCCATCGGTTCCGCCATTGAAATTTACCCTATTCTCCAGAATATTTTCCAGGACGATGAGATATTCGTTCAACTGAGAAAACCAACCTGGTGGTGTTTCCTCTGCAAGTCCACCAACCATTTTTTGGAGCTCTATCATGCATCCGTCGGATATCCGTTTGAAATCCGGGTTCAATGTAATCATAACCACCCTGCGATCCTCTTCGCTCCTGTTTCTTTGCACAATTCCCTTTCGGATCATCTTATCGATGATTCCTGTCATAGTGCTTTGAGGCAGGAATAGCTCTGCTGCAAGATCCCCTGCTTTGATCTCACCCTGCCTATGCTGCAAAGTATAAAGGATCATGATTTCTGTAGAGGTCAGATTCTGATCAATGAATACCTTCCTGATTTCAGCAAATAGTAATTCGCGCAGGTTGATGAGCCTTTTCAGCGTTTGTAATTCAACATTCATGAAAAGCTTCCCTCTTTCGATCTTCTTCATTCTAATTACTTCGTTTTCGAATATTACGGTTCCGAAATAAATATACCGGTTTCCCCTGATGATGTCAAACAGAAAATAAAAAACGGGAGTGAACTCCCGCTCAGTGCTTCAAATTATTCCACCGTAACCGATTTGGCAAGATTCTTGGGTTTATCGATATCGCAACCCCGAAGACGGGCTACGTGATAGGCGAAGAGCTGCAGGGGCACCACGGCAAGAATGGGCGTAAACTCGTCTCTGCAGTCGGGGATGTAAATCACCCGATCCGACTGGTTTTCAAGCTGGCGACAGCTTTCCTGGCCGATGCCTACCACAAAAGCTCCTCTGGCTTTCACTTCCTGTATGTTTGATAGCATTTTTTCGAATAACCGGCTCTGACATGCCAAAGCAATCACCGGAGTGTCCTCCTCTATCAAGGCAATGGTACCGTGCTTCAACTCTCCCGCCGCCACGGCGAAGGAGTTGATATAGGAAATTTCTTTGAGCTTCAGGGAGCCTTCATAGGACACTGCGGAATCCATGCCCCTCCCGATGAAGAACATCTGGGTCTTCATGTACAGCTGCCTGGCTATGGACTCGATCTCCCGGTCTCTTTTCAACAGAACGTCGATTTTCTGCGGCAGCTCTGACAACCCGGCTACCAGCTCAGCTCTCAGTTCCGAAGATAAACAGCCCTTTTCGCTGCCCATATAGAGAGCCAGCAGGTACATGCAGATCAGCTGGGTGGTGTAGGCTTTCGTAGACGCTACGGCGATTTCGGGCCCTGCCCAGGTATAGAATACATCGTCGGACTCCCTGGCTACGGAGCTTCCCACCACATTTACCACGGAGAGCACCCTGGCCCCTCTTTTCTTTGCTTCCCGAAGGGCAGCTAAGGTGTCCAGAGTTTCTCCCGACTGGCTGATGGCTATGAAAAGAGTTTTATCGTCCACAAAGGGTTCCCGGTAGCGGAATTCCGACGCAACATCCACCTCTACGGGTATTTTGGCGAATTTCTCAATGACGTATTTCCCCACAAGTCCCGCATGATAGGCGGTGCCACAGGCCACGATATAGACCTTCGTAAAAGCCTCAATATCCTGTTTCGTCAAGCGGATGCCGTCCAGGCAGATTTCCCCTTCCGGGGACAGCCTACGGCCCAGTGTTTCCTCTATGGCTTTGGGCTGCTCATAGATTTCCTTCAGCATGAAATGGTCGTAGCCTTCTTTTTCCGCTGAGGCTGCATCCCATGTGACATGAAACACATCCCGCTTTACTTCTTTTCTGTCGGGATTGTAAATTTTTATGCTGTCTTTTGTGAGAACCACAGTCTCGTTGTTCTCGACGAGGTGGATTTTCCTCACATGTTTCAGAAGTGCGGGAATATCGGAAGCTATAAAGTTGCATCCGTTGCCGATTCCGGCTACCAGCGGGCTGTCTTTACGGACGGCGATGAGCTTATCCGGTTCATCCTTGCACATAACGCCGATGGCGTAGGCCCCCCGCATTTTGTCTACTGCTTTATAGACCGCATCCATCAGGTCCTTGTCATAATAAATGCCGATCAGATGGGCAATGACTTCCGTATCCGTCTCTGAGCGGAAACGGACCCCGTATTCCTTGGAAAGCCAATCTCTGAGCTCCACATAGTTTTCGATAATCCCGTTGTGGACCACGGCGATGGTCCCGTCCATATTGGAATGAGGGTGAGCGTTTGCATCCGTGGGAGCCCCGTGCGTGGCCCATCTGGTATGCCCTATACCCATGTGACTGTCATATTCTTTGTCTGCGGCAACAGCTTCCAGGTTGTTGATCCGTCCCGTGCGCTTCCTGATCTCTATGGAATCGCCAAGATAAAGTGCGATTCCAGCGGAATCATAGCCCCGATATTCTAATTTTTTCAGCCCGTCTATAATGATTTCTTTTGCCGAACCGTCGCCGATATAACCTACAATGCCGCACATGTGCTGTCCCCTATCCCATTCTCTTCGTCAGAAGAGTTGCAAGTCCTTCTGCCAGCTTGGTGATGCTCTCCACGTCTTTCCCTTCCAACATGACCCGCACCAAAGGCTCTGTCCCGGATGGACGAATGAGTACCCGCCCTTCTCCGGCCATTTCCTCTTCTACCCTCGTAATCTCCGCGGCGATTTCCGGGTCGTTCATATACTTTTTCTTGTTTTCGTTTTTTATCCGGGCGTTCTTCAAAACCTGAGGATAGATGGTAACCTCGTCTGCGATCTCCGACAACTTGCGGTTGCTGAACTTAACGGCAGACAGCAGTTGCAGAGCGGACAGGATTCCGTCTCCGGTGGTGCTGTGATTGAGGAATATGATATGTCCCGACTGCTCGCCTCCGATGACGCATCCTGTTTTCAGCATGCTTTCCAACACATAACGGTCTCCCACCTGGGTCACATCCACCTTTGCTCCGATGCTCTCTATGGCTTTGTGGAAGCCCAGATTGCTCATTACCGTTGCGGTGACCTTATTGTCCGGCAGCTTACCCTGTTCTTTGAGCATTTTGGCACAGATGTATATCATCTTGTCCCCGTCTACGATTCTGCCTTTCTCATCCACGGCTATAAGGCGGTCCGCATCTCCGTCAAAGGCCAGGCCCATGTCCGCCTGCTCCTCCAGAACTCTTTTCTGAAGTGCCTCCGGATGGGTGGATCCGCAGCCCGCGTTAATGTTGATGCCGTCAGGGCAGTTCCCTATTATGGTGACATCCGCTCCCAGACCTTTCAGTACTTTTTCTGCCACCCGGTATGCAGCCCCGTTGGCACAGTCCATGACGATCTTCATCCCCTCAAGGCTTATGTCGATGGTGCTCTTCAGGAATTCCTCATATAGTTTCGCCGCATCATCTTCTGCCTCCACACACCGTCCCAGCTTGTCGCCTTCAATGTGGCTGTTCACGTCCATATCCCGGACAATGATATCCTCCATTTCATCCTCGATATCATCATCCAGTTTAAAGCCCTTGCTGTTAAAGAATTTGATGCCGTTAAATTCGTAAGTATTGTGAGAGGCAGAAATCACCACTCCTGCATCCGCCTTCATGTGGCTCACCAGATAAGCGATGGCGGGGGTGGGAAGGACTCCCACTTTGATCACATGGCCGCCCATAGCCAAGATTCCCGCGCTGATGGCATTTTCCAGCATATCTCCGGAAAGTCGGGTATCCTTTCCGATAAGCACAAGGGGATTGGCTTTGCTTTTACCCAGCACATAGGTTCCTACTTTACCCAGATTAAAGGCGAGTTCCGGTGTCAGTTCGGTGTTTGCCACTCCTCTGACGCCGTCTGTTCCAAAAAGTCGATTCATACTAATTCTCCTGTTCTGTATCCGTGATTGTGATGGTAATTTCCGATGGCTCCACAGTAATACTATGCAGGGAGACCTCTGTGGATACCATTACCGGCACTGTCTGGCTGCCCGCTGGAAGATCTGCCACTTCAATATAAAGCTCCAGTTGGTCCGGCTGCAGGCGGTCTACAATCTGCTTTCTGCCGGTAACGGAGACAAGGATTTCCGTTGTATCCGTATTGACTGTCTTCCCTTTTGTCAGGCCCTCCAGCAGGATCTGATCGGCAGCAAACCGGAATTGCGTAGCTCCCACTTCTTCAATATTAACTCCCGCCGTAAGAGTGGAGTTCTTTTTGGACAAATAGATTCCTTCGGGAAGCAGCAGACTGAGGGTAGTATTGCCGTTTTGGGTCATTCCGGTGATGTCGATGGGTTCAGCCCTTACTGACTCAATGTCTTTGAGGGCGGATTTTGTTCCTTTGATCCATACTGTCTCCGGAGCATTGATTTCAGCACCGTAGCCCTCATTCAGACTTCCCTGGGTTTCGGTTACAAGAGGCACTTCCTTGAGCTGCAGAAGCCTTGCTGCTACATTTACATAGCCGGAAGACAGTCTGACGTTTTCTACAATCATATCCGCATCATTCAGGGGCATAGCCTCGCTCTGGATGGTTCTGCCTTCGGCTGTCAGATCCTCCGAATCGATATATACTCTCACTTCATGAACGGATTCCACGGCGGACTTGGCGCCGGTGACCTCAATCTCCGCAGGTCGAAGTTCCACTTCCCCCTCTTCCGTGTCGGTGGGGAACTCCCCTCTGTAGACTACTACCACCGGCTTGCTCAATGCCACAAGTTCTTCGATGGTCACCTGGATTTTTGCCGATCGCACCTCAATAATTTTCAAGCCCTGGGGCACTTTTACATTGACGGGGATGTAGTTTTCACCCTTGCTCCAGCCGAAGAGATCCGCCTCCGCTATGATGTCTTCGTTCTTGACCTTGATAATATCAGCCCTGCGGCCCTCCACAACCACGTCCACCATGTACTCACCGTCTCCGGAGATGGCTAGCTGCCTGGCGGTAAGGGACTGGATGTTCAGAAGCTGCACGGGAATCCTGGAAATGGTTTCTTCCTTTGTTGGGTTTACTTGAATAATCACATAAGACCAAAGGATCAGAGCGATGATCACGGAAAATATTATGGTAAAGGTGCGGCCGCTGTCAGGGCTGTTCTTTTTTTTATTGTCCTTCATTGCCGCCTCCCTTTCTCTTGAATAGCTTTGTAAAGAAGTTCTTGACGTCATCGTCCGCCATCTGGGTCAGATAAAGGTTCAACAGGGTCTTTTCCACAGTCTTAATATCTAAGAACCGGGATAATTTCCCATCGATGGCGATGGAAATAATGCCGGTCTCCTCGGATACGATCAGGGCGATGGCATCGGAGTGTTCGGTGATTCCAAGCCCGGCTCTGTGGCGGGTTCCCAGGTCTTTACTCAATGTTTTGTTCTGGGTCAGGGGCAGGACGCATCCGGCTGCCATCACCCGATCACCTCTTATGATGCATGCTCCGTCATGAAGTGGAGCTCCGGAATAAAAGATGGCGGCCAGCAGTCTTTCCGTTATGGCTGCGTCGATCTCCGTGCCCGATTCCATAATATCGTTGAGAGTGGTTTCCCGCTCGATGATAATCAAGGCTCCAATCTTGTTGATGGAAAAATAATCTACAGCCTTTATGATGGTGGATGTAATCGACTTTGCCCGGTCTTTATTCATCTCACCAAACTGTTTTTTGATGAACTTGCTGCGGCCGATGTATTCGAGACCCCTTCTTAGTTCCGGCTGAAAGACGATAATCAGTGCGATGACACCCAGAGTGAGAGTTCCCTCAAGCAGCCAGTTCAGAGTGTATAGATTGAAAACATCGGAAAGAAAGGTTGCCACAACCAAGACCAGGAGTCCTTTGACAAGCTGTTCCGCCCTGGTCTCCCGGATGAAGGCCAGGATTTTGTATACAACAAAAGCCACGATTGCCACATCGATGACATCCGTGACGCTAAAGCTTGCAAACATATTTGTTACAACTTCTGTCATTGTTTCCTGCTCCTTGAAGGAGATTTTCTATTATAATATTCTATCGGAGATAGTGGCAGATTTCAATAGTAAATTGAGCCACAGGGACATGGGCCACGGGGACAGACCCCGTGGCCGGAAAACCTGACAAAGGGACAGACCCCGTGGCCGGAAAACCTGACAAAGGG
>CAYOYO010000002.1:0-25271 GCA_964408195.1 uncultured Oscillospiraceae bacterium | reverse complement strand
GGCCGGAAAACCTGACAAAGGGACAGACCCCGTGGCCGGAAAACCTGACAAAGGGTCTGTCCCCGTGGCTTGGTAAAACTTAAAAAAGGCCGGGAGATTGACTCCCGGCCCGATTAAAACTCTGTTAATAATTCGGTTCCAAAAGACCGTAGTTACCGTCTTTCCTCTTATAAACCACATTGACCGTATCCGTCTCCATATTCAGGAACACATAGAAGGTATGCTCCAGGAGTTCCATTTGCATGATCGCTTCATCCTGAGACATAGGCATGAGGTCGAATTTCTTCCTCCTGACCAGAGCCATCTCTTCCGCCTCCTTGTCCGGAGCCTCCGGCAGGTTGGCAAAAATAAACTCTTTGTGGTCTTTATGCTTTCTCTGCAGCTTGGTCTTGAATCTGGACATTTGGGTAGACAATTTGTCCACGATTCTGTCGACACCGCTGTAGATGTCGTTGGTCTCTTCTTCTGCCCGGAAGATGGTTCCTTTGGCATTGATGGTGGCTTCAATCTTCTGACGCCCCTTTTCCATCGTCAATGTCACATTGGCGACGATGTCCTTTGAGAAGTATTTTCCAAGCTTCTCAAACTTGGATTCGACGGTTTGCTTGAGATGATCGCTGGCGTTGAAATTTTTGCTGGTAATAATGACTCTCATGCGAATTCCCCCTTTTTGTTGTTGAGAACTTCCTTTACATAACTTATACTACAAAACTCATGCCATTCCTTTTATGCTGCCAAAAATAATTATTCAACTGCCGGGTCAGGAGGGTTCCCTCTCTTCTTTTGGTTATCCACGGATTTCTGTCGAATTTTGCATGTTTTTGTCCCGGTATCGGTTCTTGTTGATACTGTGGATAACTCTGTGCATAATTGAAAACTCAAGGCTTCATTTGTGGACACTTTTTTCGCCGTATGAATAAGTATAATTATTCATGCATGCATTGCATTTTTCAGACTTTCGTTGGTATTTCAAATCTTCTACCACGCATAAATATTTATCGTATTTTGTAAAATTCCCAATCCTTCTCTTCTTCACCCATATTCGCCTTCTTGTGGATAAGAAGAGTCGGATAGTGGAATTGCCCGGCTGACCTGGTCTTTGCCCCCACACTCGCCTGTCGTTTTTTGTCGCTTAAGAGCGGTTAACAACAGGACTTACACCTAGGCTACGCCATGATCGCTGCCGCCTTGCGGTCCAGCTTACGTGGGTCCTTTTGCCCGTAGCTGGCATGGACTTTCAACCACAGACCCGGACAATTCCATTATCCGACTTATTATCTGTACCCGCTGCGAAGGTCAGAACATAAACACATCGGGCGCCTGCTTCTTTTAAAGCTGTACTGCAGGCTTCGGCTGTGCTTCCTGTAGTAAATACGTCGTCCACCAGCAACACCGTCTTGCCGTATATTGTATTTTCTACCCACTTTGCCGCGAAAAAAACACCTTCTACATTTTTCTTGCGCAAAACCGCGCCGAGCCCACTCATAGGAAGGGTATCGGACCGGCGTATCAGCAACTTTGGAGAGCAGGGGATATCTAAATGCTCTCCTATAAATTTTGCCAATAATGCAGCTTGGTTATAGCCTCTCCGTTTTTGTTTGTCTTTATGCATGGGAACAGGAACCACCAAATCGGGATTCAGCTCTTCAATGGCTATTCGTTCAGCCATCAGTTCCGCCATGTAAGCGGCAAGATAATCCTTATCCTTATACTTGAGCTGATGGATTAATGCTCTTTCCGCCAGGCCGTAGCTGACGCAGGTATATCCTCTGTCAAAACTTCTTTGCGCATCCACACATTCACTGCAAAGGCCCGTTGCAGTCCGATTCCACATTGGTTTGCCGCACTTTCCACAGGTTATCTTGTCGGCCCACCGCAGATGCCTGACACAAAAGGGACACAGGGAATAGGGAAATCGCTGGTCGATTGGGCTCCCGCAGCTGATGCAGTATATATTGGAAGGGTACACCAGCTCCAAAAGACCCATCCATAACATCTTTATCATTCCAGGAACTCCATGAGCTTTGGTTTCAGTCCCGAATACCGTTCCAGTATTCTGTTGTTGTCCACCATCGCCCGCATCTTGTCCTCGGAACCCACTAAAATAACCGCATTCTTGGCTCTGGTCACTGCTGTATAAAGCAGATTCCGGGTGGCCAGCACGGGAGGAAACCAGGAAACGGGCATGATCACAACCGGGAACTCGCTGCCCTGGCTCTTGTGCACCGTTACGGCGTAGGCGAGCTCCAGCTCCTCCAGATTGGTTACATCATACTTAACAAACTTGTTGTCCTCATAGACTACTGTGATTTCGTTGAACTCGTTATCAATGGACTGGATAAAACCACAATCTCCATTGAATATCCCCTGACCGTCGCTGAAATCGTCAAAGCGCTTCCACGGGAGCTGATAGTTGTTTCTAATCTGCATGACCTTGTCCCCTTCCCGGAATAGCCGGTCTCCCAGCTTTTTTTCCGTTTTACCCACGCCGGAGGGATTCAGAATCTGCTGGAGTTCTTTATTGAGATTGATGGATCCCAGCATACCCTTTCGCACCGGTGTAAGGATCTGAATGTCTCTTAAGGGGTCGAAGTTTTCAAAATAGGAGGGCAGGCGTCTCGTGCACAGGTCTTTTATGGTGGCAAGCATCTCTTTCTCCCCTTTGCGGTGCAGCAGGAAAAAATCCTTGTCCTTCTCATTGGTATCCGGATATTCTCCTTTGTTTATCTTGTGGGCATTGACTACGATGAGACTTTCTTTGGCCTGGCGGAAAATCTCAGTTAGTTTCACCGAGGAGATGACCTCGCTTTCAATGATATCCCGCAGGACATTGCCTGCGCCCACCGAGGGCAGCTGATCCGCGTCACCCACTATGACCAGCCGGGTCCCGGAAGGAATGGCTTCCAGCAGTCCCCGCATCAGGAGGATATCGATCATGGATGCTTCGTCAATAATCACCGCGTCGTAACGCAAGGGGTCTTCTTCATTTTTGCCGAAGCGCATGCTGTCATCTCCTTCGGAATAGTAGTATTCCAGAAGTCGATGTATGGTGGAAGCATTGTGCCCCGAGGTCTCCGTTATGCGCTTTGCGGCTCTTCCCGTGGGAGCCGCGATAGCCGTGGTGAAATCACTGTGCTGAAAGATGTTCATAATGGTGTTTATGATGGTGGTTTTTCCGGTACCGGGTCCTCCGGTAATGACGGAGACGCCGCTTCCCACGGAGATTTCCACCGCATGCTTCTGATTTTCCGATAGCAGCACTCCCGTCTGCCTCTCTGTCAGCGAGATGAGTTCCCCGATGTTGCCACGGATGGGCTTCAGGATAGCCCGGTCCAGTTCAATGAGCTTCCTGCACACCTTCTGTTCTGCCAGGAAGTAGGGCACAGAGTATACGACGGCTCTGCCTTCCAGGTTTTCCACCTGCAGGTCTCCTTCGAAGGCCATTTCCACAATGGTTTCAAACACCTCTTCCGCGCTCACATCCAGGAGTTCCCCCGCCAGCTCGCAAAGCCTCTTCTGGGGCAGAAAGGTGTGTCCCTCGTTGATATGGGACCACAGGGTATAGCGGATGCCGCTCCGGATCCGCTGGGGATCGTTGCCGGGCACTCCAAGGAGGCCGGCAATCCTGTCCGCCTTTCGAAAGCCGATGCCGAAGACGTCGTCAACCAGCTGATACGGGTTTTCCTCAATGGCCTTGATGGTGTCCGGGCCGTAAACCTTGTACAGGCGCATGGCGTAGCCCGTGGAGATCCCAAATCGTTGGAAGTAGAGCACAATTTCCGCAAATTCCTGATGGCTGCGGAATGCGGCGGAAATAGCCTCTGATTTGGCATTGCCGATTCCTTCCACTTCAATAAGCCTATGGGCTTCCTCGGCTATGACTCGTAAGGTGTCTTCGCCGAACTTTCTCACGATGGCCTGTGCCGTCTTTTTCCCGATGCCTTTCATGATTCCGGAGCTGAGAAAGCCCTCGATTCCTTCCGAGGTCCTTGGGATTTCCTCAACATAGGTCTCAAAGGCAAACTGGTCGCCGTAGGAAGGGTGTTTCTTCCAGCTGCCTGTGAAGCAATATCCTCTGCCCCTGTCGGGATTGTAAAGGTAGCCTACTGCGGTAAACTGTTCCTGCTCTTCCTCATTTTCTACGATGGCGATAGTATAGCCGTTGCTTTTGTTGTGATAAATGATGTCGGAAAGTATGCCTTTTTTTTCTTCCATAGTAAACCTATTTCATCAGGTAAATGTTGCGGAACCTAGCCCGTATTGGATTTTTCAGAGCTTTGGCCTTTTTAAGAAGTTTGGGTTTTGTATTGAGGCCGGGAAATCTGTGCGTCACATCAAGCAGCATGGAGAGCATTTCTCCCACCTTTTCTCCTTGTACGATGCCGGCCTCGATGAGATCGCTTCCCTTGATAGCCAGGTCTTCCACATAGATCGGCTCCCTGTTTTTACGGATATCGTCCAACAGGTAATAGCGGCTCTCAATCCGATACCCCGGGATATCGTAGACTTCCCGCTGCTGTTTGCAAAGGCTTGTGAGAAAGTCGTAAATATCCTCTCCGTTGAGATGGATAAATCGTTTCAGAGCGTATTTATCTACGGAAAAATACAAGTCCATGAGCAGTTCCTGGGCCGCTTTCTGTTTTCGGGTTCTGTCATTTCCCAGGTTCAGGTCATCGATAACCTTCATAGCCTTCCTTTTTTCAAAGCAAAGCAGGAGCAAGGCAAGGCGCAGGTCCGCATCACATCTGGCTTTGTCGATGTTCTGAATCAGGACGGGTAAATCCCCGTTCTCCATCTTCCCTTTTGGGGGATAGCAATCCTGGAAAACAGCATTGATCACATTGGCGGAAGTACAGATTCGGAGTGCCTTTCCCGTGTTTTTCGTAGTGAGCAGCCGTTCAAATTCCGTCCTCCTCCTGTCCATGCTGATCTGTTCGAGCAGACATGCGGTCTTCTGCATTGCCGTGAAGGTGTCCATAGCCAGATCGAAATCCAGCTGCCCGGCAAGTCGAATCCCGCGGAGAATCCGCAGGGGATCTTCTTCAAACCGTTTCTCCGGTTCCCCGATCGTTCGGATCAACCGATCCTTCAAGTCATTCCGTCCGCCGAAAGGGTCGATGATTCCCCTCTGGGGATGGTAGGCCATGCCGTTAATCGTAAAATCCCGTCTGGCCAAATCTTCTTCAATTTTGTCGGTATACTCCACTTGGTCGGGACGTCTGTGGTCGGTGTAGCTTCCATCCACGCGGAAAGCTGCAACGTCTGCTCTTATATCTCCACTTGCCACTTGAACCACACCGTATTTTCCCCCGCGTCTGTCCGCCCCTGGGAAGAGCTCCGCTACCCTTTCCGGCGGAGCGTTGCTGGCCAGATCCCAATCCTCCGGTTCAATGGAAAGCAGCATATCCCGCAAGCTTCCTCCCACAATATAGACCTGAAAACCCTCATCTTCCAAAGTTCTTATGATACCGCTTATTTCTTTTGGCAATCGCAGCATACCTTTATCTCCTTCATGCTTGCTTCGTCCCTGTTGCTTTGTCTCTGTTGGCTCGTTTCTTCGTCGCTGTTTCTTCGTATCTTCTTCCTGTTAAATTACGTCCCTTTGCCGGCGGCTGTTATCATTTTTCCGGCTCTTGTAACGGCTTATAAAGCTTCCGGTTGTCCAGGGTCCAGACTCTTTCGGAAAATTCTCCGGGCTTGGTGCCGAAAAGGGCCTCTTCCATGTCGTACATTCTCGCATCCACGATGTCCAGGTAGTGGAGAATTTCCGCCTCGGGGAAAAGGGGTTTCTTTGGGCTTCCGTATTCCGGCTCGTAATGGTGGGAAAGGATCATGTGTTCCAGCATGATTGCTTTTTCTCTGTTGATATCCAATCCCTCCGCCAGGCGGTCGATGGTTTTGACGCCCTGTACCAGATGGCCCAGAAGTTGGCCTTCAAAGGAATATCCCGATGCAATCCCGGTCTCCACCGCATCGATCTCGTTAAGCTTTTCGATATCGTGAATAATGACCCCCGTAATCACTAGGTCCCTGTTTAGATTGGTGTAGACTTCACAATAGCGCTCCCCCATGGCAGTCATGCGTTTCATATGATAGAGGAGACCTCCCATCTCAGCGTGGTGGTTTTTCACTGCCGCCGGATAGTATAGCAGTTTCTCTCTGTTATCCCCAAGAATTTTCGCGCACAAGGCTTTCAGATCCGGGTCCCTCATGACGGCTACCGCTTCTTCCAGAAATGCCAGCATGTCTTCGGGCTTTTCCGGAGCTGTGCGAATAAAGTCCCCCATTTCCACATTGTCCTGATCCACAACCTTACGAATCCTCAAAACTTTCAGCTGCTTGAGGCCGTTCCATTCCGTGACCTGGGCTTTGACCTTCACCACTTCTCCGGCTTCTATTTCGTTCAGAGAAGGGAGCTCCGTGTCAGCAACATCCCACTTTTTTGCCGTAATTTCTCCCGTGTTGTCGGAAAGAAGCAGATCCAGATATTGCTTTTTGTTGGATCCTAATTTCACTGCTATATACTTTACCATAAAGAAGTCCTGTATTTCTTCATCGGTAGTCAACAGACTGATGTAATGTTCTTTCATGCATTATGCCCTCCGTTTTTTAGTGTTTTCATTGTATCATAATTTGACAAAGCTGTATCCATAAAACAAGCAAATCGAGCATAAACAAGTAGACCCTGCTTCAGCTACTATATTACTTTATATTGTATATTTTGTAAATATATGTTTTTTGTTTCTCCCGCGCTTGCTCGTAACCGGCCACGGGGACAGACCCTTTGTCAGGTTTTCCTGACAAAGGGTCTGTCCCCGTGGCCGGTTACGAGCTAAAGGGTCTGTTCATTCGACTATACTACTTCATCGAGCGTGTTAAGTAGGGCGCCCCTCAAGGCGCCCTACTTATAAACTTTATGGTATTTTTGAATTTCCAATTGCATTGGGCTATCTATTTGCCCTACAAAAGGGATTACAGCTGCGTGTCGCTTTCCGTTCTTTCTGCAAGTGACACATATTCTTTGTGGCCTGACACACTCATATACGCAGGACGAATAATCTTCCCACCGTTGACCAGCTCCTCCGCACGGTGAGCGCTCCAGCCGGCAATACGTGCTATGGCAAAAATGGGAGTGAAGAGTTCCAGGGGCAGACCCAGCATGTGATAGACAAATCCGCTGTAAAAGTCCACATTCGCACTGACCCCTTTGTATATCCTACGTTCCTCGGCGATTATTTCGGGAGCAAGCCTCTCAACCAGTGAATAGAGCTGGAACTCCTCCTCCATCCCCTTTTCTTCGGAAAGCTCCTTCACGAAGGATTTCAGAATATTTGCCCTGGGATCGGACAGCGAGTAGACGGCATGACCCATACCGTAAATGAGACCAGCTTTATCGAAAGCCTCTTTATGCAGCAACGCTTTCAGATGGTTGCGTACGGCCTCTTCGTCCTTCCAGTCTGCAATTTCTTTCTTCATGTTTTCGAACATCTGAATAACCTTAATATTCGCTCCCCCATGCTTCGGGCCCTTGAGAGAACTCAGCGCCGCAGCGATGGTAGAATATGTATCCGCTCCGCTGGAAGTAACCACATGGGTGGTAAAGGTAGAGTTGTTGCCGCCTCCGTGCTCCGCATGGAGAATCAACGCAACATCTAAAATATGTGCTTCCATTTCAGAATATTTGCTGTCGGGCCGAAGCATGTAGAGAATATTTTCCGCAGTGGAGAGCTCTGGTTTCGGCGTATGGATCACCAGGCTGTTTCCACGGATATAATGGCTGTAAGCCTGATATCCGTATACGGAGAGCACAGGGAAATTTGCAATCAATTGGAGACATTGCCGCATCACATTGGGTAAGGATATGTCATTTGCATTGTCATCATAGGCAAAAAGGGTGAGAACGCTCCTTGACAAGGTGTTCATCATGTCATCGGTAGGAGCCTTCATGATGACATCCCGGACAAAATTCGTCGGCAAGGTCCGGTACCCGGCAAGAATATCTGTAAACTTGCGCAACTGCTCCGTTCCGGGCAGTTCACCGAACAGAAGCAGGTAGGACACCTCTTCAAATCCGAATCTCTTTTCCTTGATGATTCCGGAGATGATCTGTTCTACATCAATGCCCCTGTAGAAGAGCTTCCCTTCTGCAGGTACCAGTTGATCTCCTTCTTTGGAGAAGGCCTGAATCTCTGAAATCTCTGTGAGACCTGTCAGAACACCCTTCCCGTTGATATCACGAAGACCCCGCTTCACATCGTATCTGCTGTAAAGCTCCGGATCAATTACACTTTTCTCCTTACACAGTCCTGCCAGGTTGACAATATCTTGTGTGATTTCGGAATAGGAATTTTTGTTTGGCATAATCTCTCCTTTCTCTGAATGACTTGTATAAACATACACGCGATTCAGGGTTATGCGTTCTTATCCGCATATTTTTGCTATTCTACCACAGAACCCCTTCTGCTGACAAGAGAAAAACATGCCACGGGGACAGACCCCGTGACCGGAAAACCTGACAAGGGGACAGACCCCGTGACCGGAAAACCTGACAAAGGGTCTGTCCCCGTGACCGGAAAACCTGACAAAGGGTCTGTCCCCGTGGCATGTTCCCGTGGTTGGTGGTAAAAATCTGTTTTGGGAAATGTTTTTTTTAGTATATAATGTATAACGAGGACCAAATAAAAATTAATATCATTAAAATGTATTATTTTTGCCTAGGCTGTATATGGAGAGGATGCCAATGACTAAAATAGGAATGATTCGCGCGGCTGCAGCAGCGCCGGCGCTAAAGGTTGCAAATACAGAATTCAACAGCGATGAAATTTTACGCTGTGCCGAAGAGGCTTACCGGGAAGGGGCGGGCATTATTGTATTCCCTGCCCTTTGCCTCACCGGGGCAAGCTGCGGCGATTTGTTTTTTCAGGACACCCTTTACAACAATCAGTTAGAAGCTTTGAATAAGATTGCTTTAGCGACGAAAAAAATAGGAGCCGCCTTGGTAATCGGAGCATATCTTCGCATTGACAACCGGCTGGTCCAGTGCGGAATCATGTTGCAAAACGGGCTTATCAAGGGGGTTGTTCCCCGGCATTACCCTAAAGGAGCAAAAGGTGCAGGAGACGGTCGTTGGTTTTCTTCTGGTATGCAAGTTGAAGCCCAGAGAAAATCCATTACCCTATTTGATTGCCAGATTCCATTCGGCAGGATTACTTTCTGCGACAAAGAAAGCGGTCTTGTCCTGGGTATCGAGGTTGATGAAGACCTGTTTGCCCCCCTTTCCCCCGGTGCGGGGCTCTGCCTTTCCGGAGCACAGATACTCTTAAACCCTGCTGCAAGCTTCCAACTGGTTGGCGCTTCGGTTCACAGGCGCTATTCTGTTTTGCAGAAGAGCAGGGACTGTCTCTGCGGTTATGTATATGCATCGGCAGGTCCCACGGAATCCTCCTCCGATGGAGTATACAGCGGCCACTGCCTGATTTCTGAACGGGGTGAACTGTTGAAGGAAAGCACCTGTCTATCTTTTCAGAGCCAATTGATCTACAGCGATATTGACTTCGAAAGGCTGACATATGAAAGGGCCGGCGTCGCCGGTTTCTACAACTCTCCCGCTGATAGCTCCGTCGCTCCGGATAACCAACCGGCAGAACTCCGGGCCCTTCCGCTTCTTTCGGATAAAACACCTCTTACGCGAGTATATTCCAAAACGCCATTTCTCTCAGGGAAGGAAGCCCAACTGAAAGAAAACTGTCGCGATGCATTTGCTATCCAATCGGCCGCTCTTGCAAGGCGCCTTTCCCACACGGGTTCAAAGAAGGCAGTCCTCGGTGTTTCCGGCGGCCTTGACTCTACCTTGGCTCTTTTGGTGGCCGCACAGGCCATGAAGCTTCTGGACAAGCCTGCCTCTGACATTCTGGCAATCACTATGCCGGGCTTTGGCACCACCGGCAAAACTTATTCCAACGCGCTTTCCATGATGGAAGCTCTGGGTGCGGAAATTCGCGAGATTTCCATAAAAGAAGCCGTGCTGCAGCATTTTAAGGACATCTCACACGACCCTAAGAATATAGATACGGTTTACGAAAACGCACAAGCAAGAGAGCGCACACAAATCCTCATGGACATGGCCAATATGGAGGGAGGCATCCAGATCGGCACCGGCGACCTTTCCGAGGCAGCCCTTGGATGGAGCACCTACAACGGCGATCATATGGCCATGTACAATGTGAACGCAGGTATCCCCAAAACCTTCATCCGGGCCATGATACGATGGTTCATCGACTCCGTTCTCACAGGACCGGACCGGGATTCATCCTTTAGCAATGACAACGAGAAGCTTGCCGCTGCCCTGCGGGATGTTCTGGACACACCGGTTTCCCCCGAGCTTCTGCCTCCGGATGAAAGTGGCCAGATTGCTCAGAAGACGGAAGACAAGGTGGGTCCCTACATCCTCCACGACTTCTTCCTGTATCATACGATTCGTTTCGGCACCTCGCCGGCCAAACTGCTGGCCATTGCAACGTCTGCTTTTGCTGATGACTACGATGAGGCATTCATCCGCCACTGGCTGAAAATCTTCTATCGTCGGTTCTTTACTCATCAATTCAAACGCAGCTGCGCTCCCGACGGTCCAAAGGTAGGCACAGTGAGCCTGTCAATCCGGGGGGATTGGCAGATGCCAAGCGATGCGGACGTGAGCGACTGGTTGAAGGACTTATAAATCTGCGCAACAAAATAACCGGCTCAGCGTTTACCGCTGGCCGGTTATTTTTTAACACCGACTAAAATCATCGGAACGGTAAATTACACGGATTATCGTATAAAGTTCATATAAACCTTTTTTTCCGGCTCCGGTTCCGCGACCCGATTTTTTCCGTTTTCGGCCATTTTCAGGAGCCAGGCCATATTTTTCCCCAGGACCCTCATAATCTGCATTCCTTCTTCATCCTGCAGAACGTCTCCCGGCTTTTGACCGTAAATCACATTCCAGTAGTTTGAAGTGGGTATCAGCATCTGGGAGTAACTGAGGAAGTGATTTAATTGATCGCAGGCGGCAACGCCGCCGGAACGTCTCACCGCTACTACCGACGCGCCAACTTTATGCCTTAGCATGTCTCTGTTTACACCGCATACATAAAAAGCTCTGTCCAGAAAGCACTTCATACTTCCCGCAATCCCGGAATAGTGTACTGGGGATCCTAAAAGGATGCCGTCAGCAGCTTTCATTTTCTGGATCCAGCCATTTACCTCATCGTCAATTCCACACCTTTCATCCCGGTTCTTTATACACTTTCCGCAAGAAAGACACCCGTGTATGGCTTTATTCCCCACATGGACGATCTCGACTTCGATTCCCTCTTTTTCCAGTTCCTCGGCAACCAGCCTGATAGCTTGATAGGTATTTCCCTCTTGCTTTGGGCTTCCGTTAAATGCAACAACCTTCATGTTTATCCTCCTCTTGCCTCATCGCCTCATCACAGCTTTGCGTCTACAGACACTCCCTAAATTTTTCCAGAACGAAGTCGATGTCCTCCCTGGTTACGTCCACATTGGTGACAAAGCGCCATTCGCCGTCCTCGATGCCGCAGATCTTAATTCCGTTCTTCAGGAAATGGTCTACCAGTTTCTGTTCAGGAATCACTTCGGGGCCCATCTCAAAGAATACCATGTCGATGTCAAGCCGATCTGCCTTGACTTTCACCCCGGGAATACGGGAGAGCCGGTCTGCCAGATAAGCAGCATTTTCATGGTCGATATGGAGTCTTTTCGTCATCTTCTCCAGCGCGACGATTCCTGCGGCAGCCAGAATTCCTGCCTGACGCATACCGCCTCCCATTAGCTTCCTATTTTTTCTGGCCTTCTCAATAAAGGCTTTTGTCCCTGCCACCATGGATCCCACGGGGGCGGCCAAGCCCTTTGACAGACAAAACTGAACGGAATCGGTGCAGGCTGCAATTTCCTTGGCATCCACGCCCAATGCCACTGCCGCATTGAAGATCCTCGCTCCATCCATATGAACCGGAATGCCGTATTTCTCACCGATCTTCTTAATGGCCATGAGGTTGTCCACGGGGATAGCGGTACCAAGGCCGTGCGCGTTCTCTACGCATATCAGCCCGGTATGAGGATAGTGGATATCATCTGACGGACGGATGGCTGCTTCTACATGAGCAGGATCCAACATTCCGTTTTTGCTCTTAAGAGTCCGAAGCTGCACACCCGCAATGACTGCTGTTCCGCCAACTTCATGAAGAACGATGTGGCAATCCTCACCTAAAATCACCTCGTCCCCTCGCAGGGTGTGGGTCAATACACAGAGTTGATTCCCAAAGGTGCCGCTTGGAACAAACAGGGCGGCTTCCTTTCCAACTTTTTCCGCAGCCAGCGCTTCCAATCGGTTGATGGTGGGATCATCCCCATACACATCATCGCCCACCTCTGCCTCTGCCATGGCTTTGCGCATCTCTTCCGTCGGCATGGTGACAGTATCGCTTCTCAGATCGATATATCTCACTTTCTCCTCCTTAGAATCCATGTGGTTTTTTTAAACTGCTATTCGCAGATAAGGCCGCAATAGTAACGTTTTCTTATTCCCACTCAATGGTCCCGGGCGGCTTGGGGGTGATGTCGTACATGACACGATTTACGCCCTCCACCTCGCCGGTGATACGAAGTGTAATTTTCTCAAGCAGCTCATAAGGCAATTTTGCCACTTCTGCCGCCATGGCATCGGTGCTTAATATGGCCCGAAGGACCACTGCCTGTCCGTAAGTCCTGCAGCCGTCCACAACACCGACGGATTTCGTTCCCGGGCATACGGTAAAATACTGCCAAATTTCCCTGTCCAGTCCGGCTTCCTTTATTTCTTCCCTGAATATGGCATCGGACTCACGAACGATTCTTACTTTGTCCCGAGTAATTGCTCCCACTACTCTGACGCCCAATCCCGGGCCGGGGAAGGGCTGACGCCAAACCTGCTCATAGGGCAGACCAAGAATCTCACCGACTTGGCGGACTTCGTCCTTAAACAGATATTTCACAGGCTCCACCAAATCAAAATCAAAATCCTCCGGCAGGCCGCCTACATTGTGATGGGATTTGACCACACCTTTGTCGGATTGGCTCTCCAAAATATCGGGATATATGGTTCCCTGCACCAGATAATCGATCTTTCCCAGCTTTTTTGACTCTTCTTCAAAGACCCGAATAAACTCTTCGCCGATGATTTTCCTCTTTTTCTCCGGATCTTCCTCACCTGCCAGCTTATCCAAAAAACGATCCGCTGCATCAATGGAAATCAGGTTCATGTGAAACTGCTCCCCAAAGACTCGCGCTACCAGTTCCGGCTCGCCTTTGCGCATCAAACCATGATCTACAAAAATGCAGATTAACTGATCCCCTACCGCCTTGTGCACAAGCGCTGCGCAGACGGAGCTGTCCACACCCCCGCTGAGCGCACACAACACCTTTTTATCACTGACCTGTTCCTTGATCTGTCTGAGCATCACATCTACATATTCATTTAGCGTTCCGGTAAACCCGGTCCTTTGTTCTAATGTTTCTCTCTCCACTGAAGTTGTCCTTTCTGCCACAGCATTCATTACAGTTATTAATATACAGCAAAGTTGAACTCCATACAAGGGGGCGCACAGCTGAATCATCAGGGACAGACCAACTACGGGGACAGACCCTTTGTCTGGAAAACCAGACAAAGGGTCTGTCCCCGTAGCCGGTGTGTTACTTGTAATCAGACAAAAACCTGCTGAACCAGTAGCATATAGATGACTGTACCGCCACCAATGGATAAGAGAGTATTGCATTTCCACAGGTGGAGGGCGAGGATGCACAGGATGGCAAGAATTTCGGGCAAACCATAGGGCGCTACCGTTACCGCGACTCCCTTCAGGCAGAAAACCACGAGAAGTCCCATAACCGCATAGGGTAGCATCTGTCCGAGATAAAGAACAAAGCTCGGCGTCTTCTTGTGCGGGGGGAATAGCAAAAACGGCAGGACGCGGGTGATTGCGGTCCCAATCACAAGGGCTGCCACAGTGATCAGCGTCTGTGATGTGGTCATAGGCATGTTCATAGTCATAGACATAGCTATGGTCTCTTCCTCCTCTCCATAGGCTTGCGCAAAAGGGTGAGAAGGAGGAGAATCAGGATCATGGCGGGAATCATAAAGTGATCCTGTCCGAAGACAAGGAGACACAGCAAAGCAGCGCCAAGGCCCGTCAGGGCCGGTATATGATTTTTTGTGGTTTTCCACTGATCGATGAAAATCACGGTAAAAAAGGCTGTCAGCACAAAATCCAATCCTTTAGTATTAAAGTTTATAACAGAACCAACAAGACTGCCCAAGGCGGACCCGGCCACCCAGTAACTGTGATCCAGCAGAGTCACAAAAAATTGGAACCACTTACGATCAATCTCGTCAGGAGGATTCACCGCACTCAACAGGGAAAAGGTCTCGTCGGTGAGCCCGAAAATCAAGTAGGGTTTTAGCCTACCCGCCCCTTTGTATCTTTCCAGCATGGAAACCCCGTAGAAGAGGTGTCTGGCGTTGACCATCAATGTGAGCAGCAGAGTGTAGAGTGGGTTAAAGGCAGATGTAAACAGCGCAATCGATACATACTGAATCGAGCCTGCAAAGATTAGCAGGCTCATCAGCACAGTCCATCCAAGACCGTAACCTATGTTATTCATTAAAATGCCGTAACCCATTCCGAGAAAGACATATCCGGTCATTACCGGTATAGTAAAGGGAAAGGCGGCTTTCAGAGCTTTCCCTTTTACTTTAACTTTCGCATTTGTATTCATTTGTGAGTAAGTTCCCGTTATTTCGTTTCACTATTTCATCTGTCTTCATGTCTAATTATCTAATCTGGTTACTTTATCGGTTTCTCTTTTCGTTATTTAATCCGATTATTTGATTGGGCTGCTTTCCCTGAAAATCCTACCGGACCTGGTTCTGTGAGCTTTCCTTCAGGATCACATCGTGGGCCCCGCCTTCAACGATGCTGGTAGTTCTTCTGAAGGTCGGGAATATTCAGGGCTCCGCAGTTGCACATTGTGGACTTCACCTTGTTCAAGGAAAGGGTTACATTGTCTTTCAGGCTGCCGGCATATGGTACATAGGAATCCACCCCTTCTTCAAAAGAGAGTTTCCCGTCGCCCCCCATATCGTAGCGCTGCCAGTTTCTGGCCCGATTGCTGCCCTCGCCCCAATACTCTTTTACATAACTTCCGTTCAGGTTAAGCTTGCTGGTGGGACTCTCGTCGAACCGTGCAAAATATCTGCCAAGCATGAGGAAATCGGCACCCATAGCCAGGGCAAGGGTCATGTGATAGTCGTATACGATACCCCCGTCAGAGCAAATGGGAATGTAGATTCCCGTCTCCCGGAAATACTCGTTCCTGGCCTCTGCCACTTCGATGAGAGCGGTGGCCTGTCCTCTGCCGATACCCTTCTGTTCCCGGGTAATGCATATGGAGCCGCCGCCGATTCCGACTTTAATGAAATCCGCTCCCGCTTCGGCAAGGAAGAGAAAGCTTTCTTTGTCCACAACATTTCCTGCGCCGATTTTAACCCTGTCTCCATACTCTCCCCGTACATACTGAAGAGTCCTCTTCTGCCACTCGGAAAAGCCCTCGGAGGAATCGATGCAAAGCACATCAGCCCCCGCTTCCACAAGAAGCGGTATCCTTTCCCGATAGTCCCGGGTGTTAACCCCGGCGCCCACGATATACCGCTTATGCTCGTCCAAAAGTTCGTTTGGATGCTCTTTGTGGGACTCGTAATCCTTTCGGAAGACAAAATGGGTCAGTCTGCCGTTTTTGTCCACTATGGGAAGCGCGTTGAGCTTGTGATCCCAGAGCATGTCGTTGGCTTCGGAAAGGCTCACACCTTCCGTGGCATATATGAGAGAAGAAAAGGGGGTCATGAACTCGGATACCTTGGTATCCATGGACATTCTGCTCACTCGGTAATCCCGGCTGGTAACAATGCCAAGCACCTTTCCCTCCGCGGTGCCGTCATCGGTAACCGCAACAGTGGAGTGACCCGTCCTCTCCTTGAGGGCCAGGATGTCCGCAAGGGTCTGATCCGGCCTGATGTTGGAGTCGCTGGTAACGAAACCGGCTTTATGGCTCTTGACTCTGGCTACCATGGCAACCTCACTCTCGATTGCCTGAGAAGCGAAAATGAAGGAAATCCCTCCCTCTTTGGCCAGTGCCACTGCCATGCGGTCGTCGGAAACAGACTGCATGATGGCGGATACCATGGGAATGTTCAGGGAAATGGCCGGTTCCTCACCTTTATGATATTTTGTCACGGGAGTCCTGAGGCTCACATTGTCCGGACGGCATTCCGCGGAAGAATAGCCCGGTACCAGCAGATATTCGTTGAAGGTTCTTGAAGGTTCTTGAAAATATGTGGCCATTGGAGGTACTTCCTTTCTATTAATAAGGAGTGTTGATGGAATATTATGTTACAACAGCTTGTTCTTGCGTTAGGATGTCACGAAGATTTTCCTATTATAATACACCAAATCCACTTAGCCGGCAACAAATAAACACACAGGTGTGTGTTTGATTCATTCACTCGGATTGGATTCGTATAACGCAAGATATTCTTCAAGCGTCAGGTCCTTTGCGTAGATTTCAGCAGCAACAGGTTCCCCCACATAGCGAATGTGCCAGGGTTCATAGAGGTAGCCGGTAACATCCTCCTTGCCTTCGGGGAAACGGATAATAAACCCGAACCGATAGGCATTCTCTGCCAGCCAGATCCCTTCCTCGGTTTTGCCAAAAGAATCTGTGAGAGCAAAATCCACCGACGGGGCGCTCACATCAACAGCCAATCCGCTCTGGTGCTCGCTGCGGCCCGGCTTTGCGCTGAACCGGGAGGCCGCCGCTTCCCCCTCAGTGGCTACATAATTGTTCCAGAGGATTTCCTGAAATCCGTAGGACCGATAGGCCGTGGTCATGACTAATTCATGTCCTTGTGCGACAGCTGCTTCCACCAACTTGTGGAACTGTTCCGCCGCCTCTTCTCTCATGTATCTGCCCGCCTCGCTTCGGTTGGGGGCAAAATACTTGATTGGGGTCAGATCCTCCGGCTTATAATCTTTCTCCACCGGATTTTCCTTGTTGATCAGAATCAGCAAGCCCCGTTCAAAAGCCTCCTGTTTCTGGTTCTCCGTAGCATCGGGTAAACTGGGCCTCTCTGACTCCGCCCCCTCCTGGAAACCCGGCTCATCTGGTTCCGACTCGGCTCCTTGACCTGCAGGGCCCTCCCCGGTGGGCTCACCAGCTTCCCCTCCGTTATCAGCAATGGCTCGGAGGAGCCATTCCAACAAACCGCTGCCTTCTCCTCCGGAAAGGATGATTTTAGTAGGACCGTCTGCTCCGCCGATAATCCCCACCGAAGGAACCCGGTCCATGGCGGCACCGATGAAAATGCCGGACTGAAGGAGCACCAGCATGGAAATGACGAGGATTTTCAACCGGTTCTCATCACGGATTGCATTACAGATGAAGTTTTTAATGGTTTTACGTATTCTGGTCATGATGATATAGTTTATCCCATTTTAGCCCAAGGCACAACAGAAGATCTGCAGAAGACTCAACTGCGCAAGGTGGTTTCATGTGAGGATAGGAAAAAGCAGATAGTGAAAAACGGAAGGACACCCTTTTGCGGGTGTCCCTCACTATTATTCCCTGTATTACAGAGACCACTTGGCTGTTAATATTTGATGGGCAATTTACGTTGATTAAGACCTTACCTTACATCATGCCCATTCCGCCGCCGCCCATGGGTGGCATGGGAGGGGTGTCTTCCTTGATATCCACAACACCGGCCTCTGTGGTGAGGAGCATAGCGGATACGGATGCAGCATTCTGCAGAGCAGATCTGGTAACCTTTGCGGGGTCCACGATACCGGCTTTCATCATGTCCTCATACTTTTCGGTGGAGACATTGAAACCGATGCCCGGCTTTTCGTTCTTGATCTTTGATACCACTACGGAGCCTTCCAGACCTGCATTCTCAGCAATCTGACGGATGGGTTCCTCAAGGGCTCTCATGATGATGCTTGCACCGGTCTTTGTGTCGCCTTCCAGGCTTTCCACATACTTGGCTACGGAAGGAATCACGTTTACGAAAGCAACTCCGCCGCCGGAGACGATGCCTTCTTCTACTGCCGCTCTCGTGGCGTTCAAAGCATCTTCAATCCTCAGCTTTCTCTCCTTGAGCTCGGTTTCTGTAGCTGCACCTACTTGAATGACCGCAACGCCGCCGGACAGTTTGGCAAGTCTCTCCTGGAGCTTCTCCCGGTCGAAATCGGAAGTGGTTTCTTCAATCTGGACCTTGATCTGAGCGATTCTGGCCTTGATATCTTCCGGATTTCCGGCGCCGTCTACGATGACCGTGTTCTCTTTGTTTACCTTGACTGTGGCAGCAGTGCCCAGCATATCCAAGGTGGCTTCTTTCAGATCATAGCCCAGTTCGTCGGAGATAACGGTGCCGCCGGTGAGGGTTGCGATATCGGCCATCATAGCTTTTCTTCTGTCTCCGAAGCCGGGAGCTTTCACGGCTACGCACTCGAAGGTGCCTCTCAGCTTGTTGACAACAATGGTTGCCAGGGCTTCGCCCTCAACATCTTCGGCAACGATCAGGAGCTTTCTTCCCTGCTGGACGATCTGCTCCAGGATGGGCAGGATCTCCTGAATGTTGGTGATTTTCTTATCGGTAAGCAGAATATACGGATTGGAAAGCACGGCTTCCATCTTTTCTGCGTCGGTGACCATGTAAGCGGACAGATAGCCTCTGTCAAACTGCATGCCTTCCACCACCTCAAGGGTGGTGCCCATGGATTTGGATTCTTCCACGGTGATGACACCGTCGGTCCCCACTTTTTCCATTGCGTCTGCGATGAGATTTCCGATTTCCTCTTCTCCGGCGGAAATAGAGGCTACCTGGGCAATCTCGTGCTTCCCTTCAACGGGAATGGAAATGCCTTTGATCTCATTGACTGCCACATCAACGGCTCCCTGGATCCCTTTCTTCAGAACCATGGGATTTGCGCCGGCAGCAACGTTCTTGAAACCTTCTCGGATGATGGCCTGGGCAAGGAGAGTCGCTGTGGTGGTTCCGTCCCCTGCTACATCGTTGGTTTTGGTAGCAACTTCTTTTACCAGCTGTGCTCCCATATTTTCAAAAGCATCTTCCAGCTCGATCTCTCTGGCGATAGTCACGCCGTCGTTGGTGATGACGGGGCTTCCGTATTTCTTGTCCAGCAGAACATTTCTGCCCTTGGGTCCCAGAGTAATCTTCACTGTATTCGCCAGCTTGTCAACTCCGGTCAACAGTTTTTTCCTGGCTTCTTCGCCATAATTGATTTCTTTTGCCATCTTCTATCTTCCTTTCTATTCCAATCTTATAGTAGTCAGTGAATTCCGGTTGTGCTGAAATGGCCTATACAACCGCCAAAATGTCTCTCTGGGACACGATGGTGTATTCCTCACCGTCGTATTTAATCTCGGTACCTGCATATTTGGAGAAGATTACGATATCCCCTACTTTTACTTCCATCTTCACTTCTTTTCCGTCAACAGTGCCGCCAGGGCCTACTGCCATTACTTCAGCCATCTGGGGCTGCTCTTTTGCCTGACCGGGAAGCACGATACCGCTCTTGGTCTTCTCCTCCGCCTCCAATCGCTTGATGACAACTCTGTCGCCCAATGGTTTGATGTTCATTCCCTAATCTCCTTCCATTTTGCTTATATTCATATTTTATTGATCTTGTTAGCACTCAATAGCGTGGAGTGCTAACAACAATCTAATACACTCTCCAAAGATTGTCAATAGTTTTTCCAATATTTTTTATCTTACTCAATTAGAAAAGGGTACTCAGGGGCTTCCCAAGCATGAAGACGGGGAAAGTTCGCCGACGGCGAAAGAAGTTTATAATCCCAGAGCCGACTCCGCCGCGATGAACAACCAGGGCAGGAATATGGCTGGAATCATGTTTGCCACCTTGATCTGTTTCTCCAAAAGAAAGTTGAGACCTATAGCAGCAATAAGAAGACTTCCCGCTGCGGACATTTCCCTGATAATCTCTGGTGTCATCCACTCCTTGACAAAACCTGCCCCCATTGCAATGGCGCCTTCGTACAAAAAAACCGGGATAGCCGACAATGCCACACCGAGACCCATGCTGGAAGCAAAGATAATGGAGAGCACACCATCCAGAATGGATTTTGCAAACAGCATTTCATGATTTCCCGCAAGGCCGCTGTTCATGCCTCCCACGATGGCCATGGAACCGGTACAAAACAGAATGCTGGCACTGGCAAACCCTTTGGAGAAGTTGCTGTCGCTTACGCCCAGCTTTCTCTCCGCCCACTGCCCCAACCGGTTCATGGCCTTATCAATATCCAGCCATTCGCCCATTGCAGCTCCCAGCACCAGACTCAAAATCAGAATCATGACTCGCTGGTTCTCCAGAGCTCCGGAAACACCGATATATACGATGGCCAGACCGATGGCCTTTTTTATAATCTCCTCAAATCGCTCCGGCAATCCTTTCAAAATAAAGCGCCCCAGCAAGGCGCAGATGATTATGGTTACCGCGTTTACAAAAGGTCCCAGCATTGTTCGTTCCTCTTTCTATTTTCTATATTTGTCTTTGCGCCAACCCAGCCAGAGGAACAAACCCTTTGACTGGTTATTTTATACTTCGCACATCGATGTCCACTCCGATGATATTAAAGGCAGTCATAGCCTCTACTTGTTTCGAGATCTTTTCCTGAAGCTCTCTTGCCACATCCAGAATCATGACCCCATATTTCATGATCACCAGCACCAGGATGCGGACTCCCTCTTCACTGCTCTCTGCCGTGACACGCAGCACCGACTCCACGCCGGGAACCCTTTCCCCGATGTAGGTGGAAATATCTGCGATCACCTTGTCGGAAAGGTCATAATCTCCCAAATAGCTGAAAGTGGGACGCACCACCGTCTTTTCTGAGTAGATGGCCTTCCCGCCCCGGCTCCGAAATATGCGCAGGGGATCCAGAAAGTAGCCGGAAAACTGACGTTTGATTTGAAAGGTGGGGGCGGGTATCACGTGCTTTCCAAGTTCCTTACGTTGTTTCCTGGCTGCCGCCCTCTGGCTTTCCGTGGTAATCTCTTCGATAGAAATCATTCCCTCCGGTTCGGGAAGCTCCAACCTAGTCCGAATCTTGTGAATCATTTCCACGGAAGTTCCCAGGATCAAAATGCCGGGGGGATCCACCTCCCGTATTTTATCCCGAACCTCCAGGCAATGGGACTCCTCCGTAAAGAGGGCCGTTTTAATTGCTTTGATTTTTGTATTCTGGCGCTTAGCGGAGATTCCCGCCAAGACCCTGTTGCCGCAGATGAACAGGCCGTCGTCGATGATAGCTTCCAGGTCCAACTCCTTGCAAAGGCTCATGGCATGATAGCTTTTTCCCGTTCCGCTTTTCCCATATAAGCCGAATATCTTCATGGCGATGCTCCTTAAAAAATGTTGTGAAACAGCCAATGTTCTGCTATAATTGACATGCTTGGTCATATTGGACCGGCGGACAAAAATTAAAGGAGGATTTTATCATGGCTTATGTTATCGGCGATTCCTGCATTGCCTGCGGAGCTTGCGCTCCCGAATGCCCTGTAGAAGCCATATCGGAAGGCGATCCCATCTACATCATCGACCCCGATAAGTGCATCGATTGTGGCGCTTGCGCAGACGTATGTCCCGTAGATGCTCCTGTAGCAGAGTAGGCTGTCGTCATATACAAGAATGAATAACCGTTTCGTAAGAAACGGTTATTTTCATTTTTGTCCCTATCTCCCGTTTTTGATGTTGCAGCTGCCTACGGGCGCTCCTGATGGCTGATGTAATACGCCAGCGTGTTGAGGCTGTCACTTAAATGAACATTCTCCAGCACTACGCCTTCGCCTGCTTCGATATCTGCAGGGGCAAAGTTCCAGATGCCTTTTACCTTTCCGGCTGTCAATTTATTTGACACATCCTGGGCGCTGTTTTTGGTAGTGCAGATAATGCCGATATCTACCGGATTCTCTTCAAGATATTTGTCCAGAAACTCGTAATCCTGGACCTCTATGTCATTGATCCTTATACCGATGAGTTTGGGGTTCACATCAAACATGGCCATGATGCGAAAGCCCCTCTTGTAATAGGTAGCGTAGTTGGCTATGGCCTGTCCCAGGTTGCCGCAGCCGATGATAATCATGCGATATTCTCTGTCAAGGCCGAGGATCAGGCCGATCTGGATGAACAGGCTCTGTACGTTGTATCCATAACCCTGTTGGCCAAAACCGCCGAAATTGTTGAAATCCTGACGAATCTGGGATGCCGTATACCCGGTGAGGGCAGATAGCTCATTTGAGGAGATACGTTCAATGTCCTTGGCTACAAGTTCCTCCAGGATTCTCCTGTAGCGGGGCAGTCTTCTTATTACTGCATTGGAAATTCTGCTGTTGTCTTTCATGTTTTCACTCTTTCCCGGATACCCTTGATTGCCATACCTTTCGTATTGTATTATACTGTAAGGCGCCGAGTTTGTTGCGGCACGGGCCTCGGAGCCTGAATGGCGGAAACCGCTGCTCCGAAAGGGTACAAAAATTTCAAAATAGGTGTAAACTTGTTACACCAGCTGTAGTATATCATCGTAGTTTCAAAAATTCAACAAATAATATTTTACACTGTAACCGGTTTCTCTCCTTTACGTGTAAGATCAGGAGCATTTATTATGGTAATCGCATCCGCCTCCGGCATTGGAAAAGCTTATGGAGTCAATATAATACTAAAGGGGGTTTCCTTTCATATCAATGAAGGAGACCGTATCGGCATCATCGGGGATAACGGAGCGGGTAAGTCTACCCTCCTTTCCATACTCACAGGCCGGCTTTCCTATGATAGCGGAGAGCTTTTCATGTCATCCCAGACAGAGCTTGGATATCTCCGTCAGAACGACAATTTTTCGTCAGACAACACTGTATTTCAGGAGATGCTCTCTATCTTTTCAGAGACCATAGCTATGGAAGAAAGAATCCATGAAATTTCCGTCCTGATCTCCGCAGAAACCGAAAAGGGAGGAGATGCCGCGGAACTCCTTTCGGAATATGAAAGGATAACGGAAGACTTCGAGAGAAACCGGGGGTTCACCTATCGCAGCGAAATACGGGGTATCCTGTCCAGCATGGCCTTTCCCGAAGGGTTTTACGACAAAAAAATATCCACCTTATCCGGCGGGGAAAGGACCAGACTTGCCCTGGCATCTCTTTTGCTCCGAAAACCCGGGCTGCTACTGCTGGACGAGCCTACCAACCACTTGGATATCGGTACCCTGAAGTGGCTGGAGCAATACCTGAAAAACTATGGAGGTACTCTTGTTATCGTATCCCACGATCGGTATTTTCTAGACCAGACAGTTAACCGCATCTTTGAAATACAGAACACGGAGCTATCCGTATATGAAGGCAACTATTCGGTCTATCTTGAAAAAAAGCGCTTGAAAGAAGAGAACGCCCTAAAGCAGTATGAGCGGCAAAGCGAGGAAATCCGCCGCCAGGAAGATATGATCCGCCGCTTCCGTCAGCACGGCACGGAAAAACTGGCCAAGAGGGCCAGATCCAGGGAAAAGCGCCTGGACCATATCGAGCGCCTGGAACGACCTCTCATGTCAAAAAACCGTATGAAGATCCACTTCAAAGAGAACTTCCAAAGCGGCAGCGACGTGCTGTCCGGCCATGACCTTTGTATGGGTTTTTCAGATGGGAAAGAACTCAGAACTCTCTTTTCCGGTGTGAATTTCCATATCAAGCGGGGTGAAAGGATTTGCATGGTTGGAGCAAACGGCATCGGAAAGACCACCTTGCTAAAGATTATCATGGGTCAACTCCTTCCCGAGTCCGGATTTGTCCGGCTTGGTCATAATGTGGTCCCCGGGTACTACGATCAGGAGCAGGCTCTGCTGCGAAGCAATCTCACAGTGCTTGAAGAGCTCCACGGCAGCTATCGGCTCTACTCGGAAACGGAACTGCGCAGTATCCTGGGGAGTTTCTTATTCCGCAATGACGATGTGTTTAAAGAAGTGAGCGCTTTGTCCGGTGGGGAACGCGCCAAGCTCTCTCTGCTGAAGCTGATGCTTTCGGGAGCAAATCTGCTGATCATGGACGAGCCCACAAATCACCTGGATATCTCCGCAAAAGAGGTGTTTGAGGATGCTCTCCTTTCCTTTCCCGGAACGGTGCTCATTGTCTCTCACGACCGGTATCTGCTGAACAAGGTTCCCACCCGTATTTTGGAATTGTCATCCAACGGAGTGGAAAGCTATCTGGGTGGCTATGACTATTATGTGGAAAAAAAGCAATCCATAGCTTCCGGCAAGAGTTATCTGGAGGAGTTGGGCAAAATAACCGCTGCCGATGAGGGCAGCGGGGACAAGACCCAAGGATTGGACAACACTTCCAAGGAGGCCCGGCTTGCAGCCCGAAAAAAGGCAAAAGAAGAGGATGCCAAAAGGCGAAAATGGGAGAGGGATATGGCAGAGGCCGAAGCCTCCATCGCGAATTTGGAGCTTGATGTTCAGACGTTGGAAGGGAAAATGTGTCTCCCGGAAATCTTTTCGGACCACCTCTTGTCCGCTTCCTATTCCCTGAAACTGGAAGAGGCCAAGGAGGCCTTGAACAGAGCCTACCAACGCTGGGCAGAATTGCATGATATAAATGCAAAATAGATGTTGCAGTATTCATACCCTTCCCTTATAATAGGCTTGAAAATCAGGCAGCGACTATGGATATCCGCTGCATCAACGGAGGTATGAAATGGTATTTGATAAAATTAAAGAGATTATTGTAGAGCAGCTTGGCGTTGAGGAAGATGCCATTACGGCCAATACGCATTTGATGAAGGACTTGGAAGCGGATTCCCTCGATGCAGTGGAAATTATCATGGCCATCGAAGACGAATTTGATATCGAGGTTCCTGATGAGGATGCTGAAAAGTTTCAGATCATCGGCGACATCGTCAAATATGTGGAGGAAAGAACCGCCTAAAAAATAGGCACCAGAAACCAAATGTGGCCAATACCTATGGTTGCACGAAAGATAAAAATTGCGAAGCGCTTGCTTCGCTTTTTTTACAGGGCTAAAGTTGGATAGGCATCTAAAGTCATATCGTCGGTTAGGCCATCCTTGTATTTATAATAAGCGGCGCAGCCGA
>CAYOYO010000001.1:2478-50676 GCA_964408195.1 uncultured Oscillospiraceae bacterium | reverse complement strand
AATAATTCCCAGGACTTTCAATGATGAAAGGATGGCGTCGGTGAGCATCTCAGAGAGGCTTTTCCTATCTACTGCCGACTCATGATAGGGGCTGTCTGAGATCCGTCTTCCCCCCCTTGCCTTTTTTGCGGATAGCCGGAACAAAAGACCGTTCAGTACCGCACCGGCGTAATGGGAAAGTGCCACCAAGGCTCCCGCCGCAGCAGAATGAAACATGCCTGCCCCCACTGTCCCCAACATGAACAAAGGGCCGGAGGTGGAACAAAAGGAAAGCATCCGAATACCTTCATTATTGGTAATCTCTCCCCTTCTTCGCAACTGGCCGATGATTCTCGCCCCCATTGGATAGCCGGAAGTAATGCTCACAATGAACACAAAAGCAGAAGAACCGGGAGTTCCGAAGAGATTCCGAAAAGGCCGTTCAAAAAGGGTTCCTACGAAACCGGGAACACCCAGGGACATCATAAAATCCGCACAGATGAAAAAGGGAAGCAAAGCAGGAAGGACGGATCCTGCCCACAAAGCAATTCCTTGCCGTGCCGACTCCAAAACCAGGCTAGGGAAGAAAATCATGGAGACAGCTGCCATAGATGTAAGGATTCCCGCTAAAATGTATTTTACGGGACGACGCATTGAATGTTTCATGTAAAATCTTATTCAATGGCGTCTCTGAATATTCAGCGGTTAGCGATCATTTTCCATCTGGGTCTTGTATATCATGTCTTTGATTTCGCTTCTGTTGTCTGTCAGGGTTCCGTTGATGCTGTCGAAGGTTTTTTGCAGATCGTTGAACATATCCGTAAAGTAGACTGCATTCAATTGGTCCATCTTATCCTGGAAATTGTACAGGATGCTGTCTATATAATCGAAGGTGCTCATCTTCAGGTTTTTTACATTGGCTTCCGCCACCCGCATGATCTCATCTGCTCTGATTTTAGCCTTCACGGTAATGTCGTCGTTTTCAATCAAAGATTCCGCCTGTGATCTGGCTTCTTTGAGAACTGCTTCGTATTCACGTTTGGCCTCGTCCAGGATTCTCTGCCGCTCGTCCTTAATCCACTGTGCTTGCTGAATTTCATCCGGCAACTCGATGCGGATTTCACGAACAATCTCAAGCAGTTCTTCCGCATCCACGAGAATCTTTCCTGTCAGCGGAAATCCGGAACTGGTGTCAATGATATCTTCGATTTCATCTAAGAGTTCTAAAACTTTCATTGGTCAAATCCCTCCCGATTTTATTTATTAAACTTCTTCTTTAATTCCTTAAGCACGCTTTTCGGTACAAGTCCGCTCACATCACCGTTCAAAGAAAACACTTCCTTTACAATGCTGGAACTGATAAAGGAATATTGGGGTGTAGTCATGAGAAAGACCGTTTCTACATCTTTGTTGTAAAGCCTTGCATTCATCTGAGCCATCTGGATTTCATATTCGAAATCCATAGTAGCCCTTAAACCCCGGACTACAGCGTCAATCTGGTTGCAGTTCACGTAGTCTGCCATAAGTCCTTCAAAGCGGATCACTTCCACATTCGACAGATTCGCCGTACAGGACGTAATCATTTTAACCCGTTCCTCAGAGCTGAAAAAGGGCTTTTTTGATTTGTTTTCCATTACTCCTACTACCAGCTTGTCGCAAAGCTTGGATGCCCGGTTAATCAGATCAAGATGACCGTTTGTGATGGGGTCAAACGTGCCTGCGTACAGTACTTTTTTCATAAGGCGGCTTCCTCCGAATGATGCATATAAAAAGTGATAACCGTGTTTCCGTATTTCTTTACTTTCCAAATGGAAAAACCGCCAATATACTGTGGCAGCTTCTGATGCACATCGTGCTCTGCTGCGATAATGCCGTCATCCGCCAGCAAATTTCGCTGCCAGATTCTATCAAGACAAGATTCCATAAGACCGGCTTTATAAGGGGGATCCAAAAAAATCAAATCTGCAGATTCGCCGATTTGGTTCAGAACCATCTCCCAGTCTCCCCGGATCAGCTTACACTGTTGGCTCACGCCAAAGGCGGAAATGTTCTTTGCCGTCAACTGCAAGCCCGCTTTTGACTTTTCCCCGAAGTAAACCTTCTCAGCACCCCTGCTGATTGACTCCAAGCCCAGATTTCCGGTGCCTGAGAACAAATCAATCACTACGGCGCCTTCCAAACGGTAGTTAATAATGCTAAACAGAGCTTCTTTCACCTTACCCGAAGTGGGACGAATGAGCCTGTCCTTTGGTACTTCAAGCCTTCTGCCCTTTAACAGCCCGGCTGTAATATGCAATATGAACGCCCCTTTCCGTCAATTAATTTTAACATAAGATGGGAAAATAGCAACTGAAAGATAAGACTGCAAAAGAGGCCTGCATTCTATGCAGACCCCTTTTGACTCATTTGAAATAACCAATTGTCTAGAAGCTGTTAGCCGTTTACTTTCCCGGATAACTGCTGCTCGGCCATCTCGACCAATCTTTTGGTCATATAGCCACCCACATAACCGTTTTGCCTTGCTGTAAGGTTGCCCTTATCCATGCTTTCATAATTTGCAAGTCCCAATTCATTGGCGATTTCTGTCTTCATGTTCTTAAGTCCGGGCTTTGCATTTGCAACTACGTTTGCCATTGTATTCACCTCCTGTTACACTCTTAATTTAACCCGGGGAAGTGAAACTATGTGATGTAATAATTTCATATCATGGACTCTTTTGCCACGTTTTTTTTAATTCCTATATGTTTAGCCTGCAATTATTTTTAAACAGTTTGTCAGTTTTTTCTTTTAACGGAGCGTTTTCCGGTCGGGAAAGGAATGGGTCCTTTCCCAGCAGGTTTTCAGCTTCCTTCCGTACGGTATGTAAAATGTGTACATGTTTGGAAAGGTCTGCGATCCGAAGTTCCGGAATTCCGTGTTGTTTCACGCCGAAAAACTCACCGGGACCTCGCAATTCAAGGTCTTTTTCCGCGATGAGAAAACCGTCATTGGTCTGTTCCATCACAGCAGCTCTCTCTTTTGCAATCTCGCTTTTTGTATCTGAAATCAACAGACAATAGGATTGATATTCTCCTCTGCCGACGCGGCCTCTTAACTGATGAAGGGCCGCGAGACCAAATCTCTCGGCATTTTCAATAACCATCACCGTAGCGTTGGGAACATTAATTCCTACTTCTATCACCACAGTAGAAACCAGGATTTGCGCCAATCCGGAATAGAATTCTTCCATGACAAGGTCCTTTTCATATTGTTTCATGCTGCCGTGCAGCAGCCTGACCTGAATCTCCGGGAATCGCTTTCTTGTCTCTTCATAAATTCGGGCAGCTGATTTTGCGTCCATATATTCCGAGTCCTCAATCAGAGGGGCCACAATATATGCCTGTCGTCCTTCCCTTATCTGGCTTTCCAGGAATGTATAAGCTTTGCTTCGGCCTTTTTCCGTTAAAACCTTTGTCAAAATAGGTTTTCTTCCCGCCGGCAACTCATCGATGGCAGAGTGATCCAAATCACCGTAAAGGATGACTGCCAAAGTCCTGGGTATCGGCGTTGCCGTCATAACCAGAACATCAGGATTCCTTCCTTTCATGGAGAGAAGCTCTCGCTGACTGACACCGAAGCGATGTTGTTCGTCTGTGATGACAAGACCCAGGTTTGCATATTCTACCCCGGTTTGAATCAAAGCATGTGTGCCTACAAGGAAGTCGATTGATCCTTCTGTCAATTGAATTTGTATGCTTTTCCTATCACGAGGCTTCATGCTTCCTGTAAGCAATCCTACTTGGATGCCAAACCGGTCAAATATGGATTTTAAGCTGTGGTAGTGCTGCTCCGCCAGTAATTCCGTGGGTGCCATCATAACCGCCTGATAGCCGCATTTTATGGCCTTATAAGCTGCCGCAGCTGCGATGATGGTCTTTCCCGATCCCACATCTCCTTGCACCAGACGATTCATGGTTCTGGATGCTTCCATATCTTTTCGAATTTCCTCGAACACTCTTTCCTGTGCATCGGTAAGGGAAAAAGGAAGCGCTTTCCAGAACTCATCCATCTTGCATTCCGACGAGAAGGAGATGCCCGCATTGGCCTCCTTGATTCTGCTTTTAATTGACAAAAGCCCGATCTGAAGGAGGAAGAGCTCATCGAAAACCAGCCGGAATGCGGCTTCTTTCGCTTTCCGTGGGGCTTTTGGAAAGTGAATGTTTTCCACCGCATATTGGAGTGCGCACAACCGATTTCTCGCCAGTATTTCTTCCGGCAGATACTCGGGCAGCTCTCGGGTATAGCACAAAGCCTGTCTCATCCATTTACGCAAATCGTTTTGTGTGATTCCGGCGGTCAGCGGATAGATCGGCAGAATTTCTCCGGGAACGTCCTTAGAGCATAGGTTAAATTCGGGATGGACCATCTGCAGGCGACCGGCTCTTTCGGTTACTTTTCCGTAAAACTCATATTCATATTCCCGATTCAGTGTTTTTTCCAAATAGGTTGCATGAAAGAACACAATCTCAAGACTGCCCTTTTCGTCTGTTACTAAAAGCTTCAGATTTCTCTTTCTCCCGGCTCCATAGCCGCCCCTCACTATAAGAGATATCCTGCCCTGAACCAAGGCGGTCTCCCCATCCCTTAGCTCATCAATGAATTTGCGATGGCGTCGGTCCTGATAATCTCTTGGGTAATATGAAAGAAAATCCTCAATTGTGTGGATTTCCAGTTTTTCCAATGCTTTTGCTTTTTTTGGCCCGATTCCCGCAAGGCCGATTATGCTGTCGCGGATTCCCAATGAAATACACCTTTTGCCGGCTTTGCCTTTATCCTTTCACCTGAATATTTCTGGGCGCTATCTGCTTTGATATCAAGCCTGTGACTATGATAGCGATGCTGTTGGCCTCAAGACCCGTCAAAGCCTCAATGTCATTTTTTATGTCCCGGATAAGTTGCTCCGTAACCATTCCGATGCTTGTCCCGAAACGGATAGCGATATAAATCCTTATGTCGAGGCCTTTTTCATTCATGCTGATGTCAAAATAATCCGTAGCATCCATGATTCCGTTCTTTTCCTTTGTACGTATTACTTTGCCCTTTTGGTTCGTAATTTTGACTCGGCCTTGAAATTTTCGGACAGCCTCCATTATGATCCTGCCGATGACAGCACTGCGGATTTTAATGATGCCGGCTTCTGTTTCTATAGAATACAAGGCCAATGTGGAATCCTCCGTTATACTTACAACTCTCTCCGTTTTATTTCCGAGTCCGTTTCTCGTCCGCTTAGGGTAATAGTAGCATATTGAAGGTAATTTTGGAATTGCTTTTTTCCCACGGCCCCTGTATACTATTTTTTGACCGACACAAAAAAGTGTTTTACAGAACAAAACGCCTGTGCTATAATGTCTTTTGTTCGGCATGGGATGAATTGCTATTTAATATGATTTGTTCATATTACTTCAATAAACAGTCAAGGGAGGTGTATTAGATGTCAAACAAATGCGAGGTCTGCGGAAAGGGCCAGGTGTCCGGAAACAATGTAAGCCATTCCAACAGACATACCAAAAGAAAATGGAACGCCAACATCCAGACTGTCAGAGTTGAAGAAAACGGCACAGTTCTAAGGAAAAAGGTGTGCACCAGATGCATCCGTTCCAACAAGATCAACAGAGCAATCTAACTTCTGCAAATGGGCCCCCGGTATCACCGGGGGTTTTTCGTTTCCTTCTATGCTATACGGTAAACAGTTTGAATCCGCAAAAAATCATAATGCCTCCCAATAGGATCAGCCAAACTTTTGAGGGCAGCAAAAAAGCGCATATGGTAACGGCTCCGATTATGAGAAGTATAAGACCCAGTAACTCCACTTCCCCTTTTTTGCATTTTGGCTTTTTCTTTTCCAAGGACAACACACCTTTCCAATCAAGTGATATAAAGCAGAAACAGCAAGAGCAGAACAGAAAACGCCAAGGCTATATACCAAACGTATAAGGGGACCGCATGGATGATCATTATGGCGCCGGATAACGCAAAGAATATACCGACGACCTTCTCTGCAGGTATTTTCCCCTTTCGTCTACGCTTCATGGCTTTCCCCTGTCGAGCGTCAAAGAAAATAGAAACCGTCGCCGGTTTCTATGCCAAAACTTATGCAATAAACAAACCCGCCAGTAACAATGTATGCCGGCGGGTAGAACAACGTGCTATTCTTTCTAGCTGTTTGGATCGCTTTGATGCGTCGTCTTTAAATTTCCGATTTTTTGGCTCCTTTCCTGTAATATGTCTTCTATCTCCTCCGGTTTGATTCCCTTATCCACCAGAAGAACCACAAGATGATAAAGTAAATCGCAGACCTCCTGTTTGATTTGTTCTTTGTTGTCATCCTTTGCAGCAATAATCACTTCACTGCATTCTTCTCCGCATTTCTTAAGGATTTTATTCAGTCCCTCCCGAAACAAGTAGCAGGTATAGGATGCATCCGAGGGTTCCTCCCTCCTGTTAAGTATCACGTTGTATAGATTGTTTAGCGATTTATCCATTATTAAGCAGTTCTCCTTTCCGAAAAAAGCAGCTGCGATTCCCCGTATGGCAGGCCGCTCCGGTCTGCCATACCTGAATGAGCAACGTATCATTATCGCAATCCGGTGTGATTGAATGTATTTTCTGATAATGGCCGGAGGTAGCCCCTTTGTTCCAAAGCTCCTGTCTCGAACGGCTGAAAAACCAAGTATAACCGGTTTTCAGGCTGCGCTTCAAGCTCTCTTCATTCATATAGGCCAGCATCAGAACTTCATGGGAGTCTGCATCCTGAACGATGGCAGGTATCAGATCTCCTTTCGTAAAATATTTTTTCAGACTCATCACGCACAGGCCCCTGCCTCATCCATTCGAACAGGAATACCGCTGTCTTTTAAGGCTTTTTTCACCGACCGGACTGTCAGGTCCCCATAGTGGAAGATAGAAGCTGCCAGTGCGCCGTCACAATCTGTCTCCCGGAAGACTTTCAGGAAGTGGCCTACCGTGCCGCATCCTCCCGATGCGATGACCGGAATCTTAACTGCTTCGCACACTGCGGAGAGCATAGGCAGGTCGAAACCGCTTTTTACTCCGTCCGCATCCATGGAAGTAAGTAGAATCTCGCCTGCTCCCAGTGTTTCTCCCTGCTTTGCCCAATCCACCAGATCCATTCCGGTATCGGTCTTTCCCCCGTTGATGATAACGCTGTACTTATCTGTCCCGCTCCTTTTTCCGTCAATTGCCATAACGAGCCTTTCCTTACCAAATTCCGCGGCAGCTTGACGTAAAAGCTCTGGTTCCTTAACAGCAGCCGTATTGACGGAAACCTTGCTTACTCCCGCTTCAAATAGACGTCGCATATCCTCAATGTTCCGAATCCCGCCCCCCACGATTAAGGGAACCTTTATGCTTTTTGCCGTTTCCCGAACCAAATCGATCATAGTACTTCTTCCCTCAATTGTTGCGGTGATGTCTAGAAAAACAATTTCATCGGCACCTTGTTTTTCATATTGGATCGCATATTCCACCGGATCCCCGATCTCCCTGAAACCTACAAAATGAATGCCCTTTACTACTTTCCCCTTGCACACGTCCAAACATGGTATAATCCTTTTGTTTTCCATTTTTTCCACCTTTCTAAGGGTCATACCCCTTACTCTATTGTTCCTTAGTCCGTTGAAACGGGCCTCAGTGCAACTTACGGATCCACAGCCGCAATGGCTTCCTTTAAATCCAGGTTGCCGCTGTATATGGACTTGCCGCATATGGCACCGTATACACCGGAGCAGTTCAGCGCCAGTATGTCCTCCATGTGCCGTATGCCGCCGCTTGCTATGATTTTTGACGACACCGCTTCCATAAGCCGCTCCAGATGATCCAAATTCGGTCCCGTCAACGTCCCGTCCCTATTGATGTCCGTATAGATTATGAGTTCGACGCCCAGATCTTCCATTTGTTTGGCGGTATCTATGTAGCCATTTTTGCTTTTCTTGGTCCAGCCGGAAGTTTTCACAATTCCGTCCATGGCATCAATCCCTACTGCGATTTTATCGCCGTACTTCTTTACGGCCGCCGCAACCAAAGATGGATTATCTACCGCTGCGGAACCTAATACCACCCTGCGGATACCCCGGTCCAGATAAAAGGAGATATCCTGCATTGTGCGGATGCCTCCTCCCAGTTCCACATTGAGGCCTGTCTTTTCCGCCGTTTGAATAAAAATATCGCTGTTCCTTCTTTCTCCCTGCAGTGCACCGTTCAAATCCACCATATGAATCCACAAAGCACCGGCATCCCGAAAAGAGATTGCAGTCTCCAGCCAGCTGTCCGCAACCTGCTGCGAACGGTTGAAATCTCCTTGGACCAATCTAACGCATTGTCCTTCGTAAATATCAATAGCGGGTAAAAGAATCATTATAAGCTCCCTTTCGTTGATAGATATCCTCTTGTCTCTGTTATCCCGACTCCCTGCTTCAACCCATGGCCAAGAGCTTTAAAAAGCCCTTCGGCAATATGATGATCATTGCTTCCGTAAGCGAGGTTCAAGTGGAGGGTGATACCGGCATTCATAGCAAAAGCATAAAAGAACTCTCTTACCGTTTGTGTATCCAGATCGCCGATTCTATCTGTCTTAAAGTCCACATGAAAGACCAGATAAGGACGATTGCTGATATCCAGATTGCAGTGAACAAGAGCCTCGTCCATAGGGACGGTAAACATGCCGTAACGCCGGATACCCTTTTTGTCTCCAAGTGCTTGTGCAAATGCAGTACCAAGGGCAATCCCTACATCCTCCACGGTATGGTGGCAGTCAACCTTCAAGTCCCCTTTACAATTAAGCTCTATATCGAATCCTCCATGGAGGCAAAATGCCGCAAGCATATGATCCAGGAATCCCACTCCCGTATCAATGTGGGAAGTTCCTTCCCCGTCAACGGAAAGGAAGAGTTGAATCTCCGTCTCCTTTGTCCTGCGCTCTACTTTACTTTCTCTTTTCATGGTTGTCACAGACGCTGACCTCCTTAGGGTGACTATGTCACGATTACTTCTCTGTCTCCGTATACTATCTCTCTCATTGCATCTAGAACTGCCCTGTTTTCTTCCGTGGTGCCCACGGTAATCCGCAACATAGTCTTTAAATTTCGCACCAGAATAGAATGGGTTTTCAGTGCAGTATAAATTTCCTCGGCAAAGTCAGTTTCGATACAGATGTAATTGGTTGCACTGGAAAAGATCCTTTTTATCATGGAATTTTGTCCAAGAGCTTTCAATCCTTCGTATAATGCGTTTCTGTTTACTAAGATACGGTTTATGGAGTCTCCAATGTATTTTTCATCGGATAATACAATCCGACCTGTGGCCTCCGATAAGGCGTTCAAATTATATGGAGCCCTAAGCCCTTGAATCACATGGGAGATTTTTTTCGATGAAACGGCAAATCCCAAACGAATCCCTGCGCAGCCCAGAGCCTTTGAACAGGTTCTGAGTACAATCAGGTTATCCTTCATCGGAGCATCTTGCAGTACCGATTGATCGGAAAAATCCATGTAGGCCTCGTCTACAATCACAAGAGCATGGGTGTTGTCCACAAGCTTCAGGATATCCTGCCTTTTGTTAACCGTGGATGTGGCGCTGGAAGGATTGGAGAACAATAGTGCTCTCACACCTTCCGTCTTAATTTTCAATAGAGTAGCTGAAACATCCAGTAAACCGTCCTCCGTTCTCGAAATCACAGAAAAACTTTTTTCGTAGTTGGCTGCAAAAATCTCATACATAGAAAAGTCAGGTTGTGTCAACAACAGTTTTTCATCGGATTTCAGAAAGCAGCCGATGAGCAGAGAGAGCAACTCATCTGAGCCGTTTCCAGCTACCACCAGCTCCGGATCCACGCCGTAATGCTCACCGAAGGCCCGCCGTAGTTCACGGTAGCTATCGTCGGGATAGCGATTTAGCGGAACACGGCCCCAGGCAGAAAGCAGTCTTTCTTTCAGCTCTTTACCCGGGTCAATGAAGCTTTCATTGGCATCCAGTCTGACTTTATATTCTTCTGTAATCACGGTATAAGGTTCAAGCTGCTGAAGCTTGTCGTGCAACCGGTAACCCATTTTTTACCTCTCTTCCGAAAACCGGATGGAAACGGATCTGCCATGTGCCGTCAATCCTTCACGTCGGGCGATTTCCAGTATGTGATCTTTACATAATGCGAGCTCTTCTTTCGAGTAATAGGTATAGCTCATCTTTTTCGTGAAGCTGTCCACTCCAAGTGGGGAGGCAAATCTGGCAGTCCCGGAGGTGGGTAAAACGTGGTTTGTTCCCGCATAATAATCTCCTAATGGCTCGGGAGAGTAAGATCCGCAAAAGACGGAACCTGCATTATGAATCTTTGGAAGCACCGCCATGGGATCTGCAGTCATGATTTCCAGGTGCTCCGGAGCCATTTGATTTGCGATTTCTATCATCTCCTCCAACGTATTGCAGATCAGGATGAAACCGTAGTTTTCCAGCGAGGCCTTTATGGTTTCCTTTCGTTCCATACACGCAATCTGAACTTGCAGCTGTTCCATAGCTTTTTCAGCCGTAGCTTTGTCTGTGGTCAGGAGGATAGCCGCAGACATGGGATCGTGCTCCGCCTGACTCAGAAGATCTGCTGCTATATATTTCGGTTCTGCGGTTTCGTCTGCTAAAACGAGAATTTCGCTGGGCCCCGCTATCATATCGATATCCACCTGACCATAGACGAACCTCTTTGCCGCCGCCACATAGAGATTGCCCGGTCCCACGATCTTGTCCACCGCCGGAATTGTCTCGGTTCCGTAAGCCATAGCCCCGATTGCCTGGGCACCTCCGGCAAGGAAAACCCGGTCAACGCCGGCAATGAAGGCTGCTGTCAGGATATCTTGATTTGCACAGACATGTAACATTCCGTCATCTTCCCTTTTAATTTCAGGCGGCGTCAGCATGATAATTTCCCCTACCCCAGCAAGTCTTGCCGGTATGGTGTTCATGAGAACCGTGGAAGGATAAGCTGCCGTTCCTCCGGGAACATAGATCCCCACACGGTGTAAGCCTCTGATGATTTGACCCAGGAAAGCGCCATTGCCTCTCTTTATTTCGTATCCCCTTGTTACCTGCTTCTCATGGTATTCCCTGATGTTCTCCGCTGCATATCCCAGAGACTGTCTGAAAACCTCATCCGCAGCATCATATGCTGCTTTCATTTCGCCTTTGGGGATTTCAAAAGGTTTGGCGGAAATTCCGTTGAATTTCTCCTCATAATATCGAACTCCTTGGTCCCCGTTATCCCGCACATATTTCAAGATGGCCTCCGCCGATGCCCTCACTTCCCGGTCGGTTTCCGCTAGCCTTTTCTTCATTTCTTTTAAGATTGGAGACACATTGCTCCCATCGATCTTTTCCACTTGCATAGTCTTTCCTCTATTGTTTCCTTGTCAATTGATCTTCGTCTGTTCGACTTTTTCAGCCATGTTGTTGATAAAAGCATCGATGGCTTGTTTCTTCAACTTCATACTGGTCTCGTTTACGATGAGTCGGGCGGATATCTTCCGGATATCTTCTACAACTCCAAGACCGTTTTCTGCCAGAGTCTTCCCCGTTTCCACAAGATCAACGATCCCGTCGGCCAGCGACAAAAGAGGCGCCAGTTCCACAGAGCCTTCAATCTTCACGACCTGAACGTCCATGCCCTTCTCTTCAAAGAAATCTCTGGTGACTTTCGGATACTTTGTCGCCACCTTTTTTACAGAATAACCGGAGTAAAAATCCTTATCTTCCGGTGCTGCCAATACGAATCGGCACCGACCAAAACCCAGGTCCAACACTTCGTAAAAAGTTCCTTCCTGTTCCATGATGGTGTCCATGCCTACGATTCCCATGTCGCAGACACCGTGTTCCACATAAGTGATTACGTCGGCGGCTTTTCCGAAGACAACATCCAGATTTTGATCCGGAATGGTAAGGAAGAGCTTCCTTCCTTTTTCATTGAGATGACTGCAATCAAATCCCATCTTTTCGAACAAGTCAATGGCGCTGTTCTCCAATCGTCCCTTCGTAAGTGCGATTCGCAGCCTTTTATCCCGGTCTTTTTCGTGATCGTTTTCTTCACGGTCCAGGATGCAGGCAGCTATCTGATCCACATTGACTGCAAAGCCGGTTGCAGGGAGATTGCAGCCGAAGTCCTTCAGCAGGTTGTCATACCTACCGCCGGACAATATCGGCTCTTTTGCTTTGGATGTATAGCCTTTAAATACAAGCGAACTGTAATAGTCTGCCTGATTCACCAATCCAAAATCTATGATTATGCTTTCCTCAAGTCCCAGATCCCCCAGGGCATCGTAGATGGCTTTCAGATATTCCAACATCTTAAGCAGCTTTCCGTCATAACCGTCAAAAAGCTTTCTCGTCTTTTCAAAGACCTCCCTGCCACCGAAAAGCTCAGGAAGCTCTCTCAAAATCGCTGTGGTCTGATTACTCTGATATTTATCCAGTTTTGAGGATAATGCCGCATAGTTTTTCGTAGAAATGAACTGATGGATAGCGGCCTTTTCATCTTCATCCACGCTGAGACGTTCGATTAACAGTTTGAAAATGCCAACATGGCCAAGCTCCAACCGGACATCTGTTTTGCAGCAAGATGTCAAGGCCTTTATCCCCAAGGCCAGCACCATTACATCGGACTCAAAAGATGCATCCCCTATAAGTTCCACACCCATCTGAAGCATTTCATTGCTCCGGCCCCGAAGGCCCGGATTATTGCGAAAGACCTTTTGCTCATAGTAAAGCTTTAAGGGCATGGGATAATCCTTCAGCCTGTGCGATGGGAATGGTGGAGTCGGGCCTTGCTACCAACACCCTGCCTTTGTTGTCGATTGACTTATACATGGTCTCCTGGGGATAATACATCTCCGCAGCGGAGAAAACATCATAAAACTCAAAACCGGGGGTTACCACCTGGTGGAATCCGCTATTTTCAAACGCAGTGTGCAGACAATTCGTAATCTCCCTCTGTATTCTGCATTCTTCAAAGAGGAGATCCTTTGTGCCTTCCGGGGTTATTTTATCAAAACGCTTCATCTGCAGTCACCTTTCACGATTTATCACTGCCCCATACTACTACACTAAAGCATCGATGTCAACAGCCATCCGTAATTTCATATAATTCAGATTATGAATCGTCGGACATTGATTTCCATCGATGATTTAAATGGGGCAGAATGATGTAGAAAGGTTCGTAATGACCACCGCCACGCCGGAACAGCCCTTCAGACGGAAGGTATTAAGATCTGTAAAAATCACGTCTCCACTGATAAAGAAGTCCTCAATCTTTTCGAAGGGCGCAAGGTGCAGAGGGAGCAGCTCTTCGCCCTCGCTGCAGACGGCTACAATTAGTCTGCAGGCTTTACCCTCTCTATGAAAAGTATATAGATTGGTTTGAGAATTTCCCGGTCGGAATTTTAAGTCAAACAACGTTTCAAGATTCTGTAGCTTCCTGCGGAAGGTTATGAGTTTTTTATAGTGTAGGAAAATCTCCCGATTTCCTTCCTCCGGCACGAAACATCCCCGGTTGAAGGGATCCCGTCCACCCCTCATTCCAATCTCATCCCCGTAGTAAATGCAAGGAATTCCGGGCATGAGTGCCCAGATAAGCATTGCGGCGAAAAGCTTTTGTCGATCTTCAAATACAGTGAGGATTCTAGGAGTATCGTGGGTTCCCAGTATATTCATGAGGCCGTAAAACACCGTCTCCGGGTAGTTCCGCCAAAGTCCTTCCACGATTTCAGACAGTTGATTTCCCGTAATGGTGCCGCCAAAAAACTGAATTATCCCTTTTTGAAGGGGGTAATTCATTACACTATCCAGTTGATCTCCTTCCAGATAGCGGCGCTTCTGCCCGTAACTCACCTTTGTGCTGGCATCTTCCCAGACCTCGCCGATGATAACGGCATCGTTATCGTATTCTTTCACCACTTCCCGGAATCGGTGCAGGAATTCATCGGGCAATTCGTCTACCACATCCAGACGAAAACCCGAAGCTCCGCAGGATAGCCAGTGGCGGACAACGGAATCCTCATGATTTAAAATATAGTCCATATAACAGGGATCCGTTTCATTGACATGGGGAAGGGTGTCAATTCCCCACCAGCATTCGTAGAAATCCGGGTATTCTGTAAAACGATACCAACTGAAATAGGGAGAATCCTTACTTTGATAGGCCCCCTTACCGGGATACCGACCTTGCTTATTAAAGTACAAGCTGTCGCTGCCGGTGTGGTTGAACACCCCATCGAGTATAATGCGGATGCCCGCTTGTTTGGCCTCGGTGCAAAGCTCCCGAAAATCCTGTTCCGTACCGAGTAACGGGTCAATGGATTTGAAGTCCCCTGTATCATAACGGTGGTTGGAATAGGCTTCGAAGATGGGGTTTAAGTATATCACGGTTACCCCTAACTCCTGCAAATAGGGGAGCTTCTCAGTGATACCGCGCAGATTGCCTCCGAAGAAATCGTTGTTCTTTATTGTGCCTTTTTCATCGGGCAAATGGTTGGGAAAGCCGCCCCAATCTTCCCGAAGGACATAGTCCTTATCCATAGGAGGAGCCTTATAGCTGCTGCTTCTTGCAAACCGGTCGGGAAAAATCTGGTACATAACCCCTTCCGTCATCCATATGGGACATTGAAACGGCTTCTTTTCCATTGTTCACCTATAGGGGTTTGATGTCCCAGATTCGCTCCGCATACTCCTTCACCGCTCTGTCCGCCGAGAAGATGCCTGCGGATGCCATGTTAACCAGTGACATGCGGTTCCAGCGGTTTCTATCTGCATAAGCAGTGGAAATCTCCTGCTGGACATTCTTGTAGGACGCAAAGTCAGCAAGGACAAAAAATGGGTCGGCTCCGCCGTTGTAACCGGTAGTAAGGTAGTTGAGAAGCTCGCTGAAGTTCTCGAGGTTTATTTTTTCGGAGATGTATCCAATGACTTTGTTGATATCCGGATTGCTCTGATAGAGGCTCCATGGGCTGTAGGTCCCTGAATTGCGCAGGGCTTCCACTTCATCCACATTCATCCCGAATAGGAAAATGTTATCGTCTCCCACTTCCCTGCGGATTTCCACATTTGCCCCATCTAAAGTGCCAACAGTGAGCGCTCCGTTTATCATCAGCTTCATGTTGCCTGTGCCGGAGGCCTCTTTACCCGCCAGGGAAATCTGCTCCGAGACCTCAGCCGCAGGCATGATAATCTCCGACTGGCTGACAGAGTAGTTTTCTAAGAAGACAACTTTTAATCGGTCTTTTACCAGGGGGTCTTTGTCGATAGCCTGAGCCAGATGATAGGCCAACCTGATGACCTGCTTTGCAATAAAATAGCCTGCAGCAGCCTTACCGGCAAAGAGGAAAGTCCTGGGTTGAAATTCTTCGTTGGGGTTTTCCCTGATCTGGTTGTACAAGTGGATAATATGAAGAAGATTCAGCAATTGCCGTTTGTATTCGTGGATTCGCTTCACTTGCACATCGAAGATGGAGTCCGGATTAACAATAACATTATTATGTTCACGTATATATGCAGCAAGTCTTTTCTTATTCTCTGACTTAATGGCGTCCAGCCTTCCAAGGACAGCAGAGTCGTCCAGGAATGCCCTTAGTTTTGAAAGTTCCCCCGCATCCTTACGATATCCCGTCCCGATGAGCTCATCCAGGAACCCGGACAATAGAGGGTTAGCCTGACAGAGCCAGCGGCGATAAGCGATTCCGTTGGTAACATTGGTAAATTTCTCGGGACTCATCCGGGCGAAACCGCTGAAAAGCCGATCACGTATGATGCCGCTGTGGAGGGAGGATACTCCGTTGACATGATGAGCCGCTGTGACGCAGAGGTTAGCCATGCGGAGAGTTTCTTCATGTATGACAGACATGCGATTTCTAAGCACTTCGTCTTCCGGGAAGGCGGCCTGAAGTTTCTCCTTCAGCCTTCGGTTTATCTCCCACACTATAGTGTGGAGCCTTGGCAGCAGCTTTCCGAACAGATCTTCCGGCCATATCTCCAGAGCTTCCGGCATGATGGTATGGTTGGTATAGGTGATCGATGCGGTTACGATTCTCCAGGCTTCATCCCAGGGATAGCCGTGTTCGTCCATGAAGATTCGCATCAGTTCGGGAATCGCCATGGCCGGATGGGTATCGTTGATATGAATGGCAACCTTATCGCTGAAGTTATCCAGATTTTGAAATGTTCTCAGATGTTTCGCTACTATGGTTTGCATGGAAGCGGAGATAAAGAAGTACTGCTGCATGATGCGCAGAGTCTTCCCTTCCCTGTGGGCATCCTCCGGATAGAGAATCTTGGATATGATCTCCGCCATATGTTTCTTCTCCATGGACTGGAGGTATTTTCCTCTGGCAAAAAGTTCCATATCGATACCTGCCGGTGAAGTAGACTCCCAGAGCCGCAGAGTATTAATCACCGGACTTTGAAAACCGGTAATCAGCATGTCCCGGGGAATGGCCAGCACGGTTGTATAGTCTGTATGAATCAGCTTCATTTCCCCTTTTTCATTCCAGATTTCCTTTAGCTTTCCGCCGAAATGAACTTCCTTTGCCTCTTCCTCCCTTCTTCTCAACCAGACTTCTCCCAAGTCCAGCCAATCGTCGGCAAGCTCCTTTTGCTGTCCCTCTTCGATTTTCTGTTTAAAAATACCGTATTCATAACAGATAGACATGCCATGTCCCGCCATACCTTCTGTAGCAATGGCATCCAGGTAACAGGAAGCCAGCCTTCCCAGACCCCCGTTGCCCAGACCGGCGTCCGGATCCATATCATAAAGTTGGTCCAAACTCCCTCCGAGTTGGGAGACGGCTTGCCGCATTGCACTTTCCAGACCCAGATTGAATAGATTGTTTTTTAAGGAAGTTCCGGGAAGAAACTCCATGGATAAATAGTAGAGTTCTTTTTTTTGATGGGCACTGCCCTCTTCGAAAGTATTCATCTGCATTTCGGACATGATATCACGAACTACCAGACAAACCGCCTTATATAGTTCCGCCCTGTTTGCCGAATCCGGGTCCGTACCCAGATGCCGCAGCATTTTCTTGTGAATGAGTTCAGTCAGTTCTTCCGGTGTGCATAGAGCATTCATACATAGTGAGTCCATTCAAAGTCCTTTCTTCGCACCTTACCGCATTTGTTCTGGAAATGTTCCGACATCTTGCGCCGGATGGAACTGTTCTCTATCCCAGCATGGATTCATATAGCTTTACGTATTCTATCGCAGATTTTTTCCAGGAGCAATCGGTTTCAAAAGCATTTTTTATCAACCTATGCCAGTGATCCGGCTGCCGATACAAGGAAATTCCCCTTTGAACGGCATCCAGCATGTCGTGGGCGTTTATGGACTCGAAACGGATGCCGTTTCCCCTCTTGGTATCCGAATTATATGGCACAACCGAATCTTTCAGGCCCCCCGTAGCCCGGACGATGGGAATGGTACCATAGCGCAGGGCAATCATCTGGGCAAGGCCGCAGGGTTCGCTGACGGATGGCATTAGAAACAGGTCTGCTCCCGCATAAATCCGACTTGCCAGATCCGAGGAGAAGGCGGTGACTGCAGAGACTTGCTCCTTATACTGATTGACCTTCGCCCTGAAAAAGTTCTCAAACCGGGCATCCCCTGTTCCCAGAAGGACGAACTGCACTCCGGTTTGCATCATCTCATCGAAAATACCGGTGACGAGAGAAAGTCCTTTATGTTCAACCAAGCGCCCTACCATTCCTATTAGAGGCCTATCTTCATGTTCTTTCAGACCCACTTCTTCCTTCAGGGCTTGTTTGTTTAGTCGCTTTTTTTCCCATGTGTTCTTTGAATACTTAACAACAAGAGCCTTATCCCGATAGGGATTGTACACTTTGTAGTCGATGCCGTTAATGATTCCCGAAAGCTTGTACCTGTTTTCCCCGATGACGGTGTGGAGTCCATGGGCAAAGAAGGGATAGGTGATTTCTTCTGCATAAGATGGACTCACTGTTGTCAACCTATCACAGGTAACGATGGCTCCCTTCATATAGTTCACTGCACCGCCCATGAGAAGCAGGCTGCCCCGTTCTTCACTGAGTCCTAACAAGTCTTTTTGTATCTCCTTTCCAAAGATCCCCTGGTATTCGATGTTGTGTATGGTGAAAACAGTCCGCAGTTTGTCATACGCCGATTCTTGCCGATAGAACGTCTTAAGAAAAACAGGTACCAAAGCACTCTGCCATTCACTGCAATGGAGGATGTCCGGTTCGAAGTCCAGATGGCGCAATGCTTCGAGAGCTGCTTTGCTAAAATAGGCAAACCGCTCCCCGTCATCGTAATGTCCGTAGTAACCGTCCCTCAGGAAATACTGTTCATTATCCAGAAAGTAATAGGTGACTCCTTCATGCTCCATGGAGTACAGTCCGCAATAGCAGTTCCTCCAGCTCAGGGCAACAGTAAAGGAGCTATGGAAGATAAGGGATGCTCCGAACTTCTCCTTAACGGTCTTATACAAAGGGAGCACTACTCTGGCATCCACGCCTTGTTTCAATAATTCCCCGGGGAGAGAGCCAATCACATCACCCAGACCGCCGGTCTTTGCAAACGGCACGGCTTCCGAACTGATAAACAATATATTCAATGGGACCTCCTTAGACCTGCACCGTTATATAATACTGGCCTTTTCCACAACTACAGGGTATGTAACATGACCGCTGAGCTGCCTGTTTTCCCGTACGATAACATCCTTATCCAATATCACGTGATCCAGGCTTACACCTCTCATAATCTCTGTGTTCTGCATGATTATAGAATTTCGTACCACAGCATCTTTTCCGATCACCACATTGCGGGATATAATAGAGTTTTCTACGGTTCCCTCGATGCGGCATCCATCGGAGATGATAGAGTTTATTACCTTACATCCGGCAAAATATCTGGCAGGAACGCTATCTTTGCTTTTCGTGTATATGGGTCGATGAAAAGCCTTTTGCCTGAATTCAGGGTTGAGGAAATTCATATTGGCCTTCATATAACCGGCCACGCTGCTCACCTCCAACAGGTGCCCCTTATACTCATAGCCCTTTATAGCCAGATTGCCGGCAAGACGATGAAGAATATCCTCATAGAAGTCATATTTGCCGTATGCCATTGCGTCAGCCACCAGACTTTCCAGCAGGGACTTTTTGATAACGAACACACCGGTGCTCCAGCAGGCTTCCTGATTGCTCATATCCTCTTTATTGATATTAAGATCGTAAAGCCTGTTTTCTTCATTAAATCGGAGAATCGCCACACCCATGGGAACGGTTGGATGGCCGTTCAGTTGTCTTGTATAAACGGCCGTGATATCTGCATTGCTGTCCAGATGGGTTTTCACAAGATGGTTGAAGTCCAAGCTGTATAGAATGCTGGTCTCCGCCAGAATTACCAGGTCCGCCATGGAACGCCGAAAGGAATGCATGTGATTTGCCAAAGCCTCTATGGTTCCCCGATAAAACCCGTTTCGGCCGGTTTCCGACTTAGCATAGGGTGTCAGTACTCTAAGTCCTCCCCGCTTTCGAATCAGATCCCATTCTTTTCCAGCTCCCAGGTGATCCATAAGGGAGTGGTAGTTATCCCGGGCAATGACAGCCACATCGTAAATGCCGTCGTTTACCATGTTAGATATGACGAAGTCAATCATTCGATATTTCCCTGCCATGGGCAAGGAGCCGATGGTACGAAGCCTTGTCAATTCGCGAAGATTTTCCCTTTCCGAATAGGAAAGAACGATCCCCAAAATACTCATTTTTCCACCTCCTCCAAGATATTTTCACCAACGGAAGCACCGGCGGGCACCACCGCCCGTTCGCCCACTTCCACCTGTTCTCCCACCAGGGTAATCTCCCCGTGTGGTTTACCGATTTCCGGCTGATTCCAATATCCAAGACAGGCTGCTCTTCCGATTTTTGCTCCCGATGATACTATGGTATAGTCGACGATTGCATTTTCTTCTATGGTGACTCCGTGCATCAGGATAGAGTGAAATACTCTTGCGCCTTTTTTCACGGTAACACCCGGGAAGAGGATGCTGTTTTCAACCGTTCCCTCGATGATGCATCCGTCTGCAATACTGGAGTTGAAAAGTGTTGCACATTCACCTATGTATTGTGGAGGCATATTTGCACTCCTGGAATAAATCCTCCAGGGGGGATCGTCAAGCTCCAGAGGTACATTGGGATCCAGTGTATCCATGTTAGCTTCCCAAAGAGAGAAAACCGTTCCCACATCCTTCCAATATCCTTTGAATTCGTAAGCGAACATGTTTTCCCCGGCTTGAAGCATGGCAGGTATAAGATTTTTACCGAAATCCTTATCCGAACCTTCCTCTTCTTCATCTTTAATGAGATATTCCTTTAGCTTTTCCCACCGAAAGATATAGACTCCCATAGAAGCAAGATTACTTTTCGGCTCCTTAGGCTTTTCCTGAAATTCTGCAACTCTCCCATCTTCATAGGTGTTCATCACACCGAACCTGCTCGCTTCCTCCCATGGAACCTGGATGACCGCAATGGTACAATCTGCATGTTTCACTTTGTGGTAATCCAGCATCATACTGTAGTTCATCTTGTAGATATGATCCCCCGACAGGATCAGTACATACTCCGGCGCATAAAGGTCTATGAAGTTCATGTTTTGGTAAATGGCATTGGCGGTTCCTTTATACCATTCCCCTCCTTTTCCGTCCATATAGGGAGGAAGGATGAATACACCTCCATATAGACGGTCCAGATCCCAGGGCTGTCCGCTTCCGATGTAGGCATTCAACTCAAGAGGACGATACTGAGTGAGAACGCCGATGGTATCGATACCTGAATTGATGCAGTTTGACAGGGGAAAGTCAATGATCCTGTATTTCCCCCCAAAGGGTACCGCCGGCTTTGCCACGTCTTTTGTAAGGATTCCAAGGCGGCTTCCCTGGCCTCCCGCAAGAAGCATGGCGATCATTTCCTTTTTCTGCCCGTACGACATAAAATCACCTCCGCTTATAATACAGTGTGGATAAAGGCGGCAAATCCGCCAATATAATGTTCTCCGGAGAGAGTGTCGGATTCTCGGTTCGAAGGACTTTTCTGGCCCCCAGGCCGTCTCCTCCGTACTTCCGGTTATTTGAATCCAGCAGGAGAACATAGTCCCCGGGACCTTCCGCTTGCAAGGGGTAGTTCCTTCTTCCCACGGGAGCAAAATTGCACAGTACCAACAGCTCTTGTCCTTCTATACCTATTCTGGAAAATGCGATGATATTCATGTCCGCATCATCGGCGGCCAACCAACGAAATCCATTCCAATCTCTTTCCATCTGCCATAGGGGCTCCTGCTTCAGATAAAGGTGGTTTAAATCCGCTACGTACTCCTTCATCTTACGATGCTGTTCATATTCCAGGAGGATCCAGTCCAATTCCCCTGCAAAATTCCATTCGGAAAACTGACCGAACTCTCCTCCCATGAAGAGGAGTTTTTTTCCCGGATGGGCCATCATGTATCCAAAATAAGCACGTAACCCGGCGAACTTTTCCTCATAAGATCCGGGCATTTTATTCAGCAGAGACCTTTTGCCGTGGACCACCTCATCATGTGACAGTGGCAATATGAAATTTTCGGAAAAAGCATAAGTTAGGGGAAAGGTTAAAGCCCCATGTTTTCCTTTACGAAAGAGAGGGTCCGTCTTCATGTAATCCAGGCTGTCGTTCATCCAGCCCATATTCCATTTGAAGTTGAATCCCAGTCCCCCCACCTCCACCGGCGAGGTGACGAGTGGCCATGCGGTGGATTCTTCCGCAATCATTAATGCATCGGGATAGGCGGCGAAGACGGCTTTATTCAAATCTTGCAAGAAAGAAACCGCTTCCAGGTTCTCCCTTCCGCCGAAACGATTTGGACGCCACTGCCCTTCCTTTCTGCCGTAATCCAGATAGAGCATGGAAGCCACTGCATCCACTCGAAGTCCATCTGCGTGATACAGATCAAACCAGAACATGGCGTTGGAGATGAGAAAACTACGCACTTCATTTCGGCCCCAGTCAAATAGCATGGTGCCCCATTCCTCATGACTGTTTTTTAACCGGTCTTCGTATTCATAGCAAGGAGTTCCGTCAAAAAGAATGAGTCCTTCCCTGTCTTTGGGAAAATGGCCGGGGACCCAGTCCAGTATAACTCCCAGTCCTGCCAGGTGACATCGATCCACAAAGGCCATAAATTCTTCCGGCGTACCGTACCTTGAACTTGGTGCATAGTATCCCAGCACCTGGTAGCCCCAGGAGGCATCCAGAGGATATTCGCTCACAGGCATGAGTTCGATATGGGTATACCCCATTTCCAGCACATAGGGAATCAATTCGGAGGCCATTTTTTTATAATCAAAAAAATTACCGTCAGAATACTTTCGCCAGGAACCCAGATGGACTTCGTAAGTGTTTAACGGCCTGCCATAAGGTGACGTTTCCCTTCGGGATTCCATCCATTGGCTATCCTGCCAGGCATAGCCGGAAATGTCATAAACCCTTGTAGCGGTTGCAGGTCTAGTCTCCATATGAAAGCCGTAGGGGTCCGCCTTTGAATGCAATGTCCCTGCGGAATCCTCTACGGCATATTTATACAGATCAAATTGGTTTACTTCCGGACGGAAAATCTCCCAAATCCCTTGTTCCGTTATTTTCTTCATAGGGTCGGCCCCTATATCCCAGTTGTTGAAATCTCCCGTTAAAAAAACATTCCTGGCGTTTGGAGCCCAAAGGCGGAAAACATATCCCGTCTCCCCACCTTTTTGACAAGGGTGGGCGCCCAACAACTCATATGCTCTGGTTGCGGTTCCCTGGTGAAACAGGTAAATTGGCATTTCCAGGTTTTTATCCACATTATCTCCGTTTTCTTAGCTCTATAGGACGCGCCTGCATTTTTCATAATACTCCGCTCTGAGCATAGACATGAGATGCAAATCCACATAGCGTCCGTTCTTCTTTCCGCCGTTCCGCAAAATCCCTTCGTATTGGAACCCCAGTTTTTTGTAGAGAGAGGCCGCTCGTTCATTGGAAGGGAGATGATCCAAGGTCACCCGCTCCGTATGAAGCTGGATATAGCAATACTCCAAAATGAGTCGCATGGCTTCTTCTCCCAATCCTTTTCCCAGATATTCCTCCTCACCGATGTAGATGCGTGTAATGTCCAGGGAATCGGCATGGGTATCTATGCGGCTGATGTATATCCGGCCTATGGGCTTTTCCTCCTCCCGGAAGACAATGGTGAATTGAAGCTTATCCGGCTCCAGAGTTCGTATTACATACTCCTTCACGATTTCTTCATAATCCCTGTCTTTCGACATGGTAAAGCCTTCCTGGATGTATTCTTTGTTCTCCCATTCCGCGAAGAGCAGGCAGTCAGAAAATACAGTTTCACGTATGACTAGGTTTGCAGACTCCATAGAGCACCTCCAAGGATTTTTCAAAGAGAGTTCGGATGTTTCTACTGGTTAAATTATACACTTTATCGGAGCAAAGTGCAACGACAGGCTTCTACTTGTAGTGAAAAACCGCTAAAATTCCCGATTCTACAGATACATGGGCTTCATTCTTTGTCAATATGTTTGAAATGCCGATAGGAAGCTCAGGATCCAACAAGGCATTTTTAAGCGGGTATTTAAAACCGTCCAATGTGACTCCTGTTGCTTTTCCTCCCATGGGGAAAAGGGAAACCGTATTCCCCTCGGTCCCCAGTAGTTCCAAATAATTCCCGATCATAGAGATCGTAAGCTCCGGGTTGTCAAAAACAAGGCGCATTCCCCGCCGAACAAAGGATAGGGTCCCTAATAAATTGGCCAGGGTGTGATCGAGTCGTCCTCCGGTTCCTCCCCAGACAGTAATGGTATCCCATTTGTTTTCTTCTGCCTGCAGTAGGGCCAGAAATGTATCGGTATAATCCTTTTTCGTGGGATACCGATGAATCTTAACCAGATTTTTTTCCATAAAATCCAGATCCTCCGGATGGATGGAATCCATATCTCCCACAACGACATCCGGAATCATGCCCCATTTTCTGGCCTTTGCTGCCGCACCGTCCGTGCAGAGTATATGGTGAAAATCGTTTTTTTGCAGTTCATACCAGTGGGATTCACCGTATTCACCGTTTGACATGATAAGAGAAGACATATCTGTCACCAATGTTCTACTGTTCCTTTTTCAAATATTTTGAAACCATCTGCTTACGATTATACCACTTCCCCTCTGCCCCGCAAGCTGTAATGAACACTGGGAGACCTTTTCAAAAGATTTTACAATTGTATTACAGAATCCGTTTAATACTTATAAAAAATAGTGTATAATTTCAAAATATCATTCTTCGGAAGGTGTCTACCGAGCTTCCTTTCGAGCCAAAGAAATATCAAAGGGAGGATCAAAATGGATAGATCCAGAGTCTGGAAATATAATCACAATGTGGATACGGATCAGATTATACCGTCCCAATACCTGCTGCTGCCATCAATCGAAGAAATGAAGGCTTATGCGTTTGAGCCGCTGACCAAAGATTTTGCTCAAAAAGTAGGGGTGGGTGATGTAATCGTTGCCGGGGAGAACTTCGGCTGCGGTTCTTCCAGGGAGCAAGCACCCAGAGTATTAAAGGAATTGGGTATTCGTGCCGTTGTAGCCGGGTCTTTTGCCAGAATTTTCTTTCGAAATGCCATCAACATCGGACTTCCTGCCATTATTTCAAAAGATGCCTATGAGGCAATCTCCCAGGATGATGTGATAGAGCTGGATTTAGCAGAAGGACTCATCAAAACCGGAGATCGAACACTTGTCTGTACCAAGCTGCCCCCCTACATGAAGAGTATCCTGGATGAAGGCGGCCTTTTGGAGTTTCTCAACAAGGAGGATGCAGAATAATGGGAATGACCATCAGCGAAAAGATTATCGCCGCGGCTGCAGGCATAGAGAAAGTGGCAGCGGGAGAAATTCATACGGTGAATGTGGATCGTTTGATGAGCAACGACGGTACCACCCACCTGACCATCGATATGTACAACCGGATGTTGAAAAAGCCCAGAATTGCCGACAAGGATAAGCTGGTATTCATCATTGATCACAATATGCCTGCGGACAATCCCAAGACTGCAGCAGTCCACAAAAAGATGAGGGATTTTGCAAAGGCTAATGAAATCGCCTTTTATGAGGGAAAGGGCGTATGTCATCAGATTATGATGGAAGAATATGTGCGTCCCGGTGAATTGATTTTCGGCGCGGACTCTCATACCTGCACCTACGGAGCGCTGGGAGCATTCGGCACGGGTGTGGGCAATACGGATTTTCTCTATTCCATGGTAACGGGCAAGTCCTGGGTTCTGGTCCCCCCTACCCTTCGCTTTCATCTTACCGGGCAGCTGAAAGACGGCGTTTATCCCAGAGATCTGATCCTGACCATCATCGGAGACCTGGGAGCCGACGGGGCAACCTATAAGGTGATGGAATTTACCGGAGAAGGTGCCAAAGCATTGAGTATCAACGAGCGCATGGTGTTGACCAATATGGCCGTTGAGGCCGGTGCAAAGACCGGTATATTCGAACCGGATGAAAAAACCGCTGAATACCTGGCCGTTTGCAGGCGGGAACCAAAAGCTCTCTTTTACAGTGATGAAGATGCAGTCTATGAAAAAGAGTTCTATTACGATCTGGGCAAAATCGACCCGGTGGTGGCAATACCCGACAATGTAGATGACGTGGTAAAGGTAGATTCCATTGGGAAAATAAAGATTGATCAGGGATTTATCGGCTCCTGCAACAACGGCCGTATCGAGGAACTTCGCACCGCAGCATCCCTGCTGAAAGGAAGAAAAATCCACCCGGATGTCAGACTCCTCATATCCCCCGCTTCAGACAGTGTTTATCTGCAAGCCTTGCAGGAAGGGCTCATGGACATCTTTATGGATGCCGGAGCAATGATCATGAACAGCAACTGCAGCGTCTGCTGGGGCAGTTGTCAGGGTGTGATCGGCGAAGGAGAAGTATTGATTTCAACCGGCACGCGGAACTTTAAAGGCAGAGCGGGACACAAGGATTCAAAGGTCTATCTGGCATCTGCAGCAACGGTGGCAGCTTCGGCTCTTGCAGGGAAAATCGTATCGCCAATCTGATGCATAATGATTGTGCCATTGCCCGGATACGTAATATATGGAGGAATCATATGGAGATGAAAGGGAAGGTCTTTTTATTGGGCGATGACATCGATACGGATATCATCATACCCACAGAATATTTGGCAATGAAGAGCATTGGGGACATGAGAAAATTCGCTTTTTCTCCACTGCGACCGGAACTTGCCGGTTTGATCCAACCGGGAGATATTCTAGTGGCGGGGAAAAACTTCGGCTGCGGGTCGTCCAGGGAGCAGGCGCCGGAGATCATCAAGAGCCTGCAGGTGGGCTGCGTCATCGCCAAATCCTTCGCAAGAATCTTCTATCGCAATGCCATAAATAACGGACTCCTTCTCATAGAGCAGGATCGTTTGCCCGATCAGGTGGAAGAAGGAGATTCCATCACAGTCTGTCTGAATCAATTCATCGAGCACAGGGGCCATAGGTACCCCATCTCTCCCCTTCCGGAAAATCTCATGGAAATCATCGGTGCCGGCGGTCTTGTAGAGGCCATGAAGAAAAAGAACGGGATAATATTAAGATAGAATAAGTACTGCAGCGTGCAGTGAGTATAAGAGAGGATAGGAAATGGGATATACAGCCATTGAAAAAATAATCAGGAACAACTTGCAAGGAAAGGCGGTTCACGCAAACCATATCGTGACGGTAAGTGTGGACCGTGTCATGATTCATGATATTTTCATCCCTTTTGTCGCTGACAAATTTAAGGAGATGGGATTTACAAAGATCTGGAATCCGGATAAAGTAGTTTTGATTTATGACCACCTCGTACCCACAAGCAGAGTGGAAGACGTGCGGCACTTTGAAATTGGAGATGCCTTTGCAGCGAAATACGGGATCAGAAAAGTCCATCGAAGCGACGGCATCTGTCACCAGCTGATGCCGGAAGCCGGCCATGTGAAGCCGGGCTATATTGTGTTCGGCACCGACTCCCATACTACTACCTACGGAAGCGTAGGTGCCTTTTCTTCTGGTGTGGGATATACGGAGATGGCAGCGATTCTGGGTACGGGCCAGCTTTGGGTAAAAGTTCCCGAAACCATCCGAGTGACCATAGATGGCAAGCTCCCGTCCAATGTCATGTCAAAAGATATCATACTGCGCTTGATTGGCGACCTGGGTTCGGACGGAGCCAATTATAAAGCCCTGGAATTCGCAGGAACCACCGTTTCCGACATGAGCATTGCCTCCCGCATGACCATGGCGAACATGGCGGTGGAAGCCGGCGCGAAAGCAGCTATTATCGCTCCCGACGAAAAGACCGCCGATTACTGCGGTGTCTCTTTAACAGACATCCCAGATATTACTGCTGATGCGGATGCTACTTACACTGCCCATATCCATTATAACGCAGAAGAGTTGGTACCTGTCCTTGCCTGCCCTCCAGCCGTGGATCACATCAAGCCGGTAAGTGAGCTTGCGGGGCTGCCTATCGACCAGGTCTTTATCGGCTCCTGCACCAACGGTAGGCTGGAAGACCTGGAAACAGCCGCAAGAATCTTCAATGGCAGAAAGGTTGCAGACTATGTGAAACTAATCATAACTCCTGCAAGCCGGAAAGTTTATCGTGAAGCTTCCCAGGCAGGCATTCTTGAAACCCTGTTGCAAGCCGGCGCGATTGTAACACATCCGGGCTGTGGCCTCTGCTGTGGGAGGAGCGGCGGCATCCTCAGCGAAGGAGAGCGTGTGGTAGCTACCAACAACAGAAATTTCTTGGGTCGTATGGGACCGGCCTCGGTGGAGATCTATCTGACTTCTCCCGCAGTGGCTGCAGCCAGCGCCATTGCAGGTCGCATAACTGTTCCGGAGCTCTGATTTACTATGTGAAATTTTATCCCTCATGCGGAATTCCATCGATAAAGGGTATTTTCACTGATAAGAAAGAGTTCGTTGTTTCGCAAAAGCGTGGTATCGTCGGGAATATAGAAAATCGGTCTCTGCATTTCATCGGCAATCTTAATCATGTCTTTGATGCTATGCACCTGATAGAGCCCCCTGTACTCCTGAGCAGGAATTTCTTTCATTGCCACCAGACGACTGCCATAATTCCGAATGAGCCCATTGTTTTTTCTCCGCTGGATGGTGAGTTCATCCGGCTCCTTAATCACAACCATGAGCACGGGTATTGCGGCCACATTTAACAACATGAGTACGGCTAACAGAGAAACTTTTGTACGGTCAAAAGGAAGGATGGTTTCTTCTGTCTGCTTTACGGAGCCTTGAATCGCCTCTCCTGCATTCTTGGTCACCTGAAACACATCTTCCAGCAGAGGAATTTGCAGAGAAGAAGAAAGGGGAATTGCCACTTCCTCGCTTTCCGTCATGGCAGTAATGGTGCCAAACAGTTCTACCACAACCTCATTGGATACTTTCATCCCTGAGATTTCCTTTGCTCTCACGGCAAATGCGTCATATTCCCCTAAGGTAAAACGAATCTGCTCTTCTCCGGTCCAGCTATTTTCTTCTATCTCAACAATTTTATTTTGTATCAGCGGAAAATCTTTAGACCAATAGATCGTTTGCTCCGGCGCCTGACCCTGATAACCGTTCACCCTTGCAATAACCTGGTACTCTATCTTGATAGGCGTAGAGTCACTGCTCTCATAATCAATCGTGAAATGTGCCTGAATGTTGTCCAGCAGTAGCTTGCTGTAATAGTTCCCTTCCTCCAGCACGGTTCCCGGATACAGTTCATTGGGCCGGATGTTTACACTGTAATCCAGAGCCTGCTCACAACTGTATTCGAAAATGACTTTTTCTTCTGTGACTATCTCCTGGTTTTTCACGGTATTATATGTTTGGACTGCCGTAAAGAGCAGAAGAAAGAGCAGGATGGCCAAGATATATTTCTTTGTCTTTTTATGTAATGTGAGTTTCATATCTTACCCCGTTTCTCATCGCATCATCTTCGGTAATGACAGGGTGCCTTAAAGGAGTTTAAGGCACCCTGTGGCTTTTCTATTTCACTGTAGTCGTTGCATTTATCGAATCTACTCTAAATGAATGTGGTCTCCTCCCACGGGAACTCCAACATTGAATTGATCCCATAAGAAGTTCAGATTGAATTTGGCTGTATTGATATTCTCTGTGCTGTCATCGGACTTACCGGACAGGTCGCTGGAAATACCGCTGGTATAAACACCATCTTCATCCGGATCCATGGCGATTCCCAGATAAATGTCCATCCTGTTATCATCATCCGGTGTGATATAGAGGAGGTCGTGAGATCTGTCGATCACGCTGGCCAAATTCAGGCTTTCCAGAGCGGAGAGACGGATGAAGCAAACGCCGCCCAGGGTGAAGTAAGCAGATGTGGGAAGATCTAATGTTGAGAATACATCAACATGCCCCTCAGTTCCCGCGTATTCCCTGAGCACTCTAAGAGATACACCAATCATGCTTTTAATATCGTTGTTGGGCATGTCGGTAACAGCAACATCGATGTCGCTGAGTTTTGCAGCTATGGTTCCCACATTGACGATGTCAGCCTGGAAGACCTGTGCATAACCGGGATACATCTTATTAATCGCGATGTTGATTTTACTGGAAGAATCTGTGTTTAGTCCATAAGGGCCAACAACTACATCCATCTTTTGGGGGTCATCCAAAGCCGCAGTAAAGTCAGTCTGTGTAAATCCGTGTACTCTGGCATTGTAGGCAGCTAGATCAGCTGGGGTTGCAATGATATTGTATAATCCATTGCCGTTGTTTTCATCGCCCCGATCAAAGAAATAGTTGTCTACATAGCCCGGCGTACCCACACCATCGATAATTGCCCATGACTTTTCGTTGTCCTGTCCGGCATACTGGCCATAGAGAGCCAGGTCAACAAATTTTACTTGAAGCTCCCCTGTGGTTACTGCATTGTCGATTTGCAGGCTATCCGTCCAGTAGGCGTACCCCATGCCCAGGAACAACATCGCACAAGCAAGAACACATGCTAATACTTTTCTCTTCATTTCCGTTTCTCCTTTTGAAGTTATTGGTTTTCACCTGAAGCTATTATATACCGATGACAATCACCTCAAAATTACCTGGAGGTTCAATCTTACGGTTTCCTTTCTGCCCATTTCCCTACTCCTTTGGAGGTAGGCTCAGAATTCAAAATCTCCGGTTTCCTTTTGGCCGGACCCCTTGATGAAAAGAGACGGATAACCGATCTTTGGAATCACTTGAACCAATTCCCCCTTAATATCATTTGGATGAACAAGCCGGCTATCCTCAGCAGAGTTGTTGTCTCCCCTGGTGCGAAATGTCAGATTTCCGATACCATCATCCAGGATTTCTACGATACGATGGGTGATGCGGATCTCATCTCTTTGAAATTGAATCACATCTCCGGCATGGAGGCTGCGCATTTGCTCTTCCGTCTTCATCTGCTTTAAAAGTATCACATCCCCCGGGTAGATCAGCGGCTCCATACTACCGGTGACCACCACAGAGGGTACGATGGGAAAGACACCGGCGATAAACCAGAGAAGACCTATGGAGAAAAGCGCGGTGGCAGACCATCCCACCAGCCCTCCTTTTCGCTCTTTCAGAGTCTTGGATCGATTCTTCTGTTCTTCGTATTTCCCTATGAGAAAAAGGATAAAGCCCACGGGGACGAGAATACCCACAGCACCTTCCGCCAACCAGTTCAGTGAGGAAAGTATAGGAGAAATCCAGTGGAAGAGTTCCAAAATACCTCCATACAGGATTGCAGCTATGGGGCCGCCGTAGAGGGCCAAGTAAGACAGCATGATATTCTGGCAAAGCATAGGGCCTGCTTCCTTAGCAAGAAATATGGACATTTCCTCCATGTCAGATACCAGCAACAGGTTGGAATAATTCAAGCCGGAAACGGTCATCAGCAAAGTGATAAAGATAAATACCTTCAAATTATGTACACTGCAATAGGTGCCCAGCACATAGCTCCGTATGACCTCTCTGGCAGCCATAGCCGGCAAAACAAAGAACAGATTTCCGGCAATTCCGGAGAGAGACAGGTCATAGGGGCTGGAGCCCAGCTGGCCCAGCATGGATCCCAATAATATCCTGGCTGAGATGAGGATTACCGCACAGATCACCGCTTCCATATAAATTGTATCCCGCTTCACCAGCCTGCTGGCCGCATGGACTTTTGGAACAAAAAAGAACATTATGACTAAAAAAGCACACCAGATTGCCGGAATCACTTTCCGGGCCAATTGATAAGAACTGCCCTGTGCCAGTTCAACAAGATAAGGCAGCAGAGCAATTCCTATAAAGAGAATCAGCAATAGGTTGCTGATTCTTCGATATTTATTGTAGTTCTGCACTTTCATCGGTTGCTGATCCTTCTGCTTCTGTAGATTCCGGCTGTTTCTCATCGACTGTAACAGGCCTTGTCTCCACATCCCCTTCATCCGCTATTGCCGGATCTGTTTGTTCTTCTGCTACCGGGGCTGTTTGTTCTTCTGTTTCCGGAGTCGTTTCCGGTTGAATATCCTCCGTTGGTTCAATCCCTGTTTCCGGCTCATCGCTGTTCGTCTCTATTACAAGTGCGCTCATTCCTTCCAAAGGTATCTCCAACGGCATTTTAACATCGTTCACCACAGGTATTTGAAACACAAAGCCGGCTTCACCGGATATATGAAGCTGGTCCGTCCAGTATCCGTAGCTGGTGGAAACGATTGCATAAGTCATTGCAATCATTGCGGATATGGCTATTATCAGCTTTCTGCGATTCATAACAATCCCTCCCCTTCTGCATTGAATTGATCCAGGACCAGCGGGATTTCGAAACCATAGCTGCCTACCATAGTCAGGTTCAGCTTCTTCTCTGCAGCCATTTCTTTTAGAATATCATCCGGTAAACCAAAAGCACTCAGTTCTACTTTTTTAATGGATAGTAATTTTGGAATGTCTATTTGTTCCAAAAGAATGGTTCCCTCCATCCTATCCTTTTTCTCATTGAACCATAGGGTATGAGATGCACGGAAGTTTGCCAGAGTTTGAGGAAGAAGCTCATAAATGACTTGCGGAACCCCGCCCAAGTCTCCATCTCCCAATCCCCAGCTTGCAGATTTGCCTTCTATAGACCACAGGGGCGTACTTGATATAAGCTGAAAAGGAATCTCTCCCAGGTAGCTTCTCTGATCCTTTTCTATGATACTCGCCGCCATTAGAACACTCTCCTCTTCTGTGACTTCCACAATATAACGGATGAGGATTTGCAACTTCCCATTCTTTAAAAAAGACATATCAATGGGATCCATATCCGTGATGGTAAGAGTCTTTCCGTCGTAGTTTATCTTTGCATCGAGCTTCGTAACCTTCTCTTTCTCGCTCTCTTGTATGCCAATTATAAAATCCCGGTCCTTCCCGCTGTCCATGAATTCAAAGCTCATGCTTCCTGCGGACAGCTCCGTATCCACTTTCAAACTGTCGGTATAACCTGCATAGCTGACTCCAAGCATTCCCATGGTGGCTGCTGCCAGGAACAGAAGTCCCGCTCTGCTGAATATCTTTTTCATCTTCTCCTCCGGTGGATCCTAAGGAAACCAATCATGGCAATTCTTCTTTTATTATTTGCCGGATAATTTACTGGCATACACCAGTACTTCCATGCGGTTTGATAAATTCAGCTTCGATAAAATGTTGCTGATGTGTTTTTTTGCCGTTCCTTCTGAGATATACAAATTGTCTCCGATTTGTGAATTGGTCAACCCCTTGCTCAGCTCTGCCAGCACATCCATCTCCCTGTCCGTCAGGAGACGTATACCGTCTGCCTCCCTTCCGCTTAAGGCTTTTTCTACCAACCTGGAAGGATAATATTTTTCTCCCCGAAGGATTTGTCTAAATGCGTATTTCAACTCATCCCCATCTGCCTCCTTCAGGAGATACCCATCCACATCCAGTTCTTTTGCCCTCCGAAACTCAAAGACGCTGATGGATGAGGCTAACAACATGAATTTCGGGGATTTTCCCGGAAGAGCACGGACGCTGCTAATCAGGTCAAACCCGCTTCCGTCTATCAGATGCAACTCGAGAAAAATCAAATCCGCCGGGTTTTTCTTGTGGATTTCTATGGCTTCGGCTACTGTTGCCGCCTCTGCGAAATGCTGGCCGCCTTTCTCAGACAGCAACACCTGTGAAACTCCTTTCCTCAAAAGAGGTTGATCATCTACAATGAGAATGTTCAATCGTCACGACCTCCGTTTAATCGTATCCACGAAAAGGCGGTTATATTCTCTTCAATAAAATTTTACAAACCGTCAGGTTGTCAGGCAAGTTTTTTCCATAGACAAATAAAAGGGGAAATCCCCGGCATTTCGGAAATTTCCCCTTCTTCTTACACAATACGCCAAGAAAGGCCGAAAATCATCGGCCTTTGCCCTTACCTTAGTTTGAACTGACCTTTTTCGCTGCTTCGAATTCCTTCAGGATCTTCTCATCCGGCTCTTTCGTAAGCATGGACACGATGACTATAAATAGACAGGATGTAACAAATGCAGGAAACAGTTCATAGATTCCAAAGATTCCTCCCATGGGTTTCAGCACCAGCTTCCACAAAAAGACCATACTGCCGCCGCTGAGCATGCCTGCAATCGCCCCCGCTCTGGTGATTCGTTTCCAGAAGAGGGAAAAGAGCATGGTGGGGCCGAAGGTGGCACCGAACCCGGCCCAGGCAAAGGAGACTACCGTGAAAATAACGCTGTTTTCGTCCAGTGCAATAATCATGGCGCATATGGCTATAACGATGAGAGTAATTCTGGTGCTATGGAGAATCGCCTTGTCGGAAGCATCCTTTTTCAGCAATCCATGAAAGATATTCTTGGAAAATGCGGAGGCAGCGATGAGCAGGTAGGAGTCGGAAGAACTGATTGTGGCTGCCAGAACACCTGCCATTACAACACCCGCTACAATCGGAAGGAAAAAGCTTGTGGAAAGCAGGATGAAAATACTCTCTGCTGAGCCCTGGGTCAGGAAAGCATCCGGATACAGCGCCCTGCCGATGATGCCGATGGAAACCGCTGCCATCAGCGATATGGCGCACCAGATTGTAGCGATGCGCCTGGACATCTTCAGTTCTCCGGGATTTTTAATAGCCATGAACTTCAAGAGCACCTGGGGCATACCGAAATATCCCAACCCCCAGGAAAGGGTAGAAATGATGGTAAGAAGCCCGTAAGAGGCCCTGTCGCCAAAGAGCGGCATGCCTCCTTCTCCTACTTGCTGGACACCCTCCGCCATAACCGGTTGGGCAATGCCGAAAAATTCAAAGAATCCGGGGATCTGTTGTACATTTTCAATCACTGCAGACACTCCGCCCGCGGTGGTTACACCCGCAATCATTACGATGGCAAGAGAAAAGAACATGACGATGCCCTGCATGAAGTCCGAGGCACTTTCAGCAAGAAACCCGCCAATATATGTATAACAGACAACAAATACAGCTCCCGCAATCATCATGTATTGATACTTCACATCAAACAAGGTGCTGAACAGTTTTCCCACTGTTACCAGACAGCTGGCTGCGTACACGGTGAAGAAAATCAAGATGAACAAGGCAGCTATGGTCATAAGCACTTTTTTCTTCTCTCTGAAACGGTTGCTGAAAAAGTCGGGAATCGTTATGGAATCTCCTGCAATGACTGTATAGTTCCGCAATCGCTTCGATACAAAGAGCCAGTTCAGGTAGGTTCCGACCAGCAGTCCGATGGCTGTCCAGATCGCATCGCTTAACCCGTACCAATAAGCTACACCGGGCAAGCCCATGAGAAGCCAGCCGCTCATATCCGAAGCTTCTGCTCCCATAGCGGTAATCCAGGGTCCCAGGGATCTGCCTCCGATGAGGTAATTGTGGCTGCTCTCCCCCGCTCTCTTTGCGTAGTAAACGCCGATCCCGATTACTACAGCGATGTACAGAACCATCGCAATCAGTATTTGTCCTTTGTCTCCAATCATAAGTAACTCCTCGCCGGGACTCATGAAGTAGGAAAACGGCTTGGGCCTTCAAACCGAAACAAACCCCATGAGTCCAAAATAAAAACATGTATACAATAATGCAATATGCTTTTGACTTTACCACAAAATTTCTTTCCTGTAAATGTTGAGATTAAAATTCTGGAGATTTGAAATCCTCGATTAAAGGTTTCATCGCATCTTACTGAATGCTGTACCTTTTTCTTCAATGGCCAAGGTGAAATTGTCCTGTGTGTTCCCATTTTTTCTGCATTTTTCTTTGCAAGGAACGGAACGTCCTCACACTGCAGATTTCTTGATCTCCCGGAGAAATGCAGCGGCGACTTCCGGGTCGAACTGGGTCCCCGCACCGGATTTTATAACCTCCAGCGCATCATTTTTTCTTTCATTGAAAGACAAGATTCCCCTGTTAACCACCCGGTCGTAAGTCTCCACCACCGCGATGATTCTTGAAAGCAAGGGAATCTGCTTCTCTTTCAATCCTCTGGGATAACCGGTTCCATCCCACCTCTCGTGGTGTCCGTACACAAGTTCGGCCAGGTCCAACGTATCGTCAAAGAGACTGAGAATCCGATAGCCCACGGCGGAATGCTGCTGCATTTTTTCCATTTCTAAGTCGTTGAGTGAATCCTTGAAGAGCATGTTTTTCTCCAGCACGATTTTTCCGATGTCGTGAAGGTATCCTGCTCGTTTCAGGGTAGCTATTTCTGTTTCGGGAAGGCCGAGAGTAGAACACACTTCTTCGCATAGACTGCTGACAGCTTCCGAATGTTGTTTTTCCCTAGGGCAAGCGGTATGCAGGGATTTCAGCAAGGTATCGATGATGGTGGCATTTATGGTTTTTCGATTCATGGTCTTGTCCCTGTACATAGCGTTTTCTGCGTTTCCCATAATCTCGTCCAGGGGTTGTTCCGAGCTTGTCTTTGTGTCAAGACCCAGTGAGATGCTGCACTTGATCGCCTCTACATGGGCGTCTTCAAATCCGGCTCGGATACGCTCAATGATCTTTTGTGCATTCTCTCCGGTGGTTTTGGGCAAAAGGATGATAAATTCGTCTCCTCCCATGCGTGCTACGGTATCCTTGTCTCTGCAGGATTGCTGCAGGATCTCCGCCGATTTTTTAATCAATTCATCACCGGCGGCATGTCCGAACACGTCGTTTGTCATCTTTAGGCCATTGATGTCTCCAAAGATAACTGAAAGAGGCAGATTGTCGGTTATGTCGATTTTAGGGAGATTGTCCTCCAGACACCTCCTGTTCTTGAGACTCGTCAGCGGGTCATGACAACTCAGGTATTCAATTTCCGCTTCTCTTTCTTTCCGGTCTGAGATATCCATAAAGGTGATGACGGCGCCGATTATTTTTCCATCCCTAATCTGGGGATAGGAGTAGTATTCCACATCAAAGGAAGTGCCGTCGGCCCTAAAGAACACCTCTTCGTCCACATGGGAACCTTCCCCTTTCAGAAAGGCTTTGAAAATACTGCAATCATCAATCGGGAAAGGAGTCCCGTCTCTTCTTGTATGGTGAATCTGCCAATGCATATTTCTTCCCAGTAAATCTTCCTGGCTGCTGTACCCCAGTATTTTTATGCAGCTGGCATTGCAGAAGGTGCAGTTTCCCTGAAGATCGATGCCATAAATGGCTTCTGCAGCGGAATCCAGGATCAGCCGAAGCTGGTCTTTGCTTTCCTGCAAGGCCAGATTTGCTTCGGTAAGCTCACGGGTACGCGTCTCCACCGTTGCTTCCAGATTGTCTATGAGAGATTGCATCTTATCTGCCACGCTGTTGAACCCTTTTGCGAGAAATCCGATTTCATCTTCTCTTACGATTTGAGCTCTTTTTGTCAGATCTCCGGCGGCCAATTGTTCAGATATCCGGAGCAATTGATACATAGGCTTCAAGAACTTCCTCATAATCAGATGATAGGTCAAAACCGATAATATGAAAAATACAATGGCCAGAAGGGCCGCCCAACCCATGCCGGTCATTGCATCCCCCAAAAACGTGGATTGGGGAATAGCGGAAATGAGAATCCATTGGATTCCCTCCATTTGTATCTCCGATGTGTCTAAAAAAAAGTTGTCCAGCTTACCTTTATAAACCTTTTGAAGAGATTTGCCCGTGATGAAAGATTCCTCGTAGGCTTTTTTTAAATCTTCGCTGTCCAGAGCATCCAACCCCAAACGCTCCGGAGTCCCATCTTTCCCCATGGTAAAATTATCTACGCCCATTGAATTTGCGATAAGCAGGCCGGTACTTTTTTCTATAATGACGGCGATCCCCTCATATTTGGTAACTGCATTTTGTAGATATGCACCCATATCCGACAGAAGCAGGTGGGTTCCCAATACTCCCGAAAGTTCTCCCCCATCATCGTAGACGGGCCATGCAGCAGATACCGTCAAATCATTCATGACAAAATGCTTGTAGATAGGGGAGAAAACCGGCCCCGCGGCTTCAACAGCCGCTTTATACCAGGCTCTGGTACGTGGATCAAATGGACCTGCCTGAACCGAAAGCGCCCCCGCTGTTAAATCGTCCTTTATCGCATAGTACCAGGAATTTCCTCCTGTATAGGCGTCATTCCTCATGATTTCAATCTGACCCTTCTCATTTCGCCTGGCGCCGTAGTATTCTCCCTTTGTAGTGCCGTAACTAAAGCTGTAGATATCCTCCTTCACTGAACTCAACACACCGGCAAAAAATTTCTCCCGCTCAGTGGCAAGGGACAAATCAAGCATTCCGTTTTCGATGATTTTATGGTTCATATCATTGAGATGATAAGGCACCTCCATAAAAGCGATCACCCGTTCACGCAAATCTTCGTTGATTTCCGCCGACGTGGCCGCCGCCGCTTCCATTGAAGAGGTGATCCAGTTTGAAAAGATTACCGCTCCGCAGCAGGCGAAAGAAACCAATAAGGAGGCTGTAAAGGTGAGTAAAATGATCCTTTTTATTGTAAAGCCGGTTTTTCCGTTTTTCATGAATCTTCTCCCCTTAATAGTGGGTTGTCCGTCTAGAGGCAATCCTCATCGTTAATTGTAGAAAGAAAGGCAAGGGCTTCTTCCTCATCCACGGGCTTGCTGATCAGATACCCTTGAATTTTGTCGCAGCCGTGATCTCGCAGATACTTAAGCTGTCTTTCCTCTTCTACTCCTTCTGCCGTGACGCAGTGTCCAAGCTTGTGAGCCATGGATATGATGTCGCCGGTGATGGCTTGTTCCGGGTCGATTTTCAGCAGTTTGTCGATGAAATATCTGTCAATCTTGAGGCAGGTCACATTCAGCTCCCTTTCTCTGGCGAGAGAGGAATACTCGGTGCCGAAATCGTCGATGGCAATGTTGATACCCATTTGGCGGAACTTGCTGAGGATGATGTTTATTTCCTGGTAGTTTGAGGCAAAGACCGTCTCGGTGATCTCAATGCAGAGTCTTTCCGGATTTACGCCCATCTCTTCTATCATCTCAAACAACCGTTCCGCAAAGCCTCTTCTAAGCAGCTGAATGGCGGAAATGTTCACGGATATGCTCACATGTTCCAACCCTTTTTCCTTCAATTGACGGAGAAAGCCAAGAGCGCAGAGGAGCAATTTTTCCCCCAAAGGGAGAATGAGCTTCGTCTTCTCTGCCAGGGGGATGAATTCCATGGGCATCACCAGCCCCAGTTTGTCACTGTTCAGCCTGGCCAGAGCTTCAAAACCACAGATTCTGTCAGTGGCGAGTTCCAGTATGGGTTGGTATTGGAGATAAAGCCCGCCCATATGATCCTGTGCTGCGATTTGATCCAATTCTCTTATAATTGCTTCTTCTCGAAGAATCTGAGCTTCCACCTCACTATCGAAAAAACAGATCCCCACATCCGTCTCCATGCTGTCGATGGCTTTTTCAGACGCTACCAGCAGGTTTTTCAGCAGAAGGCCGATATCATGCCTGTTGTGGTCCTGAATCTCAATGACACCGATTCCGATGCTGACTCTTTCCACTGAGAATATAACATCCAGCCTTTGAGCCACCGCTTCGCAGAATGCGGGCACCTCCCAGTCGGCTTCATAGTCCTTGATATAAAATACAAACCGGTTTTCATAGGTGTTGAAGAGACGGTGTTTTTCGCTGCAGAGCTCGCTTAAGGATTCCGCCGCTTTTTTAATCAAATCACGACTGTAATGAAAACCGTAGATCAGGCTGAGGGAGTTGACCCCGGTCAGGTTGATGCTCACCAGGGCGCTTTTCCCGGCGTACTCGGATTTGCTGTCCTTCTTCAGAAGGTCCTCCAGGTAACGGCGGTTATAGAGGCCGGTCCACATATCGTGTTCGCTATTGTATTTTAAGATGTCCTCCATCTCTTTCCTGTCTGATATATCCAGTATAATTCCTTCGAGAGCCTCAACCTCTCCCTCATCATCATAAACACCCTCTCCCATCTCCAGAACCCACTTATGCTGACCATGTGCGGTAATGATTTCATATTCACATTTATAGGGGAGCTTATTGGGTACGGTTCGATTCCATTCTTCCAGGAGGATGTTCCGGTATCCCGGTGTGATGATATCGTTAAACGCAAGATCTTTGTTGTTGAGAAAACTCTCCGGCAGATAGCCGGTCAGGTGATAACAGCCTGCCGATACATAGAGCATGGTTCCCTGGTAGTCGTATTTGCAGCGGTAGGCCATTCCGGGGAGATTAGAGAGAAGCACGGATTTGCTTCGTTCGCTTTCTTTTAAATTGGTCTCCGAAGCCTTTCGGGCAGAGATGTCTTCCAGCAGGCACAAGTGCATGGGGAACTTCTGGTCCCCTCCTAAGAGATGAACGATTTTCATATGGGTCCAGACGCTGGAGCCATCCGGCTTGAGGAACCGCTTTTCCATGGAATAACCGTTGATTTCGCAGCTCTGGAATCTGTCGAACTTATCCAGATCCTCCGCCAAGTCTTCAGGGTGCGTGATTTCCGTCCACTGTACTTCACTCAATTCTGTTCCGGTTCTGCCTAAAATCCGTTCAAACATGGGATTGATATTCATGGACCCGTATTGGGATCGGACAACAAAATTCTTGTTATTGACAATGGCAATGCCGATGGGGGCCTGCTTAAACACATTGTGATACAAGGCTTCATCAAATGCCAACTTTTCGCTGAGTTTCTTTAGAGTATTTCTCTGGAAAAGAGAGTAAACCAAAGCTGTCAGGAGCATGAGAATCGAAAGTACAATGATGATATCCGGAATCATATGCTTTCGAATTCCCCGGTACCATTCGGCGGCATCGTAGTCGATTACAAACACGGCAACTACGCTGCCGTCAACAGGGTCTGTGACCGGCACCAGGATGCTGACCCATGTGCCCCAACGGTCTTCTTTTCGATCTGCTATGGCGGTTTTCCCTGTTCGGAACGGCTCCCTGTATACATTGGCCGCTTCGCTATAGATTTGCCCGGGAGGCGAGTACCCCGGGGAATCGGGCGTTTCGGAATCCAGAAGAAAGACCAGATTTCCTTTACGTTCTCCCAGTAAGTAAGCAAAGCGTATGGGATTTATAGTCTCCACTAAACTGATCAGACTTTCTTTTGTTATAATGTATTCGGGTTTCTGTAGATCTTCTGCGCTGCCGATGAGCTCGGCGATATGTTCCGTATGCAGGAGGGACTCTAGAGACTCGGCCAGTATGATGGCTTCACGAGTGGCTATGCTCCGATATCTGTTATAGGCAAATCCCAGATAAACACCACTGAGCAGCAGAACAACAATAGCGAAAGCAATGGCTCTTGCGCTTCCAGGCCGGCCGGGAAAGCTGTAAGCCTCTGAGTTCTTCTCGCCCTTTTCTTTCTTTAACCCTTTACTGTGGATTGCCATAGGAACACCTCGTTATCGCGCTAGCACTAAAGCATGGTGTGGATTTCTTATAATAAGTCCGGGGGTTGAATTCTTGATACTGTAGAAGAATTGGAAGATTTAAGGTTACAATTCCGCTTTCCTGTATTTTTGTCGGTTGAATGTTGTATTATATTATACTCTTGCATATCCTAAAAATCTACATGATTCGACAGTTTTTTCCTGACCCGTTGCTGTTCACATCCCCGGATCCGACAGACCGGAGTATTCACAGTAACTCTGCCCACTTGAAAGAAAAAAAGAGTTATTAAAGAATAAAATAAAGGGAATCCAAAAGATAAGGCTGTCCGTATTTTTGGGTTAACATCCATAACAGATTTTTCATACTCCGAGAGTGAATCTTCCCCTGCTTGTAGGAGTCAAGAAGTCGGAAAAACCGGTCCTTTTCTTTAATCGTTGCCAGTTCCTTAAAATACCCGAAGACGTGGAGGGCTGCATTTTCTGTATTACCGGGAGCTTCCGGCTGATTGAGAGCTTCTTCCAATATGTGATAAAAATCGAGAGCCGGGTATTGGTCTTTGTCCTTAAGGAGGTTGCGAACTTCTTGGTAGGCGGCGGGCGCTTTCTCCAGGACACTGTATTTATAGCGACCCCATTCCCGTTCAAGTACTAAAATCCTTTTGTCCTTCCCCATGCAGTTGACGCATTTTAAGGCAGATAAATTCTTGTCCTTGACTTCCAGCATGAGATCCGGTGCCATTTCCCCCAGATTGTCCATATATCGGAGGAATTCATCAATCTTGATGGTTGACGAATGCGCTCCCGGCTTTTTCGTCCGATCCTGCTGCGAATAATGGATTTTTGGGGGACCATCCTCCTTCTTCCAGGTGTTTTTACACGCGTTGATAAGAAAAGCATCTGTCTCCTTTTCAAGGCTGGGGTTCACTCTGTGGTGAAGGTTGTCGAACACTACGGGGATACCCATTTTGGTTCCGATTTCCAGTACATCGGAAATGGTATAAGACCTGTCATCATTTTCTATGACAAGCCTCTCCTTGACCGGCTCCGTCAATTTCTTGTAACTCTTTTCAAATCTTCTTATGGCCTGTCCTTTGTCGCCGTAAATCCCTCCGATGTGGAGAATGATCTTGTGTTCCCGGTTAAGGTTAAGGCTCTCTAAAACACGGGCATGGTAGTCCAGGTCAGTAATTGATCGTTCAACCACATCCTCATGGGGGGAATTAATCACAGTGTATTGTCCGGGATGCATGGATACCCGCATGCCGTGGCTTTTTATTTTCTCTCCGATTACTTGGAGGCGGTGGCGAAACAAATCCCACCAGGGGATCCGGTTCACTGGGCTTGAGCCGAAGGGAATCAGGTCGGAGCTGATACGAAAGAGCAAAATATCGTTTTTGATGTTGTAATCTATGATGTTTTCAAGAGACGTCAGGTTGTGGGAAATCAACTCCTTCAGCTTCTCTTCGCTGGCATTCTTTTGCGCGCAAGTCCGAATATCTGTGTTTTGCACTCCTACCGTAAGACAGGCATACCCTATTCGCATGGCTGCCCGCTTTCCTCAGAAGTCATATCCGATCCATTCTCCAGCAGGCAGACGCATTCGCAATGCCTGGTAAAGGGAAAATTGTCATAGGCTTTCAACGTGATTGCACGATACCCGAAAAGTTCTGCCGTTGCCAGGTTTTGCGCAAGGGTTTTCGGGTTGCAGGAGATGTAAAGAATTTGCTTTACCTCATAGTTTAATATTTTTTCCAGCGCTTTTGGATGCACCCCTGATCTAGGCGGGTCCAGAATGATTACATCCGGCTTTTCAGCAATACCGTCCAACACGTTCAGCACATCACCTGCAATAAATGTACAGTTTGACAAATCATTCATCTTAGCATTTGCTTTCGCCGCTTCCACCGCTTCCGGTACAAGCTCTATACCGATGGCTTTCTCTGCACGCAGGGCTGCCGCCTGGGTGATGGTACCTGTTCCCGAATACAGGTCGAATACGATCTTTCCGGATAGCTCGGGAATCAGTGATAAAGCTTCTGTATAAAGACGTTCCACAGCCGATACATTGGTTTGGAAAAAGGAAAAGGCACTGACACGGAACGTAAGACCCAGAAGTTCCTCCCGGTAATAGTCCCTTCCCCACAGGATATGCAAGCTCTGGCAAACCACTGCATCGGCGGGACTGTCATTTTCTGTATGCAGGATGCCCACCACCTTGTTTTGCAAGTCTAACCCCTGAATCCGGGAAACAAATTCTTCTCCATCAAATGGCATTGCAGTGCTGGTCACTATATTTATGAGAATTTCTCTCGTATGCTCTCCCTTTCGTAGGATCAGATGCCTAAGAAGCCCGGCATGACTTTTCTTATGATAGAGTGGATAACCCTTTTCCCGACAAAATCCAAGTGTCTCTCTTAAAATCAGATTAAAATCCGGATCCACCAGCTGACACCGGTCCGTGGTAATAACAGACATGTGGCGTCCCTGCTGATGGAGTCCCAGAGTCATCTCTCCGCCCTTCACCTCGTCTCCGAAAGTATACTCCATTTTATTTCGATAGGCATAAAGCTTAGGACTCCCCTCGATACCGAGGAAGCGGTGGCATGAAATCAGATTGTCGTTGAGATGGCGAAGGACATCCTTTGCTTTCATCTGCAGTTGGTCTTTATATGGGATTTCCTGATAGATGCAGCCCCCGCATTGGGACCGATGTTCGCATAAATCCAAGGGCCGTTTCTCCTTTCGATTTTCTCTTATTTTCTTAACAGTTCCAATTTATTCAGGTCGTAGGGAGTCTCCTGGTACACATAGTTAAGCCAGTTTGCAAAAAACAGATTGGCGTGTCCCCTCCAGCGAACCAGAATCTTTCCGGACGGGTTATCTTGTTCAAAATAGTTAGCCGGAACATTTATGGGAAGTCCTTTTTTCACATCCCGTTCATACTCAAGCCGCAGGGTATCACTGTCGTATTCGGCATGGCCCTGTACAAAGATCATGCGTTTATCCTTCGTGGAGATGATATGAGGGCCCGCGATTTCTGACTCCGCCAGGATTTTCAATTCGGGGAATCCAAGGATATCCTCTTTCATCACCTGGGTGTGGCGACTGTGAGGGGCGTAGAAAACTTCGTCAAATCCACGCATCAATTCGGATTTCCTGTCCTTCAGTTTATGCGGGTAAACGCCGAATAATTTCTCCGGGAGCACATATTTATCGATTCCGTAGTGGTAATAGAGAGCAGCCTGGGCTCCCCAGCAGATGTGCAGGACGCTGAATACGTGATCCTTTGTGTATTCCATGATCTCCGTCAGCTCTTTCCAATAGTCCACCTCTTCATAGGGAAGGAATTCCACCGGGGCTCCGGTGATGATCATGCCGTCAAAGCGGTGGTTTTTGATTTCCTCAAACGTATTGTAGAAGTTCTCCAGATGATCTCTCTTGGTATTTTTCGAATCGTGGGAATCCATTGTCAGTAGTTTCAGATTCACCTGAAGGGGGGTATTTGCCAAAAGCCGTATCAGCTGTGTCTCTGTAACCTCCTTTGTAGGCATCAGGTTGACGATGGCAATTTTTAAGGGTCTTATGTCTTGGGTTTGGGCACGCACTTCATTCATCACGAAGACGTTTTCTTCTTTCAGTATTTTAAAAGCAGGCAATCCCTTAGGGACAATAATAGGCATATGCGTTCACTCCTTCTTAAATAACATAAACCTGCCACGGGGACAGACCCTTTGTCAGGTTTTCCTGACAAAGGGTCTGTCCCCGTGGCAGGTTTGCTTAGAATTTCCCGTATCGGGAATAAAACTCACTTTTGTACTCTGTAAACCGATCGTCTTCGATGGCAGACCGAATCTTGCCCATCAGGTTTACCAGGAAGTACAGATTGTGGTTTGTCAGCAGCATGGAAGACAAAATCTCGTTGGCTTTGAACAGATGCCGCAGATAGGCTCTCGAATAATTTCTGCAGGTGTAGCAACCGCAATCCGGATCCAAAGGGGTAAAATCTCTTTCATATTTTGCATTCTTTATGGAAACCTTTCCTTGTGAGGTCAAAGCAAGACCGTTTCTGGCAATCCTTGTAGGCAGGACGCAGTCAAACATATCGATGCCCCGCTCCACTCCTTCAAAGAGACAGTCGGGGCTTCCTACACCCATAAGATACCTGGCCTTATCTTTCGGAAGATAATCGACACACCGGTCCAGCACCTGATACATCAGCTCTTTCGGCTCCCCCACAGAAAGGCCGCCGATGGCATAACCGGGCAGGTCCATCTCGACAATCTCTTCTGCACTTTGTCTGCGCAGTTCCGGATACATGCCACCTTGCATAATCCCGAAGAGAGACTGCTTTTCTGTATTATGATGAGCACTTTTACAGCGAGCCAGCCACCTGGTAGTCCTTTCCAGGGATTGCTTTACATAAGCCCTGTCCGCAGGGTAAGGCGCACATTCGTCAAAGGCCATGATAATATCGGAGCCCAGAGCGTTCTGAACCTCCATGGACGTTTCCGGCGTAAACATGTGCTTGGATCCGTCTATATGCGAGCGAAAGGTCACTCCTTCTTCCGTAATTTTTCTTAAGTCTCCCAGACTGAATACCTGAAAGCCCCCGCTGTCTGTAAGAATTGCCCCGTCCCAGTTCATGAAGCGGTGGAGACCTCCTGCTTGCCTTACAATTTCATGGCCCGGCCGTAAATAGAGGTGGTAGGTATTGGATAAAATAATTCCTGCTCCCAACGCCTTCACTTCTTCCGGTCGCATCGCCTTCACGGTGGCTGCGGTGCCAACGGGCATGAACACGGGAGTTTCAATGGTTCCGTGAGGAGTTTTCAGCATACCTCTCCGAGCTTTCGTTCTGCTGCAAGTTTTCTTAAGTTTATAGGTTACTGCATTCATTGCTGTCCTTTCCTATCCTGTTCTCGGCGCCCCACTCTATAAAATGAGCATGGCATCCCCGTAGCTAAAAAACCGGTATTTCTGCCTTATGGCTGCCTCATAGGCTTCCAGGATTTTCTCCCTGTCGTAAAAAGCGGATACGAGCATCATTAAAGTAGATTTGGGTAAATGGAAGTTGGTAATCTGGCTGTCAACGATGCGAAAGGAATAGCCCGGATAAATAAAGATGTCCGTATTCCCAAAGCCCGCTTTCACCCTACCATCTTTGTCTGCTGCGCTCTCCAGAGTTCTTGTGGAGGTGGTCCCAACAGAAAAAACTCTTCCCCCTGACGCTTTGGTGTTGTTGATGACTTCTGCCGTTTGGTCATCGATGCGATACTCTTCAAAATGCATTTTATGGTCTTCAATCCTTTCGCATTTCACTGGGCGAAAGGTTCCGATTCCAACATGCAAGGTAACGAAAGCTAGACGGACACCCTTTGCCCTGGCCTTTTCCAGGAGTTCTTCGGTGAAGTGGAGCCCTGCGGTAGGAGCTGCTACAGACCCCTCGTCTCTACAGTAGACCGTCTGATATCTTTCCTTGTCTCCCCCTTCACTGTCTCTGTGAATATAGGGAGGCAAGGGCATTCTCCCTACTTGATCCAACACCTCTACAAAAGCTCCCTCGTGTTGAAATTCCACAATACGGGTGCCTTCCCCACCGTAGTCCAAAATGGTTGCCGAAAGACGGGGTGTTTCCGAAAAGCAAATGACGTCACCCGGTTTCAGCCTCCTGCCCGGGCGGACCATGGTTTCCCAGATATCCCCTTCGATTCTCTTCTGCAGAAGGAACTCCACCGAAAGACCTGTGGCCTCCTTTCTTCCAAGGAGCCTTGCCGGCAGAACTTTCGAATTGTTTAATACAAGGCAATCTCCCGGAGAGATGTAATCAAGGATATCGTAGAAATGTCTGTGTTCAATGGTTCCATTCTCTCTGCCAAGCACCATCAGCCTGGCATTGTCCCTCTTTTCCGATGGGTATTGGGCGATGAGAGCTTCAGGCAATTCATAGTCAAAATCATCAATATGCATCAATATACCTCAATGTCGGTAAAGTAAAATTTCAATATCTCCTCGTAGTCCATCCCCTGTTTCGCCATTTCTATGGCTCCGTCCTGAGACATGCCAACCCCGTGACCGTACCCTACACCGGTTACCGTCAAAGTTCCTCCGGTGACCGTTTTGTTTATATCATCGCCTCCGGGGGCCGGGCTTTCAGCAGAAGGCTGTAGTTTCGCGGTTTCCCTCCCGTTGGTGAACGACAGAGTCTCTATCGCTGCAGTGGATTGCTTCCCTACTGCCGACAGGATAGAGATGGCTGCGGATCCATCCATTTTTTTTACACCCGTACCGGAGAGAATGCTCAAATGAATGGTTCCTGCCTGATTTGTACCTCCCAGATACAAATCCCCCAGGCTGAAATGCCTTGATCGGACCAAAGAACTGCCCAGAACGGCTCGGATCATTGATTTACTTAAGTCTACTTGTCTGTCGCTTCCTTCAATAAACAGAGAAGATACCGCTCCGGAACCGTCATAGCTTTCTATCCTTACGGATTTTACGGCTCCCGGGTCCATTTGAGCCAGAATTAATTTTTGCCGCAGGGTGTCAAAGCTGATGACGGCCTGCCATGGGTACACTGGGCTGTATGTGTCGGCGACTCCTCTTAAATGTGGCGCTCTGGTAGACCATTCATCCTCTGAGTTTTGTGTGTAACCCCCGCTGTTCTTGTGGTAATAACTCTCGGCTGCTTCCCCCCGGTAGCGAAGGATCCTTCCGCTTGTCTCGTCTACCGCCTTGCAGGTGCTTTCATACTCGTCTTTGCGGCCGCCGTATACCTGACAGTGTATCGTGGAACACACATCAAACCCTTCGGAAGCATGGCGATCTCTGTTCACAACGGCAAAGGTCCGTGCAGCAACCGACTGAGCCTTCAGTGCTTCAAGAGGATTTGTCATCCCCATTTCTCTGTGAATGACTCCATAGAGATACTCATCCATAGTGAGATGATTGATTACCGTCAACCCATTGCTTTCTCCGACTTTGAACAGGATTCCACCTCGATATTCTGCCCCGTCAATCAGAAGAAAGTTCCCTTCTCCTTCCATATAAGGCATAAGGCAACCGTTGATTCCAATATCGGCAGATATGAGAACCCCGGCGCTGTCCATCAGCTCTACATGGCCATCTCTGGGATAGGCTGTCAGTTCCCTATAGGCAGGGAGAGGAAGCAGCTCGGTGAAACTGCCGTCATCTGCAACAAATCCCAATCGAAATCCACC
>CAYOYO010000001.1:0-2410 GCA_964408195.1 uncultured Oscillospiraceae bacterium | reverse complement strand
GGATACTATCGTGCACTGAGAGACGGCGGTGTTGCCGTATTTTAACCCGACTTTGATATATTCAGAGGGGTCGGAAGCCTCCGACTCAAAGGGAATCAGGAACATCAGGAGCAAAAGTGATGTGAGGATAATCCCCCTTTTTATATGGGTTTTTCGTTGTTTCTGTGCCAATCTGCCACCTCATTGTTGGTCATGTCAAAGAAAAGTCGGGTAAATCCTCAGTCAGTAAATGCGATCTGCTGGTCACCGGGTATTGGAAGCCCCATGTGTCCATAGGCTTCATGGGAGACCATTCTGCCCTTCTGGGTTCGATGGAGGAAACCCAGTTGTATCAGGTACGGCTCGTAGACATCCTCAATGGTGACCCGCTCCTCGCCGATGGCGGCGGCAATGGTGTCAATACCTACGGGTCCGCCGTGAAACCGATGTATGATCGTTGAAAGAATCTCTCTGTCCAGAATTTCCAGGCCACATCTGTCGATACCGAGGGCGTTCAGAGTCTTGTCGGTGATGTCTATGTCGATGGAGCCCGTTCCCCTGACCTGACTGAAGTCTCTTACCCTTTTCAGAAGCCTGTTTGCCACTCTGGGGGTTCCTCTGGACCTCATAGCCAGTTCCTTCAGGGATGCTTCATCAATGGCTACATTGAGAATTTCAGCCGTCCGCCGGAGGATATGAGAAAGCTCTTCCGGAGTATACATCTCAAACTTGCTGATTACGCCGAATCGATCTCTGAGGGGAGCTGAAAGGCTGCCGGCACGGGTGGTAGCCCCGATGAGGGTAAATTTTGCCAGATCTAGCCTTATAGATCTGGCGGAGGGGCCTTTCCCGATAATGATATCAAGAGCGTAATCCTCCATGGCAGAGTACAGAACTTCTTCCACGGAGCGATTCAATCGATGGATTTCATCGATGAACAGCACATCGCTGTCATTGAGGTTGGTTAATATTGCTGCCAGGTCCCCTGCCCTTTCAATGGCGGGACCGGAGGTGATCCTAAGATCCACCCCAAGTTCATTGGCAATGATTCCCGCCAAGGTAGTCTTTCCCAAGCCCGGGGGCCCGTAAAAAAGCACGTGATCCAGAGGTTCTCTGCGCATTTTGGCCGCTTCAATATATACTTTAAGATTGTCTGTAACCCCTTTTTGTCCGATGTACTCACTAAAGCGTTTTGGGCGAAGGCTGAGTTCCAGTTCTTCTTCGTCGTTCTTCATTTTCGTTTCAACGATTCTATCCTCATACTCCATTCATATTCTCCTATTTTCTCACGGCACCTTTTAAAGCCAATCGGATGTATTCCTCAGTGGGGAGATGATCTCCTTCAACAGCGCCCACAGCACTCAGGGCTTCACTTCTGCTGTAACCCAGTCCCATGAGGGCATTGACTGCTTCCCCTCTTCCACTGTCTCCTCCTGCTTTCTCGGCAATCTCAGACAACTGGCCTAAGTCGGTGATTTTATCCTTCAGCTCCAGCACGATGCGCTGGGCTGTCTTTTTCCCTATGCCATTGGCCTTCGTCAGGGAGCTCGTGTCTTCAAAGACGATGGCTTTCTTCACCTGATCTACCGGTATGGACGACAGGATAGACAAGGCAGCTTTCGCCCCTACTCCGTTTACCGTCCGAAGCTGTTGAAAGAGGACCAGCGAATCATTGTCATGAAAGCCGTAGAGGCTCATATCGTCTTCCCGTACAATCATGACGGTATAAACGGTAGTCGGTTCTTTTCCCTGTTTTGCATATAGAGGAGAATTGTCCGGCACAAAAACTTTATATCCGATTCCTCCTGCCTCCAGTACGATACCCCCATCAAAAATCATGGTAATGGCACCTTTTAAATAGTGAATCATCCTTATGCTCCTTTTGTGACTTAGCGGGAATGTGATCCGGCGGCTTTGACAATGCGTGACATACAGCCGGCAGAATGCCCATGACAAATAGCTACCGCCAGGGCATCCGCTGTGTCGTCGGGTTTTGGAATCTCAGACAGCTTCAGGATTGCCTTCACCATAAACTGCACTTGCTCTTTTTCCGCTCTCCCGTAACCGATCAAGCCTTGTTTCACCTGAAGCGGTGTGTATTCAAAAATATCCAGTCCCGAATTTGCACAGGCGAGAATCGTAACTCCTCTGGCCTGACCCACTCCAAGTGCAGTCTTTGTATTTTTATTGAAGAAGAGCTCTTCAACGGCAGCCGCATCGGGCCGGTATTCGTCGATAATTTCCATAAGCCTGCAATAAATGTGCTTCAAGCGGTCAGGCATGTCCATATCCTTATCGGTGGTAACCGCACCGTAATCACATACGGTAAACCGGTTGCCGGAAAGATCGACGATGCCGTATCCCAATATGGCATAACCCGGGTCTATGCCTAATATCCTCATTCTTAACTCCTGTCCGCCCACGCTTCCGA